>NZ_PQVS01000003.1:0-393446 GCF_002922995.1 Lelliottia sp. 7254-16
ACCCCAACCGCCACCACCGCCGCCACCATATTGTGGAACCACACCAGCCAGAGCACTACCGGAAACTACGATTGCTGCAATTGCTGCCACTTTGAAAAGTTTCATCGTAAACCCCCATCGGATTGATTTAAGTCGTCGAAATAGTCAGCGTTGGATAACGCGAATGGCCATTTGCGACTGTCTCTGTACTACAACTGCTGTTTTTTGCGTACCATACTGCGTAATATTCGCTTTGTTACCCGAACCTTTCTGGATAATCATCGCGGTATTACCAAAAGCCCCTTGCTTAATACTCGCATCGTTGCCGTTGCCGTCCTGATCGATATAAGCAAGGTTATAAGTCCCTGATTGATCAACTTTCGCTCGGTTGTTTACACCTTCCTGAGAAACAACGGACAGTAATTTAGACCCGCCCTGACGAACTTCAGCATTATTACCTGAACCCTGCTGACCAATAATGGCTGCCTGATTATATGAAGACTTGCTTAATTCATTAATCGCGAAGTTAAATTCCGAATTTGCCAAATCCGGGCCTGCCGCGATTGATAACCCAGGCGCACCCAGTAATGTAAACATCATAAATAACGTTTTGTTTTTCATGTTGTCACCTGGACCTGGAAATAATAAACTTCTCGGTGTTAACGCGATTCGTTTTTTGTTAACGCTGCGTTACGATGAAGAGTATGTCTATCGAAACAATTTAAATATCTCACCCGCGAGTGTTATTTTCATTCCCTCGATCACCTCAAAGTATTAATTAATGCCAAAATTCTCAGACAGAAGCGTAAGTTAGTTTTTTATAAAATATTTCACGGTTACACTTGCGCAGCTTAACAGGGAGCGTGCATCCCCTGAATGACGGCACTTTGACAGTAACGAGGTTCAACACCAGACACACTCGTCACAACTCACTCGATTTCTTAAGTGCTTTCACTTAGCAGGCAAAGTCTTAGAGATTTCATCGTTCTCATACCTGTTATAAACAAATTACAAATAACATATATCCATTTAAATCAAATAATTAAAATAATTTGTATGATTTTTAAAATGTGTGCAGCATTATTCTCATGTACAACTTTTTTATCATTCGTAAACATTCACAGCCCCTTAAATTCACAAATTAATATTGATTTTTACATCTTGTTACACCATTAACACTTGATTTAAAAATCGTAATAGCTAGATTGAAATCAGCAGTACGAATTATTTTTCATATTTACCTCCTGCTGGAGGTTATGGTCTGATTCTACACACAGCAGTGCAACATCTGTCAGTACTTCTGGGGTCCCCTTGAATATATCGGGGGACAACTGCCGGGTGTTATAAAAAAGTGGGGTTTCATCATGTTTAATGAAGTCCATAGTTTACATGGTCATACATTATTGTTGATCACAAAGCCTTCTTTACAAGCGACAGCATTATTACAGCATTTGAAGCAATCTCTGTCACTGAACGGGAAATTGCATAATATTCAACGTTCTTATGATGATATTGCTCCTGGCAGCATTATTCTCTTCGATATGATGGAAGCTGATAAAAAGCTTATCCATTACTGGCAAGATAACTTAAGCAGGAAAAACAATAATATCCGCGCGCTATTATTGAATACACCTGATGAGTATCCCTTCCGGGATATTGAAAGCTGGCCGCATATCAATGGCGTCTTTTACGTCACTGAAGACGAGACGAGAGTGGTAGATGGGCTGCAAGGGATTTTACGTGGAGAGTGTTACTTTTCACAAAAGCTGGCCAGCTATCTCATCACTCACTCCGGAAATTATCGCTATAACAGCTCAGAATCCGCTTTGCTGACGCATCGCGAAAAAGAGATTCTGAATAAATTACGCATTGGTTCTTCAAATATTGAAATCGCCCGTTCGTTATTTATCAGCGAAAATACAGTGAAGACTCATCTCTATAATCTTTTCAAGAAGATAGCTGTTAAAAACAGAACTCAGGCTGTTTCATGGGCAAACGATAACCTCAGGCGTTAACAACATGAAACGCACGTCGAGCTGGATAGCGGCAGTCGGCTTTCTGCTTGCTGCCGGAAATCTTCACGCTGTTGAAGTGGAAGTTCCCGGACTATTAACTGACCACACCGTCTCCTCAATCGGCCACGATTTTTATCGGGCTTTTAGCGACAAATGGGAAAGTGATTATCCTGGCAACTTAACGATCAATGAGCGACCCAGTGCTCGATGGGGAAGCTGGATAACAATAACGGTTAATCAGGACGTTATTTACCAGACCTTTTTATTCCCCACGAAAAGAGACTTTGACAAAAACATCAGTTTTGCACTGGCACAAACTGAAGAAGCGGTAAATCGTCTGCAAATAGATAAAGCTCTGTTAGGCACTGGCGATTTAGCAAAAGATGAATTTTAGCTATATATGATCCGGAGGCTGTAATGCGTCTCGCACACACAGTTATTTCGCTAATGTTGATTGCACCGTTAAGCTGGGCCGGGAATATGACCTTCCAGTTCCGTAACCCAAATTTTGGCGGCAATCCGAACAACGGGGCTTTTTTACTCAATGAAGCCCAGGCTCAGAACTCCTACAAAGATCCCAGTTATAACGATGATCTCGGTATAGAAACACCGTCGGCACTGGATAACTTCACTCAGGCTATTCAGTCGCAAATATTAGGTGGCTTATTAACGAATATTAATACCGGCAAACCGGGTCGCATGGTGACCAATGATTTTATTGTCGATATTGCGAATAAAGACGGGCAACTGCAGTTGAATGTGACCGACCGGAAAACGGGGAAAACTTCCACCATTCAGGTTTCAGGTCTCGCCACCAATTCAACTGATTTCTAAACAACAACGAGATAAGGACAACAATCATGCAGCGCTTTCTGATACTTGTTGCAGTGTGCTTATTGAGCGGTTGTTTAACTGCTCCACCTAAAGAAGCCGCGAAGCCCACACTCATGCCTCGGGCGCAAAGCTATCGCGATCTGACTCATCTGCCCTCTCCTACTGGTAAGATTTTTGTTTCGGTCTACAACATTCAGGATGAAACCGGCCAGTTTAAACCGTATCCGGCGAGTAACTTCTCGACGGCGGTTCCACAGAGTGCCACCGCGATGCTGGTGACTGCGCTTAAGGACTCTCGCTGGTTTATTCCTCTTGAACGTCAGGGCCTGCAAAACCTGCTGAACGAGCGCAAAATCATTCGTGCCGCGCAGGAGAATGGCACGGTTGAGGTTAACAACCGCGTACCGTTGCAATCGCTGGTTGCTGCTAACGTAATGGTTGAAGGGTCGATTATCGGCTATGAAAGTAATGTGAAATCAGGCGGTGTCGGGGCGCGTTATTTCGGTATCGGGGCTGATACGCAATACCAGCTCGACCAAATTGCCGTCAACCTGCGCGTGGTTAACGTAAGCACCGGTGAAGTATTATCTTCGGTCACTACCAGCAAAACGATTCTCTCGTATGAAGTCCAGGCCGGTGTATTCCGCTTTATTGACTACCAGCGTCTTCTGGAAGGCGAAATCGGATATACCTCGAATGAGCCGGTTATGATGTGCCTGATGTCGGCCATTGAAACAGGGGTTATTTTCCTGATTAACGACGGTATCGATCGCGGTCTGTGGGATCTGCAAAATAAAAATGACGTGAAAAATGAAGTCCTGGTGAAATACCGTGAAATGTCGGTGCCTCCGGAATCCTGATTCTGAACGCACCAATAAAAAGCGAGGCTCTGTGGCCTCGCTTTTTTATTTGCTTAATTCCGGGAGATTCTGCGAACGCTCTCGTCGTGCCGCGAGCCAAAGCCCGCTGTTCTTCATCGCGTAGCCAAACACCAGCCCCAGCAGCAGCGACGGAATAATCATTTTCCAGTCGCCCTGCCCGGCAAAGGTCGCACAGGCGCCAATGAAGGTTCCAGGAACAAACGACAGCAACAGGTGTTTTGCCTGAATACACATCAGAAAAGCCACAACACCCGTCATCATATAGCCGACGATTTCCAGGTGCGGCGCCAGTGCGCTGCCGTGCATGATTATCAATGCCCAGACAACGCCGCTCATCATGGTGCAACCGGAAATAAACAGCCCTTTCACGCCACCCTGCGGGCAAGCGAAATAGGCGGTACAGCCAAGGAAACCTGCCCAGCTGAGCAGTCCCAAAGATACGGCTACCCATCCCCAAATTCCGGAGAGAATACCTGTCGTAATGGCGATAGAAAGAAGTATGTTCATGGCGCGCATCTTATCAGAAACGCGCCATTGAAATGAGATCACGAGCACATTTAATGCAAGTTAAAATGTACCGTTACATTGACAATGTGATACAAATCACTCTTCGTTCTCTTCCTGCAATTCATCCCACATCGCGGAAATGGCTTCGCGGGTTAATGGCGCCATCGTGCGCCAGAAAGGAGATGTGGCATGCGCTTCAATCTTGCCGAGGAAAGCGCCGCACCACGGCAGAAGGTAATCACCAAACAGCGTTTCCAGGGCTTCACTTTCATCCTCGCCGGAATGGTCTTCAATCCATGACGCCGCCAGCAGCAGCGTACCAATATGATCGGCAGGCGCATCGCTCAACGGCATTCCACGCTCGGACAGGAATGCGCGAACTTCAGATTCTGTCGCGCCCTCTTCCCATGATGAACGGAAGGGTGAAACACGGCCCTCTTCTCCCACAAACAGCGCGTTGTAATCCGCTGCAATCTGCTGCATATCGCAGCTATTTTGCAGTCGTTGCAACAACTCATCCTGCTCCAGCGGCCAGTTGTCCGCGAGCTTTCCTTCGCGAATCAGCGTAAAGAGCGGCACCAGCAGCGGATCTTGCGGCTGGCGATAATACAGGGTGCCCAGTACGCGGCAAAGGATTGAAAACTCGTTCATTTCTTTATTCCATTACAATATTAAAGTTCAGCAAATTCAGGGATAACAGGCATGCCGCGCGATTCGAGGAAATCGAGCATCCGGCGCGGTGTGACGTTCAATATTCTCTCTTCCGGGAACCCTACCTCATCTAACACTTTCCGGCACTCGCCAAATTCACCCAGCGTAAACGCGGTGTGAGAATCAGAACCCAGCGCGACCATTCCGCCCGCGTCACGTACGGCTGCCGCGACGGCACGACAGTTGGCTTCGCTGCCAATACGCGAGTGAGTAAAGGAGGAGTTATTAATTTCAAGCGCCACACGATGTTTCGCCGCCGCTTGCGCAACCGCCTGAATGTCGATCGGGAATTTCGGGTTGCCAGGGTGGCTAATGATGTGGACATTGCCGCTGGCAATCGTCGCGATCATCGCCTGAGTATTCGTCTCTTTATCCTGTGGTGCAAATACCGGTTCATGAAAACCGGCGATAATCAGATCCAGAGAGGTGAGCATCGGGCCAGTACAGTCGATCTCGCCGTCCGTATTTTTAATATTGGCTTCGATACCACGCAGAATCCCAACCCCCTCCACCAGACGAGGCCAGATGCGCATATTCACAAAGTGCCAGTAATGCGGTGCATCTGCCATATCAGGACCGTGATCGGTAATCGCAAAGAGCTTAATCCCTTTCAGTTTGGCTTGCGCGATGTAGTCATGAAGGGTGCTGTACGCGTGGGTGCTGGCGACGGTGTGCATATGCAGGTCTACGGGATACATCTCTCTCTCCTCTGGTGTTTTACCCAAAGGATAGCAGGTCTGCCCGGCGTTTATTAGCAAAAACCCGGCGAATGCCGGGTTACCGTAGTTAGTAGCCGCGCTGTCTATCGACCTGCCCTGTCGCGGGTTTCCCCTGCTCAAGCAGGCCGATGGTGCGGGCAATATAGTCCACCGCTTCCGCCGGACGCGTGACAGCGGCCACGTGCGGGGTCATAGCAACACGCGGATGCGCCCACAGCGGGCTTTCCACCGGCAGCGGTTCACGGCTGTAGACATCCAGCATCGCGCCTTTCAGCTTGCCGCTCTCCAGAACCGACAGCAGATCCGCTTCGACCAGATGAATGCCGCGCGCCAGGTTCATCAAATAGCTCCCATCCGCCAGCTGATTGAGCACATCTTTATTGATAATCCCTACCGTCTCTGCCGTGTTCGGCAGCAGGTTGATGAGTACGCGCGTGCCCTTCAGGAAGTCTGGCAGTTCGTCATGACCGGCAAAGCTTTCTACGCCAGGATACGCTTTACGCGTACGACTCCAGCAGCGCAGCGGGAATCCCCACGGGGCCAGCGCTTCCGCCACTTTCGATCCCAGCACGCCCGCGCCCAGCAGCCCGATGGTAAAATCTTCGCGCTGATAATCGGCTAATGGCTCCCAGCGCGATTGCTGCTTGAGCGCCTGATAATCGTCAAATCGGCGGAACCAGTGCAATACCTGACTCACCGCGTATTCCTGCATTTGCTGGCCCATACCGGTGTCTTCGAGCCGGAACAGGGGAATATGTTCTGGCAACATTTCTGGATGAGCTTTTAACTTACTCAGGATGGAATCCACACCCGCGCCGAGGGCAAACACCGCTTTCAGATTGCGCCCTTGCAACATCTCCACCGGCGGATGCCAGACGAGAGCGTAATCAGCGTGTTCGTTATCGCCCCGCTTCCACTCACGAACGCGCGCGCCGGGAATGGCTTCCGACAGCGCTTTGATCCAGTAAGAAGTATCAAACGTAGGGTGATAAAAGATGATATCCATAATGACTCCTGCCTTTTTATTGCGATGATTTTTAGGTGTTTTCAAGAGGATTATCAGGATAACAAATAAACCGCCGACTGTGTTGTTGATAAAAAAAGCGCTTTCAGCACATTCAGGAATCACATTGCTGAAACTTTGTCTAAACGCGCCAAATATCTGAAAAAGTTGATTGACGCCAGTGCCCCTTTTACTTACATTAGCGCCCGTCCCAGCAACAACGGGATGACAATACGGTGAGGTGTCCGAGTGGCTGAAGGAGCACGCCTGGAAAGTGTGTATACGGCAACGTATCGAGGGTTCGAACCCCTCTCTCACCGCCATATTTGAAGAAGAGCTCGCATGAAAATGCGGGCTTTTTTTTCGTCTGTATGAATGTCATTACTCTTCGATTATCCGCGCATATTCCGAGGCCAAAAAATCCACCAGCGCACGTACCGCAGGTAGCAGTCCGCGACGCGACGGATATACCGCGTGGATCACTTCCCTTTGCGGCTCCCACTCGTTCAGGACTCTGACCAGTTCCCCGCGCGCAAGCAGCTCCTTGACCATTAAAACAGGCAGCTGAACTACGCCCACGCCTGCCGTTGCGGCTTCACGCAGTGCCAGCATATCGGTGGTGATAAAACGCGGCGTAAAGTGAACCTCCGCTTTCGCCCCGTCAGGCCCGGCCAATGCCCATTTGTGAAGCTGTTTGCCCTCCCCCATGCTCAACCCAGGCCATTGGCTGAGTTCGGCAGGCATAGTCGGTTTGCCCAGCCGCGCGATGAGCTGCGGGCTCGCCACAAGGCAGTGTCCACGATCGGCGAGAACCCGCAGCACCAGATCGCTGTCGTCAAACGGACGAGGGCGAACGCGGATCGCGACATCAATACCCTCTGCCACCACATCGACGCGGCGGTTGGTGGCTTCCAGCTGCAACGTCACGCCTGGGTAACGCACCATAAATTGGGCCAGCATCGGCCCGATATGGACATGCAAGAGCGTGACCGGACACGTTATCCGTACCACGCCGCGCGGTTCTGCCTGTAGCGCCGCGACCGCTTCCTGAGCCGCCTCCGCCTCCACCAGCATCGCTTTGCAGTGCTGATAAAATGTTTGTCCAACCTCTGTCACCGTAAACTGTCGCGTGGTGCGATGTATTAATCGCACGCCCAGACTGTCTTCTAGTTGAGCAATTCGTCGGCTTAGTTTTGATTTCGGCTGATCCAGCGCCCGCCCGGCCGCCGCAAACCCACCGTGATCCACGACTTTCACAAACCACGCAAAATCATTGAGATCCTGCATCCCGCCTCCATCGTTCTGTTTATGGAACACTGAGTATTATTTTAACAGTCTACCGGGTTATTAGCGTCGAATATAAGCTAATACACATCAACCGAACAGCAGGAGGAAAAGATGAAACAGGTTACTGGCGTCTACACCGCACCGCGTTCCCACTGGGTTGGCGATGGCTTTCCGGTACGTTCGATGTTTTCTTATCAAACTCACGGCGAAGCACTGAGCCCTTTTCTGCTGCTGGACTATGCGGGCCCACACGTTTTCCCCGGTGACGGCGTGAAGCGTGGCGTGGGTGAGCATCCACATCGTGGCTTTGAAACCGTCACTATCGTTTACGCTGGCGAAGTGGAGCATCGCGATTCAACCGGCAAAGGCGGGGTGATTGGTCCCGGCGACGTGCAGTGGATGACCGCAGGCGCGGGCATTTTGCATGAAGAGTTTCACGCCGAATCCTTCACCCGCCAGGGCGGTGAGCTGAAAATGATGCAGCTGTGGGTCAACCTTCCGGCGAAGGACAAAATGGCCACTCCGGGGTATCAGAGCATCACCAAAGAGGATATTCCGGTCATTGCGTTGCCGGATAACAGCGGCGAGCTGCGCGTCATTGCCGGTCGTTATGGCGATAATCAAGGCCCGGCGCATACTTTCTCATCGCTGAATGTGTGGGACATTGCCCTGCAGCAAGGGAGCCATTTGTCCCTGAATCAGCCGGACGGATGGAGCACCGCGCTGGTGGTGGTCGAAGGCAACATCACGGTGAACGGTTCTACCCAGGCCGGTGAAGCTCAGCTGGTGGTTCTCAGCCAGAACGGGGAAAAACTGCATCTTGAGGCCAGCAGCGATGCGAAAGTGTTGCTGATGGCGGGCGAGCCGTTAAACGAGCCGATTGTGGGTTACGGCCCGTTCGTGATGAACACCAAAACGGAAATCAATGACGCCATTCGCGATTTCAATTCCGGTCGTTTTGGCCAGATTTGAACGTAAACCGGCAGAGGTGATTATTGCTTAACCGAACAGCCACTCAGGCATAAAATTTGCTTGACCGTTTTAGCGCAACTCCCTATAGTAGCGCCCCGTTGCCCCCGAGAGGTCAGGCAGCGAAACAATACGGTGAGGTGTCCGAGTGGCTGAAGGAGCACGCCTGGAAAGTGTGTATACGGCAACGTATCGAGGGTTCGAACCCCTCTCTCACCGCCATATTTAGAGAAGAGCTCGCATGAAAATGCGGGCTTTTTTTTCGTCTGTCGTTTATCGCTTTAGAAAGCAAAGCCCGGTTTCCCGGGCTTTGTCATCAATAATCAATTCAGTCGTAGGCAAGCAGCGCACGCTGGCACAGGACCGAACGTACGCAGTCATCTTTGTTGAAACGCACCACCCCAACCATGTCATCTTCCACAAAACGTGCCAGCGCATCGCTCAGCCCCGATTTGACGCCAGATGGCAGGTCGCACTGGGTGATATCGCCGTTGACGATAACGGTCACGTTTTCCCCGAGGCGCGTTAAAAACATCTTCATTTGCGCAGCGGTCACGTTCTGAGCCTCGTCGAGAATGACGACCGCATTTTCAAATGTACGTCCGCGCATATAGGCGAACGGCGCGATTTCTACCTTGCCAATCTCTGGTCGCAGGCAGTACTGCATAAAGGAAGCACCCAGGCGTTTAACCAGCACGTCATAGACTGGCCGGAAATACGGGGCAAACTTCTCTGACATATCGCCGGGCAAGAAGCCGAGATCTTCATCGGCCTGCAATACCGGACGGGTAACGATAATTCTGTCCACATCCTTATGGATCAGAGCCTCCGCCGCCTTGGCCGCACTTATCCACGTCTTCCCGCAGCCCGCTTCACCGGTTGCGAAGATAAGCTGTTTACTCTCGATAGCATTCAGGTAGTGCGCCTGAGCCTCATTGCGGGCAGCAATTGGGGAATTATCACGGCTGTCCCGCGCCATGCCAATTGCTTCTACGCCGCCACTCATCTGCACAAGCGAGGTGACCGATTCTTCTTCACGCTGTTTATGGCTACGTGAATCCCGTCTCAGCACACGTTTTGCTTCGCGACGAGCTTTGATCACTGCTTTTTGTCTTCCCATGGATAGCACCTTGAGTTGTTGGTATTCATCACACGCGCCGTTGGCAGCGCGATTATCTGAACTAACATCTGAAGTTTGGCTTCCTTGTAAGCCATTGCTTGCCTTTTGGAATGACGATGCCGAACGGCTATGCGCACCGCTCTGCACGTCGGGTAAGTTTTGTTGAGGTAGTGGGGAGGAGAATTTTGTGGTGAAGAAATCGCTGCCGGAGTCAGAGCCTCCGCGCTGGGTACTGCGGTTGTTGTGTTTACCATGTCCAGAACAGGACCCAACCATTCGCGATCTCCATAGTGAATCGTTATCACTGCCGGGAACTACCGCTGTCTTATATTAAGTACATCAGGATTTATCACAATTGCAACAACTATTTTACCTGAACGCAACTTTTTCAGACTCGCCCTGCAGCTGAGTTCAGTCTCATACAGAAATATGACAGAAATATAACAGGGGCGGTCATAGGAAAAAATAATCTCCCCGCGCGGCTGGCGGGGAGGATTATCAGGCTTCGATCAGCCCTTGAGCGAGATATGCGTTACTGTCGCGCACACCCGGCAGGGCAAAGTAAAAGCCGCCACCGATAGGTTTTATGTACTCTTCGAGCGCCTCGCCGTTCAACCGCTTCTGCACGGTTAAAAAGCCCTTCTCCAGATCGTGCTGATAGCAAACGAACAGCAGGCCCATATCGAGCTGCCCGGAGTTGGTTACGCCCAGCGAATAGCTGTAGCCACGACGCATCATCAGGTTCGCCTGCGTTTCTGGCGTACGCGGATTTGCCAGACGAATATGGCTGTCGAGCGCAATAGTATCGCCATCAGGATCGCGGGCGTAATCCGGCACATCGTGCTCATTCTTCATGCCCAGCGGAGCACCGCTTTGCTTGTCACGACCGAAGATAGTTTGCTGCTCTTTCAGCGGCGTACGATCCCAGAACTCGACGTGGAACTGGATGATGCGCACCGCCTGATAGGTCCCGCCCAGCGCCCATGCCGGTTCGCCTTGATCCGCCGTGGTCCAGACCACGTTTTTCATCAGCACCGTATCCTGGCTGTCCGGGTTCGCCGTCCCGTCTTTGAATCCAAGCAGGTTAACCGGCGTCTCTTTCCCCTGGCTGCGCGCCGCGTGGTCAGAGATAAACCCTTCCCGCTTCCAGCGCACGCTGAGCAGATCCGGCGTGTGCTTGATGATATCGCGCAGGGCGTGGATCACCGTGTCCTGGGTGTTCGCACAGATCTGGAGCAGCAGATCGCCATGACACAGCGCCGCGTCGAGCGAATCATTCGGAAAACGCGTCATCTTTTGCAGCGTTTTCGGCTTGTGTTTCGTAAGTCCGTAGCGGGCGTCAAACAGCGTTTCCCCGACGGAGACCGTCACGGTCAGGTTATCCGGGGCGATAAATGGCCCAAGAATGCCTGAATCCATCGGTGGCATGCGCGGGTTTGGTGTTTCCGGCGCCGGGCCGCCCGCCGTCAGAAACGCAATGCGCCTGGTCAGCAAACGGAATAGCCGTTCCAGATCCGCTTTATCGCTCGCCAGCGAGTCAAACGCCACCACCATCATCGCCGCCTGCTGCGGCGTCAGAATGCCGGCCTGATGCTCACCGTAAAACGGCTGCGTCTCCATACGGGCGTTCGGGGAGAGCGTCCCCGGCGCGCTTTGCGGTTTGCCCGCATGCGCCACCGGGCAACCGCCCGCCAGAGTGAGCGCGCTGCCAAGCGCCCCCACCCCTTTTAACAGTCGACGGCGCGAAGGTTCCGCCACGTCGACTTCTTGATGTTTACTCATGATGCTTAGTCCAGACCCAGTACGCCGCGCAGCTGAGCCAGATCTTCCGCCAGCGTGGTGATTGGGCCTTTCAGCGCATTACGGTCGGCGTCGGTCAGCTTGTCGTAAGTCTCATACCCGTCTTTGGTACGGTACTTCGCCAGAATAGTGTTCACTTTCTTGAAGTTGGCATCCACTTTCGCCAGCAGTTCGCTGTTGTCTTTCTGCAGCTGCGGACGCAGCAGGTCTACAATTTTCTGCGCGCCGTCAACGTTGGCCTGGAAGTCCCACAGATCGGTGTGGCTGTAGCGGTCTTCTTCCCCGCTGATTTTGCTGGCGGCAACTTCTTCAATCAGTCCCGCCGCGCCACCCACCACTTTTGACGGTGGGAAGGCCAGCTCGCTGATGCGTTTTTGCAGATCAAGCACGTCGGTGTTCAGCTGCTCCGCGTATTTCTCCATCCCTTTGGTGGAGTTGTCGCCAAACAGCGCTTTTTCCAGACGGTGGAAGCCGGTGAATTTCGGATCGGCGGCTTTCTGCTCGTAATCATCTTCACGGGCGTCGATACTGCCGTCGAGGTCAGAGAACAGCTCAGCAATCGGTTCGATACGCTCGTAGTGCTGGCGCGTCGGTGCGTACAGGGATTTTGCTTTCTCGATATCGCCCGCTTTCACCGCGTCGGTGAAGGCTTTGGTCCCGGCGACCAGGTCAGCGGTTTCTTTGGTCACGTAGGCTTTATAGGCGGTGATCGCCTCGCCCAGGCTCAGCAGCGCTTCGCCTTTCGCCGCATCCGCCGTGGCTTCGCCTTTGACGATCAGCTTGCCTTTCGGATTAGTCAGCAGGCCGCAGGTCATGTCGTACTCGCCCGGCTGCAGGTTGGCGGTCATCTTCTGGCTAAAGCCAGGGGCGATGTTTTCACGCTCTTCCACCACCATTACGCCTTTGAGGATTTCCCACTCCAGCGCCTTCTGGCTGTGGTTCTGAATGATAAACTGAGTTTTACCGCTGTTGACCGTGATGGTCATCGGCTCACACTGTTTGTCGTTCACGGTAACTTTCACCTGAGGCACATCCGCCGCGCCCGCAGAGAACGCATAAGCAAACAGCGCTGCCACACCTGCCTGTAAAGCAGTACGTCGAAATTGAATTGCCATGACCCTTCCCTTTCTAAAAGTATGTATAAACAACACGAAGCACTTCAGGGCGCAGTACGCGACGGCTGAGTACTGGGGCGTGATGGCATAAAGAACAGCACCAGCGCCGGAATGAGATAGATGAAATACATCGCCACTTCGCTGACGCTCGGCGTTTCCTGATAGCCGAAGATACCTTCAAGCAGGGTGCCGGTCAGAGAATGGGTGGAGAGCGTGTTACTGAAATCGAAAGCGACGTCCTGGAAGTGGTTCCACAGGCCCGCCTCGTGGAAGGCGCGAATCGCCCCTGCGGCCAGCCCTGCTGCTACCAGCAGAATAAACAGACTGGTCCATTTGAAAAACGCGCCGAGGTTCAGGCGAATACCGCCCCAGTAGAGCATAAAGCCGAGCACCACCGCGGTCGCCAGGCCGAGCATCGCGCCAAGCGGCGGCCAGATCCCCACGTCCTGCTGGAATGCCGCCAGCAGGAAGAACACGGATTCCAGACCTTCACGCGCGACGGCGAAAAACACCATGCCGATCAGCGCCCAGCCGTGGTTATTGCCCTTTTGCAGGGCGTTATCGACCGCCTGCTCCAGCTGAACTTTGACATTGCGCGACACTTTGCGCATCCAGAAGACCATCCAGGTGAGGATCACCACGGCGATCACCGCGACGATTCCTTCGAACAGCTCCTGCTCTTTCTGCGGGAATTCACCGGTGGTTTCGTTGATCAGAATCCCTAGCCCCAGGCAGAGTGCAGCGGCGAGAAACACGCCCACCCACATCACCCCGATCCAGCGGCCTCGCTGGGTGCGCTTCAGATAGCTGGCGATCAAGCTGACAATTAAGGCCGCTTCAAGACCTTCACGTAACATAATGAGAAATGGAACAAACATGCCGACACCTTAAATGTTTATCGCGGTCAACTGGTGCAAAGAAAGGTAAATAACTGTGATAGTGATTATCATTACGGCAGAAAGAAAAACAAGCGAAATGTGTTGAGTTTTGATGACGAGTTGTAAACCCATCGCCAGTTAATAGTTACGCTCGTTACCGCTATGACTATAACTTATAACGTAAATGCCCATTTACGGCTCCAGTGCCCTATGGCTAAATAAGCGCTTCGTTTACCTGCTGAAAATCTAAAAATGTATAACTTTGTTCATTTCCTGCTGGCGCTGGTGATTATTTTTGCGCTCGCCTGGCTGGTGAGTTTCGACCGCCGAAAAATTCGTATTCGCTATATTTTGCAGCTTATTGTGATTGAAATTGCGCTGGCATTCTTTTTCCTGCATGCCGAGAGCGGTCTTTTCACGATTAAATATGTCTCGGGCTTCTTCGAATCATTGCTGAAATTTGCCGCTGAAGGCACCAATTTTGTCTTTGGCGGGATGGGCGAAAAAGGGCTGGCATTCATATTCCTTGGCGTACTCTGCCCGATTATTTTCATCTCTGCCCTGATTGGTATTCTTCAGCACTGGCGAATTTTGCCGATTTTTATTCGCGTCATCGGCACGCTGCTGTCCAAAGTGAATGGTATGGGAAAGCTGGAATCCTTTAACGCCGTCAGTTCGCTGATTTTGGGCCAGTCGGAAAACTTTATTGCTTACAAAGGCGTGCTGGGCGATCTCTCCTCCCGTCGCCTGTTCACTATGGCGGCCACAGCGATGTCGACCGTTTCGCTGTCCATTGTCGGCGCCTATATGAGCATGCTGGATGCGAAATATGTGGTCGCGGCGCTGATCCTCAATATGTTCAGCACCTTTATTATTTTGTCGGTCATCAACCCGACACGCCCGGAAGCCGAACCTGAAATCAAACTGGAAAAGCTGCACGAATCGCAGAGTTTCTTTGAAATGCTGGGCGAGTATATTCTGGCCGGTTTTAAAGTCGCGATGATTATTCTGGCGATGCTGATTGGCTTTATTGCCCTTATTAGCGCGGTCAACGCCCTGTTCTCCAGCGTATTTGGCATGAGCTTCCAGCAGATCCTCGGCTATGTGTTTTATCCCCTGGCGTGGCTGGTGGGTATTCCGCTGAGTGATGCGCTGAATGCGGGCAGCATTATGGCGACCAAACTGGTGGCGAATGAATTTGTGGCAATGATCGAGCTGCAAAAAATTGCCGGTCAGATGACGCCACGCGGGCTGGGTATTCTCTCCATCTTCCTGGTGTCGTTCGCTAACTTTGCCTCTATCGGGATTATTGCCGGTGCGATCAAAGGGCTAAACGAAAAGCAAGGCAACGTGGTGTCTCGCTTTGGTCTGCGCCTGGTGTACGGCGCGACGCTGGTGAGCCTGCTGTCGGCGAGCTTTGCGGGACTGGTGCTCTGATTTTTTGCCCGGCGGCGCTGCGCTTGCACGGGCCTACAAAACCGTAGGCCGGGTAAGCGTTAGCGCCACCCGGCTTTTTTCGAACAACGAGGATATCGAACAATGACCATCAAAACCGGGCTTATGGCTGCCGCGCTTTTCCTGCTGGCAGGCTGCAACGCCCCATCACATACCGCGGCCGACGCCACCTGTAAAGCGGATAACCAGATGCAGCAAACTACCCTCTATTTCGGCCTGAATCGTCCGGCAGGTGCGGCGATCACCGGCCAGGAGTGGCAGCAGTTTGTCGATCAGGACGTGACGCCGCGTTTTCGCGATGGCTTAACGGTGTTTGATGCGCGCGGTCAATGGATGGGCAACGACGGGAAAGTGGCGCGTGAGCCAAGCAAAGCCTTGATGCTAATCCACGGGAAAGACGCCCAGAGTGAGAGCAATATCGAAGCGTTACGCGGGATCTATAAATCACGGTTTGCACAGGAATCGGTGATGCGGGTTGATCTGCCGGTGTGCGTGCAGTTCTGATACAAAAAAAAACCGGGTGGCGCTAACGCTTACCCGGCCTACATATTTTACGGATTTGCGGGTTTTGTAGGCCCGGCAAGCGCAGCGCCACCGGGCTTAAGACCGCAAAACTTATTCCGGCTGTAATTTCGACGGCGGTGCCGTGTGGTAATGCGCATCCGCTTCAGCAAAACGTTCCTGCATCGACGCCGACGGCGCTTTGCCCAACAGGCTAAACACCACAATCCCGATGCTGCCGAAGATAAAGCCAGGGATGATTTCGTACAGGCCCAGCCAAGCAAACTGTTTCCAGACGATAACCGTCACCGCACCAATGATCATCCCCGCCAGCGCACCATTACGGGTCATGCGTGACCAGAGTACGGAGAACAGAACCACCGGACCAAACGCCGCACCAAAGCCCGCCCACGCGTAGCTCACCAGGCCCAGCACGCGGTTTTCCGGGTTTGCCGCCAGCGCAATGGAAACCAGCGCCACCACCAGCACCATAAAGCGACCGACCCACACCAGCTCTTTCTGGCTCGCGCCCTTACGCAGGAAGGCCTTGTACAGGTCTTCGGTAATCGCACTTGAGCAGACCAGCAGCTGACAGCTCAGGGTCGACATCACCGCCGCCAGAATCGCCGACAGTAAAATCCCGGCAATCCACGGGTTAAACAGGATCTGCGCCAGCTCAATGAACACGCGCTCGGCGTTCTGGTTCACCGCGCCCGCCTGCGCCGGGTTATTGTTGAAGTAGGCAATGCCGAAGAAGCCGACCGCCACCGCGCCCGCCAGACACAGGATCATCCACGTCATACTGATACGACGCGCGTGAACGATAGTGTGGTGGGAATCCGCCGCCATGAAGCGCGCCAGAATGTGCGGCTGACCGAAGTAGCCCAGACCCCAGCCCATCAGCGAAACAATCGCCACGAAGTTCAGGCCTTTCAGCATATCGACGTTTTCGATGCTCTTTTGTTTGATCACTTCCAGCGAATCGCCAAATCCGCCGACGGTGAAAATCACAATCACCGGCGTCAGGATCAGGGCGAAGATCATCAAACTCGCCTGCACGGTATCGGTCCAGCTGACTGCCAGGAAACCACCGACGAAGGTGTAGATGATGGTGGCTGCCGCACCGGCCCACAGCGCCGTTTCGTAGCTCATGCCGAAGGTGCTTTCGAACAGACGCGCACCGGCCACGATGCCAGAGGCACAATAGATGGTGAAGAACACCAGGATCACCAGCGCGGAAATGATGCGCAGAACACGGCTCTTATCCTCAAAGCGACCGGTGAAGTAGTCCGGCAGCGTCAGGGCGTTGTTGTTCACTTCGGTGTGAACGCGCAAACGCCCCGCCACCAGCTTCCAGTTCACCCATGCGCCGACCGTCAGGCCAATCGCAATCCAGCTTTCAGAAATACCAGAGATGAAAATCGCGCCCGGCAGGCCCATCAGCAGCCAGCCGCTCATGTCGGAAGCACCGGCAGAGAGCGCGGTGACCATCGGCCCTAAACTGCGCCCGCCCAGAATATAGTCGTCAAAACTGTTGGTTGATCGCCATGCCAAAAACCCTATCAGGATCATGCCAAAAATATAAACGAGAAATGTCACCAGCATCGGTGTGCTAATTGCCATTTAAAATCTCCAAAAATGTCGAGCGACAACCTTCCCGGTTGCCTTAATTATTCCATCACCGGAACGGGGTGATGATGAGTGTATTTCGGTTGGGCGCGCGTATCCTGCCGTAAGCGCTCCTCATGCACAAATGATTTAACACTGCATTTACATCAAATTCATCCCTGGTTTCATACGTCTTTTATATAGGTTGCACTCGCTCACGCTTTTACGGGTTGCACCTTTTAAAAGTGTTAACTGCCGCATAAAAACAGGCTTCACACGCAGAATTCCGCCTTATTTTCCAGCTAACTTATGCTTAACAATCCATTCATTTTTCAGCTTGCAGACCAGGTCACATTTAACACGGTTGCACAAAGTTGCAACATGGTGGATATTTCACGCTAACGACCGAACATCACTACAGATCAACAGGAGTTTTGGCATGGGCATGACCACCATGGGGGTTAAGCTGGATGACGCGACCCGCGAACGGATTAAGAGCGCTGCAACCCGCATTGACCGCACGCCGCACTGGTTAATTAAGCAGGCTATTTTTAATTATCTGGAACGTCTGGAAACCGAAGACGATTTACCAGAACTGCCTGCTCTGCTGGCCGGTGCCGCGAATGAAAGCGAAGACGCCGCCGCCGCCGAAGAGAACCACCAGCCGTTCCTCGATTTTGCCGAACAGATCCTGCCGCAATCCGTCAGCCGCGCGGCGATCACCGCCGCGTACCGTCGTGCCGAAACCGACGCCGTGCCGATGCTGCTGGAGCAGGCCCGTCTGCCAGAGCCGATTGCTTCTCAGGCACACAGCCTGGCGTATCAGCTCGCCGACAAACTGCGTAATCAGAAATCCGCCAGCGGCCGCGCCGGAATGGTGCAAGGGCTTCTGCAGGAGTTCTCCCTCTCCTCGCTGGAAGGTGTGGCCCTGATGTGCCTCGCAGAAGCGCTGCTGCGTATTCCAGACAAAGCCACGCGCGATGCCTTAATTCGCGACAAAATCAGCAACGGCAACTGGCACTCGCACATTGGCCGCAGCCCGTCGCTGTTCGTCAATGCCGCCACCTGGGGCCTGCTGTTTACCGGCAAACTGGTCTCTACCCATAACGAAGCCAACCTCTCCCGCTCTTTGAACCGCATTATCGGTAAGAGCGGCGAACCGCTGATCCGCAAAGGCGTGGACATGGCGATGCGCCTGATGGGCGAACAGTTCGTCACCGGCGAAACCATCTCCGAAGCGCTGGCCAACGCCCGCAAGCTCGAAGACAAAGGCTTCCGCTACTCCTACGACATGCTCGGTGAAGCGGCCCTGACCGCCGCCGACGCACAGGCGTACATGGTCTCTTACCAGCAGGCGATCCACGCGATTGGCAAAGCCTCAAACGGTCGCGGCATCTACGAAGGTCCGGGGATTTCCATCAAGCTCTCCGCCCTGCACCCGCGCTACAGCCGCGCCCAGTACGACCGCGTAATGGACGAACTCTATCCGCGCCTGAAATCCCTCACCCTGCTGGCGCGCCAGTACGACATCGGGATTAACATCGACGCCGAAGAGGCCGACCGCCTGGAAATCTCCCTCGATCTGCTGGAAAAACTGTGCTTCGAGCCGGAACTGGCGGGCTGGAACGGCATCGGCTTCGTTATTCAGGCCTACCAGAAGCGCTGCCCGTTTGTGATTGATTATCTGATTGACCTCGCCTCGCGCAGCCGTCGCCGCCTGATGATCCGTCTGGTAAAAGGCGCGTACTGGGACAGCGAAATCAAACGCGCGCAGATGGACGGCCTGGAGGGGTATCCGGTCTACACCCGCAAGGTCTACACCGACGTCTCTTACCTCGCCTGCGCGAAAAAACTGCTCGGCGTGCCGAACCTGATTTACCCGCAGTTCGCCACCCACAACGCCCACACGCTGGCAGCGATCTACAGCCTGGCCGGACAGAACTACTATCCGGGCCAGTACGAATTCCAGTGCCTGCACGGCATGGGTGAACCGCTGTACGAGCAGGTCACCGGGAAAGTGGCCGATGGCAAACTGAACCGACCGTGCCGTATTTATGCCCCGGTCGGCACCCATGAAACGCTGCTGGCCTATCTGGTGCGTCGTTTGCTGGAAAACGGCGCCAATACCTCCTTCGTCAACCGTATTGCTGACACCACCCTGCCGCTCGACGAGCTGGTTGCCGATCCGGTGCAGGCCGTGGAAAAAATGGCGGCGCAGGAAGGCCAGCTCGGTCTGCCGCATCCGAAAATCGCCCTGCCGCGCGAACTGTACGGCAGTGACCGCACCAACTCGGCGGGTCTGGATCTGGCGAACGAACACCGTCTGGCGTCCCTCTCTTCTGCTCTGCTGAATAGCGCCCTGCAAAAATGGCAGGCGAAACCGATCCTTGAGCAGCCCGTTGATGCAGGCGACATGCAGCCGGTGATCAACCCGGCGGAGCCGAAAGATATCGTCGGGTTTGCCCGCGAAGCCACCGCTAAAGAAGTTGAAATGGCGCTGGAAAATGCGGTGAACAACGCGCCGATCTGGTTCGCGACGCCGCCGCAGGAACGTGCCGCAATCCTTGAACGTGCCGCGATTCTGATGGAAGGCCAGATGCAGCAGCTGATTGGTATCCTGGTGCGCGAAGCCGGGAAAACTTTCAGCAACGCCATCGCCGAAGTGCGCGAGGCGGTCGACTTCCTGCACTACTACGCCGGTCAGGTACGTAACGATTTTGATAACGAAACTCACCGCCCGCTCGGCCCGGTGGTGTGCATCAGCCCGTGGAACTTCCCGCTGGCGATCTTCACCGGCCAGATTGCAGCCGCCCTTGCCGCGGGTAACACCGTGCTGGCGAAACCGGCTGAACAGACGCCGCTGATTGCCGCTCAGGGCATTAACATTCTGCTCGAAGCCGGCGTACCGGCTGGCGTGGTGCAGCTTCTGCCGGGCCGCGGTGAAACCGTCGGCGCTCAGCTAACGTCCGACACCCGCGTGCGCGGCGTGATGTTTACCGGCTCCACCGAAGTAGCGACGCTGCTGCAACGCAACATTGCGACGCGTCTCGATCCGCAGGGTCGTCCGACGCCGCTGATCGCCGAAACCGGTGGCATGAACGCGATGATCGTTGACTCCTCCGCACTCACCGAACAGGTGGTGGTGGATGTGCTGGCCTCGGCCTTTGACAGCGCCGGACAGCGCTGCTCTGCCCTGCGCGTGCTGTGTCTGCAGGATGATATCGCCGACCACACACTGAAAATGCTGCGCGGTGCGATGGCCGAATGTCGGATGGGTAACCCAGGCCGTCTGACCACGGACATCGGCCCGGTGATTGATGCCGAAGCGAAAGCCAACATCGAACAACATATTCAGGCGATGCGAGCCAAAGGTCGTCCGGTCTTCCAGGCGGTTCGCGAGAACAGCGAAGACGCCCGCGAATGGAACACCGGCACCTTTATCGCGCCGACGCTGATTGAGCTGTCCAGCTTCGACGAACTGAAAAAAGAGGTCTTCGGCCCGGTGCTGCACGTCGTGCGCTACAGCCGTAACAATCTGGAGGCGCTGGTCGATCAGATTAATGCTTCCGGCTACGGCCTGACGCTGGGCGTGCATACCCGCATCGACGAAACCATCGCTCAGGTGACGGGCAGCGCGAAAGTCGGCAACCTGTACGTGAACCGCAACATGGTTGGCGCAGTCGTCGGCGTGCAGCCGTTCGGCGGCGAAGGCTTGTCCGGCACCGGTCCGAAAGCCGGTGGTCCGCTGTATCTGTACCGTCTGCTGGCGAACCGCCCTGAGAATGCGCTCGGCGTGACCCTGGCGCGTCAGGATGCAGAACGTCCGGTGGATGCACAGCTCAAAACGCTGATCACCCAACCGCTGGAAGCCCTCGTCAAATGGGCAGAAAATCGCCCGGAACTGCGCGCCATTTGCCAGCAGTATGGCGAGCAGGCGCAGGCGGGTACGCAGCGTCTGCTGCCAGGCCCGACCGGAGAGCGCAACACCTGGACACTGATGCCGCGCGAGCGCGTGCTGTGTATCGCCGATAACGAACAGGATACGCTGGTTCAGCTGGCTGCCGCTGCGGCAACAGGCTGTGAAGTGCTGTGGCCGGAAGATGGTTTGCATCGTGACCTGGCTAAACAGCTGCCGAAAGAGGTCTCCGCGCGTATCACGTTTGCCAAACCGGACGTGATTACTACGCAGGCTTTCGACGCGGTGATCTACCACGGCGATTCCGATCAGCTGCGCGAACTGTGTGAACTGGTCGCGGCGCGCGACGGCGCAATTGTCTCGGTGCAGGGCTTTGCCCGTGGCGAAACCAACCTGCTGCTTGAGCGTCTGTACGTGGAGCATTCGCTCAGCGTCAACACCGCTGCCGCAGGCGGTAACGCCAGCCTGATGACAATCGGTTAAAGCTATGATAATAAGGCTCCGGAAACGGGGCCTTTTTTATTGGGTGAGAGAATGAAACGAGTATTGATTGCCGGAGCAGCACTACTGCTCAGCGCCAGCGCGCTGGCGGATGAATGCGCCAGTGCCAGCACACAGACCGACCTGAACACCTGTACCGCGCAGCAGTATCAGACCGCCGATAAAAAACTGAATCAGACATACCAGGCTGCGATGAAACGGGCCGCCGCGCCGCAGCGTGAATTGCTGAAAAAGGCACAGCAGGCGTGGATTGCCCTGCGTGACGCCGACTGCGCGTTTGCCGGTTCCGGCAGCGAAGGCGGGAGCGTTCAGCCGATGATTATCAACCAGTGCATGACCGAGAAAACCGCCGAGCGCGAGGCGTATCTGGCGTCATTAATGCAGTGCGAGGAAGGCGATTTAAGCTGCCCTCTGCCGCCCGGCAATTAACGCAGGCGGATCCCTTCAATAATCAGGCGCTGCACGTTATCAACAGCACTCTGGAAAAATGCCTCGTCCTGGAGCGTTTTTCCGGTCACGGCTTCGACCTGGCTCGCAAAGTCAGCATAGTGCTGGGTCGAGGCCCAAATCATAAAGATCAGATGCTGCGGGTCGACCGGGGCCAGTTTTCCGCTTGCGACCCAGCCCGCAATAATCGCCGACTTATCGTCGATCAACTGTTTCAAATCTCCCGTCAATTCAGCCTGCAACAGCGGCGCGCCCTGTAGCATCTCCATGCAGAACAGTTTTGAGGCTTGCGGATAGTCGCGGGACACTTCCAGCTTGAGGCGTATGTACTCTTTGATCGCCACCAGCGGCGCGAGCTCTTCGCGAAACGCTTTCAGCGGTGCCAGCCAGATATCAAGAATCTGTTGCAGAACGGCGATATACAGTGCCTCTTTCGACGGGTAGTAATACAGCAGATTGGTTTTCGACACGCCCGACAATTCCGCGACTTGCTCCAGGCGCGTGCCGTGGATGCCAAACTGCGAGAAAGTCTCCAGCGCGGCTTTCAGAATGGCCTGCTTCTTGGCGCTCACCGCCCGCGAACGTTTACCTGGTGTCTGCACTGCGCCTTGTGTCATGCCTGCTCTCCTTGAAAATGTGCGTTTAGCATAGCAAAACCCCTCGCTTCTCACGACATTCTGCACCTCGATCGCGCATAACTGCCTGTTTTGTGTGCATGGCTTTTGACCATTTAGTCCACTTTGTTCGATATCTTTTCAACAACTATCAGTTAACACGTTAATAACATTGTGCTTTTCAAAACTGGCATCCCCTTTGCAAAACCCTTATCACGAGGCTGAACAGGAAATGCAGGATGCAGCGCCACGTCTGACTTTCACCCCACACTGAGATGAAGAGAGGTTCGTGATGAAAATTGGCGTATTCGTCCCTATCGGCAACAACGGCTGGCTAATCTCCTCCCACGCGCCGCAGTACATGCCGACCTTCGAGCTGAATAAAGCCATTGTGCAAAAGGCGGAGCATTACCATTTCGACTTTGCGCTCTCGATGATCAAACTGCGCGGCTTCGGCGGCAAAACCGAATTCTGGGATCACAATCTGGAGTCTTTCACTCTGATGGCGGGTCTGGCGGCGGTGACGTCGCGCATTCAGATCTACGCCACCGCCGCCACGCTTACCCTGCCTCCGGCGATTGTGGCGCGGATGGCATCGACCATTGACTCCATCTCCGGCGGGCGCTTCGGCGTGAATCTGGTGACCGGCTGGCAAAAACCAGAGTACGAGCAGATGGGCCTGTGGCCGGGCGATGAGTATTTCTCGCGTCGGTATGACTATCTCACCGAATACGTGCAGGTCCTGCGCGATCTGTGGGGCACCGGCAAGAGCGATTTCAAAGGCGACTACTTCACCATGAATGACTGTCGCGTCAGCCCGCAGCCCTCCACACCGATGAAGGTAATCTGCGCCGGACAGAGCGACGCGGGGATGGCATTTTCCGCGCAACATGCAGATTTCAACTTCTGCTTCGGGAAAGGCGTCAACACCCCCACCGCCTTCGCCCCCACCGCCGCACGCATGAAAGAGGCGGCGGAAGTGACCGGGCGCGATGTCGGATCTTACGTGCTGTTTATGGTCATCGCCGACGAAACCGACGAGGCCGCACGCGCCAAATGGGAGCACTACAAGACGGGAGCCGACGAGGAAGCCCTGAGCTGGTTAACGGAGCAGAGCCAAAAAGATACCCGCTCCGGGTCAGACACCAACGTGCGCCAGATGGCGGACCCGACCTCGGCGGTCAACATCAATATGGGCACACTCGTCGGGTCTTACGCCAGCGTCGCGCGGATGCTCGATGACGTCGCCAGCGTGCCGGGTGCCGAAGGCGTGCTGTTAACCTTTGATGATTTCCTTATGGGCGTTGAGACCTTTGGCGAGCGCATCCAGCCGCTGATGCAGTGCCGCGCACATATCCCGGCGCTGACGCAGGAGGTGGCGTAATGATTTCATTAGATGCACGCCCGGAAGCCATCGCTTTTACGCCGGAACAGAGCGCGCTGATTGTGGTGGATATGCAAAACGCTTACGCAAGCCAGGGCGGCTATCTGGATCTGGCCGGATTTGACGTCTCCGCCACCCGACCGGTTATCGACAATATCAATATCGCCGTTGCCGCCGCACGCGCGGCGGGAATGCTGATCGTCTGGTTCCAGAACGGTTGGGACGATCGCTACGTTGAAGCCGGTGGCCCCGGCTCGCCAAACTTCCATAAATCCAACGCCCTGAAAACCATGCGCAAACAGCCAGAACTGCAGGGGAAACTGCTGGCAAAAGGCGGCTGGGATTATCAGCTGGTCGACGAACTGGTGCCGCAGCCTGGCGATATTGTGCTGCCGAAACCGCGCTACAGCGGCTTTTTCAACACCCCGCTCGACAGCCTGCTGCGCAGCCGTGGCATTCGCCATCTGGTGTTTACCGGCATTGCGACCAACGTCTGTGTGGAATCGACCCTGCGCGACGGCTTTTTCCTCGAGTATTTCGGCGTGGTGCTGGCAGACGCCACGCACCAGGCCGGGCCGGAGTTCGCGCAGAAAGCCGCCCTGTTCAATATCGAAACCTTTTTTGGCTGGGTCAGCACCGTCGCCGAGTTCTGCGATGCCGTCTCCCCGCCGTCGTTAGCCCGTATCGCTTGAGGAGCAATACTATGCCGAAATCCGTGATCATTCCCGCTGGCACCAGCACGCCGATTGCGCCCTTTGTGCCTGGCACGCTCGCCGATGGCGTGGTGTATGTCTCCGGTACGCTGCCCTTTGATAAAGAGAATAACGTGGTCTGGCCCGACGACCCAAAGGCACAAACCCGCCACGTTCTGGAAACTATCAGAAGCGTTATCGAAACGGCGGGTGGCACGATGGAGGATGTGACCTTCAACAGCATCTTTATCACCGACTGGAAAAATTACGCCGCGATTAACGAAATCTACGCCGAGTTTTTCCCCGGCGACAAACCGGCGCGATTCTGCATTCAGTGCGGGCTGGTGAAGCCAGAAGCATTGGTTGAGATCGCCACTATTGCGCACATTGGGAAGTGAGGTTGCCATGAAAATATCGCTTTCACCGCCCCCTTTTGTCGATGCGCCAGTCGTGGTGCTGATCGCCGGGTTAGGCGGCGGTGGCAGTTACTGGCTGCCGCAGTTAGCGGTGCTGGAGCAGGAGTATCAGGTGGTGTGCTACGACCAGCGCGGGACCGGAAATAACCCCGAAGCGTTGCCCGAGAACTACTCTGTGGCACAGATGGCAGACGAGCTGTATCAGGCGCTGGCACAAGCAGGCATATCGCGCTTTTGCGTGGTCGGCCATGCGCTCGGTGCGTTGGTCGGGCTGCAAATGGCGCTCGATCGCCCTGAGTCTGTCAGCGCACTGGTATCAATCAACGGCTGGCTGAAGCTGAACGCCCATACTCGCCGCTGTTTCCAGATCCGCGAACGCCTGCTGCACGCGGGCGGTGCACAGGCCTGGGTGGAAGCGCAGCCGCTGTTCCTCTATCCCGCCGACTGGATGGCGGCCCGTGCGCCGCGAATGGAAGCGGAAGAGGCGCTGGCCCTCGCCCACTTTCAGGGAAAACCCAATCTGCTTAAGCGTCTCCAGGCGCTTAAGCATGCGGATTTCAGCCGGGATGTGGCGCGTATTCGCTGCCCGGTACTGGTTATCTGCTCTACTGACGATCTGCTGGTGCCCGCCGTTTGTTCCACCGAATTGCACGCCGCGCTGCCCCACAGTGAAAAGGTGGTGATGCGCCAGGGCGGACACGCCTGCAACGTCACCGATCCCGAGACGTTTAACACGCTGCTGCAAAACGGGCTGGCCAGTCTGCTGCATGCACAAGAAAGGGTTTTATAGATGAGCGAAGCCATCAATCCAATCGCGTTAAAAACGCTGTTTACCGAGGCGCGCACGCACAATGGCTGGCAGGATATTCCGGTCAGCGATGAGATGCTGCGCGAGATCTACGACCTGATGAAATGGGGGCCGACGTCCGCCAACTGTTCTCCCGCGCGGATTGTGTTTATCCGTACGCCGGAAGGTAAAGAGAAACTGGCCCCGGCGCTCTCCAGCGGCAATCTGGCGAAAACCCTGGCCGCGCCCGTCACGGCGATTGTCGCCTGGGACAGCGAGTTTTATGAGCGCTTGCCGGAACTGTTTCCCCACGGCGATGCCCGCAGCTGGTTTACCTCCAGCCCGGAGCTGGCGCAGGAGACGGCGTTTCGCAACAGCTCGCTGCAGGCCGCGTATCTGATCTTCGCCTGTCGCGCGCTGGGGCTGGATACCGGGCCGATGTCAGGCTTTGATCCGCAAAAAGTGGATGCGGCCTTTTTCACCGGGACCTCTCTTAAAAGCAATCTGCTGATCAACATCGGCTACGGCGACGCCAGCAAAGTTTATGAGCGTCTGCCGCGTCTGACGTTTGAAGATGCCTGCGGGCTGGCGTAAGGAGCAAACATGAACGTACCGGATCAACAAACCTTTCGCGACGCAATGGCCTGCGTCGGCGCGGCGGTGAACATTATCACCACTGACGGTCCTGCCGGTCAGGCCGGATTTACCGCCAGCGCCGTGTGCAGCGTGACCGACTCTCCACCCACCCTGCTGGTGTGCCTGAATCGCGGCGCGTCCGTCTGGCCAGCGTTTAACGAAAACCGCACCCTGTGCGTCAATACGCTGAGCGCCGGGCAAGAGCCGCTATCGAACCTGTTTGGCGGCAAAACGCCGATGGACCAACGCTTCGCGGCGGCAAACTGGCAGACAGGAGAAACTGGCTGTCCACGGCTCGAAGACGCGCTGGCGTCATTTGACTGTCGCATCAACCAGATAGTCAGCGTCGGCACGCACGACATTCTTTTTTGCGACATTGTATCGATTACACGCCACCCCGCGCCGCAGGGACTGGTGTGGTTTGATCGCGGCTATCACGCACTTTTGCGACCCGCCTGTTAACCCTCCTTAAGGAGACAGCTCATGGCTTTGTTCGGTTTTCCCCACTGGCAGTTGAAATCGACCTCCACTGAACGCGGCGTGGTCGCGCCGGATGAAAGACTTCCCCTGGTACCCACCGTGGTGATGGGCGTCCAGCACGCGGTCGCGATGTTTGGCGCAACGGTGCTGATGCCTATTCTGATGGGGCTTGATCCTAATTTATCGATTTTAATGTCGGGCATCGGCACGCTGCTGTTTTTCTTCATCACCGGTGGGCGCGTGCCGAGCTATCTGGGATCGAGCGCTGCCTTTGTCGGCGTGGTGATCGCCGCCACGGGTTTTAACGGTCAGGGAATCAACCCGAATCTGAGCGTCGCACTCGGAGGGATTATCGCCTGCGGGTTGGTCTACACCCTGATAGGCGTTGCCGTGATGAAGATGGGCACCCGATGGATTGAACGCCTGATGCCGCCGGTCGTTACTGGCGCGGTGGTGATGGCGATTGGCCTGAATCTCGCGCCGATTGCGGTTCGAGGGGTGTCTGCATCGTCTTTTGACAGTTGGATGGCCGTAATGACGGTGCTGTGTATCGGCCTGGTGGCTGTATTTACGCGCGGGATGATTCAGCGGCTGTTGATTCTGGTCGGGCTGATTGCGGCGTGTCTGGTCTATGCCCTGATGACCAGCGTTTTCGGCCTCGGCAAACCGGTTGATTTTTCGCTGGTGCAAAATGCCGCGTGGTTTGGCCTGCCGCACTTCACATCTCCCACTTTTAGCGGACAGGCGATGATGCTGATTGCTCCCGTGGCAGTGATTCTGGTGGCGGAAAACTTAGGCCATCTGAAAGCAGTCGCCGGAATGACCGGGCGCAATATGGACCCGTACATGGGCCGCGCGTTTGTCGGTGACGGGCTGGCCACGATGCTGTCGGGTTCGGTCGGTGGCAGCGGCGTGACAACTTACGCCGAAAATATCGGCGTGATGGCCGTGACCAAGGTGTACTCCACGCTGGTGTTTGTCGCTGCAGCGGTGATTGCGCTGCTGCTGGGCTTCTCACCGAAATTTGGCGCGCTGATCCACACCATTCCAGCCCCGGTTATCGGCGGTGCATCGATTGTGGTGTTTGGCCTTATCGCCGTGGCGGGTGCGCGAATCTGGGTGCAGAACCGTGTTGATCTCAACCAGAACGGCAACCTGATCATGGTCGCTGTCACGCTGGTGCTGGGTGCGGGTGATTTCGCGCTGACCATCGGCGGCTTTACGCTGGGCGGAATTGGCACGGCCACCTTTGGCGCGATTTTGCTGAATGCGTTGTTGAGTCGCCGGACGGCGGAGATCTCTCAGGCTGAGGTAGTACGCCAGGATTCTTGATGGAGCCGGTTGTTTGTGCCGGGTGGCGGCTTCGCCTTACCCGGCCTACGTTTCTTTTGTAGGCCCGGTAAGCGCAGCGCCACCGGGCAAAAATCTCAGGATTCCTGGTTTACAGTCGCGTTGTCAGTTTGCGACAGTGTCTTTTTCTTTTTTAACTTTAACTCACTCACCAAAACGCCCACCACAATAAACGCCGCACCAAGCAGGGCCAGCATCGGCAAACGCTCGCCCGCAAGGCGACCGAAAATCCCGGCCCAGACCGGTTCGCCGGTGTAGATGACCGTCGCGCGCGTCGGGGAAACGCTGCGCTGCGCCCAGTTCATTGTCACCTGGATAATGGCGCTGAAAATACCCAGACCTAAAGCCACGACCACCAGCCCGGTGGACATGGGTGGAACGGATTCACCTGCAGGAACCATCGCCACAAATGCGACGATTGACGCAGTTGCAAGCTGTACAACGGTCACGCGTTTGACGTCCACTTTTCCGGCCCAGGCGCTGATCAAAATAATTTCTACCGCAATCGCCACCGCGCCGATCAGCGTGATGATTTCACCCGGCCCCATCGCCAGCAGATTGTCCCCCGGTCCGGCGAGAAAAATGAGGCCGATAAATGCCAGTACGATACCTACGCAAGACATCAGCCCCGGCATTCTGCCGAGACACAGCCATTGCAATAGCGGCACCAGCGGAACGTACATCGCGGTAATAAATGCGGATTTACTGCTGGGAATGGTCTGTAAACCCCAGGTCTGCAGGCTGTAACCCATCGCTATCGACACCCCAATCGCCACGCCGGCCTGCAGTTCTTTCATCGTTAGCCCGCGCAGGGTTTTCAGTGAGAAAAGCGCCACCACAAGCGCCGCCGTGGCAAAACGTAGCCCGACGAAGAAAAACGGATCGCTGAGCGTCACGGCATACTGTACGGCGAGGAAGGTTCCGCCCCAGAACATGGTGATCAGAATCAGGATCGCTTCCTGAGGTTTGATGGAGAAGGCATAACGAGAGGAGGACATGGGACACCGACAGCAAGAGTTAATCCGCTAGTGTGCGATGCCTTTGGTTACAGTTCAATGTTGCACAAATAAAAAAACCGCCGGGAGTCCCGGCGGCAGGGGGATATTTCAGGTTGGGTGACACTGAAATGGAGAACAACTAACTTTTATTGTTGCTCCCGTGGCTATTTTTGCCCCCTTTTTTGCCAGCTTCAGATGCACGCTGCGGGTCATTCTTGAAGTTGCCCCCGCTCTGCTGGCCACCTTTACGACCTGCTTCTGATGCTCTGTCACGGTCTTCAGCGAAATTACCTGACCCACCACGATGGTTTGCCATCTCTAACCTCCAGAGTGTGAAACATTAGACATCATACTGCATTCAGTAAAAGAGGATTCTTTCACCTGACGGCACAAGGCCAGAGCCTTTGTCTGCGCCGCGTGAAACTAAGCTTAGTGGAATGAGCCGATCCAGCCAGTAAACGGTAATATTCTGCAACATGAAATCAGCCGTTCGTGTGAGATCTTGCCGCCGTCACCAATAAGCTCCTCTTATCATTCAGAAAAGCCGACTCGCTAAAAATGTTTCATATTGCTACAAAGAAAGCTCCTAAATATCTTGTTATAAATCAAAGAAATGGCTTTAAGATTTGCAGTCTGGCCGAGGCGTCTTATCTTTAAATGAACGCAGCGATTCGCTGCCAGAAACCACAATCGAGGAGTGATGCAAGATGGCAAAAGTTCTGGTGCTCTATTATTCCATGTATGGACACATTGAAACCATGGCTCATGCGGTGGCGGAAGGCGCTAACAAAGTGGATGGGGTTGAGGTCGTGGTTAAACGCGTACCAGAAACCATGAATGCCGAAGCGTTCCTGAAAGCCGGAGGCAAAACGCAAAATGCCCAGCAGGCGACGCCACAAGAACTGGCCGACTATGACGCCATCATCTTCGGCACCCCAACGCGATTCGGCAATATGTCCGGGCAAATGCGCACCTTCCTGGATCAGACCGGCGGGCTGTGGGCTTCCGGCGCACTGTACGGGAAACTCGCCAGCGTCTTTAGCTCAACCGGGACCGGTGGCGGCCAGGAACAGACGATTACCTCAACCTGGACGACCCTTGCGCACCACGGGATGGTGATTGTGCCCATCGGATACGGCGCGCAGGAATTATTTGATGTTTCACAGGTTCGTGGCGGTACCCCGTACGGTGCCACCACCATTGCTGGCGGCGACGGTTCGCGTCAGCCAAGCCAGGAAGAGCTGGCCATCGCTCGTTATCAGGGCGAGCACGTCGCGAGCCTCGCTAAAAAACTGAACGGCTAACCTCAACAGGAGGACAAGCATGCCAACTCAAGAATCTAAAGCTCATCACGTCGGTGAGTGGGCAAGTTTACGCAATACCTCTCCAGAAATTGCCGAGGCCATCTTTGAAGTCGCGAAATATGATGAAAAGCTGGCGGAGAAAATTTGGGAGGACGGGAGCGATGAAGTGCTGGTCCGTGCCTTCGATAAAACAGACAAAGACTCGCTCTTCTGGGGCGAGCAAACCATCGAACGTAAAAACGTCTAATCGTTCCCCCCGCAGTAGCGGGGGGTTTTACCTTACTTCGCCGCGTCATTCATCAGCGTATTAAACTTATCAATCGGGCAGAATCCGTTGGTATCCACCGGACAGCCTTTCAGTTCGAGCGTCACACGCTGCGCCGGAGATTTCAACGACAGCACATCGGCGTTCCGCAACTGCTCTGAGCTTTGATAGACATACTCAATTTTCATCAGCTCACGATTCGCGTTTTTATCATGCCAGCGCTGGAAGACAATCTTCCCGCCAATCGGCGTACGCTCGTGCTGGTCATGCAGCTGATACGGTTTGAAGTCCAGCGCCGTCAGCAGCGACGCGATGTTTGAATCATGCCCCACCAGCACGGTGATTTTTGGCGCTTTCGCCTGATCGGTCACCAGTGCGTTATCGATGTATTTCACCAGCGGTTTGGCGACGTTACGCGCCACTTCGGTGGAGGTGAACAGAGAATCCTGATAGCCATTTTTCAGCTGTGACAGCACGCGCCACTGCTGGTCAGTTTTGATTTCGCCCCATGCCACCTGATCCAGCGGGAAGCCTTCGTAATATTGCAACGTGAACGCATCCACCAGTGAGTTACCCACTTTCAGCGGGCCGGAGACGCTCGGTTCTTTTTCATAATCGGCGGTAAAGGTGTCTTTGGCTTCCGTCAGAGAACACACTTTTTTCTCTTTGCAGGACGGGGAGTCGGTGTATTTGGTGATCTGCTCCAGTAGCTTGTAGCTCTCATCCAGCTTCATGCCCTGACGCTCGGTTTCCATCGCTTTGACTGCTTTTTCGCGGAACTCCGGTGAATTGTCGGTGATCACCGGGTTGAAGGTTGGGTCCATCGTGCCCATTTTTTCCTGATGGTGAACCGGAACATCACACCCTGGGAAGGCGCCAGTGATAAAGAATTGGGCGGTTGCGACGGTACGCTGCAAGCTGTTGGCATAGGTGTACACCGCGTCTGCCGGTGGACATTCTCCGGTGGTCACCATCCCCTGCTCGGCCAGCCATTCACGCATGTAATGGCCCATGTACACTTCGAGCACGCCACCTTTAGTGGTGAGCTGCCCGCCTGGGACATCCCACTCAGGCCATTTACCCGGCGTTGACTGTTCCAGCACGCTGCCGTTGTTCGCCAGAGGGGCGCGCAAGTTGTGGCGGCTCATGATTAAAACCTGCTGTAGCTGATAGCCTTCCGGGGCCGTTTGCGCCTGCGCGCCAGAGGTCATTGTTAAAGTGCCAGCCACTGCGATAGCAAGTAGTGCTTTTCTCATCCCTTTATCCTCAGAGTTTATTTTCGTCAAACTGATTGTGACAGATTGATGACAAATTTCCGGGAACCATTTCTCAAAGTGATAGATAACGCTTTTTACGGCAGCGAAAAAAGGTTTTATAATAAAACTATCAACCGAGGAGCCAGCGTGAAACGAACCCGTCTTGAAGAGAGTACCTGTCCTGTCGCCCGTTCGCTCGATATTATCGGCGACTGGTGGTCGTTGCTGATCGTACGCGACGCCCTGCGTGGGCTGAAGCGTTTTGGGGAATTTCAGAAAAGCCTCGGGATCGCCAAAAATATGCTCGCCACCCGCCTCAAATTGCTGGTAGAAGAAGGCATCCTGATTTTACAGCCCGCCTCCGATGGCAGCGCCTGGCAGGAGTATGTGCTGACCGAAAAAGGCCGCGCTTTGCAGACGGTACTGGTGGCGTTATCCCAGTGGGGCAATGAACATTTGTTTGCCGAAAACGAGCTGGGCAGCGTACTGGTGGACGCAGAACATCGTCAACCGCTGCGTAAACTGACGCTTATCGCTCAGGATGGCCGGGAACTGGCGCCGGAAGATGTGATCCCGAAACTTCCCTAACCCTTCTCTTTCAGTCTCTTAGACACAGTTTCCTGTCCGCCCTGAGCGCAGATCAAAAATAATTTCCGTCAGTTGGTTGCATTATAAAACCAAATATCTCACAGTAAATTAGGTTTCATATTGAAACCAATTAACCCACTTTGCTTTGAGGTAACACGCAATGACTACCCAACACTCTACCGCGTTGATCACTGGGGCATCATCCGGCATTGGCGCAGTGTATGCCGATCGTTTCGCCGCCCGAGGCGTTAATCTGGTACTGGTTGCTCGTCGGGAAGATCGCCTGAACACCCTGGCATCACAGCTTCGCGAGCAGTATGGCGTTAATGTCGAGATTCTGGTCGCCGATCTGACGCAGGAGACGGGGATCCGCGCCGTTGAGGAAGTGCTGCACAGCAATACGGCGATCGATTCGCTGGTCAATAACGCTGGCACGGCGCAAATGGCCCCGTTCCTCGCCAGCGACGCGGCCTCGCACCAGGCCATCAATACCTTAAATACCACGGCCCTGATGCGTCTGACGCTGGCGATCCTGCCGCGCCTGGCACAGAACAATCGCGGCACGCTGATTAATATCGCCTCGGTGCTGTCGATTCACGCGCGGGCGGGCAGTGCCCTGTATAGCGCCACCAAAGCCTGGGTGCTGAACTTTACGCGTGGATTACAGGAAGAGTTTGCCGACACTGGCGTGCGTATTCAGGCGGTGTTACCTGCCGCAACTGCGACGGAGATTTGGGAAATTTCAGGCGTTTCCATGAACGATCTGCCGGAAGGTTCGGTGATGACCACGGATGATATGGTGGATGCGGCACTGGCCGGGCTGGATCAAGGTGAACTGATCACGATTCCACCGATGCATGATGTGCAGCTCTGGGAGCGGTATGAAGAGGCGCGTCTGGCCCTGTTCAATAGCGCGCGGACCGGCGTTCCGGCGCCGCGCTATCTGACGCGCTAATTAACGTTCCAGCTGGTCGCCATATTCCCGCATCCAGGCGGCCAGCGGGGAGAGCGCGCTCTGTAGCGTAAGTCCTAAATCCGTTATCTGATATTCCACGCGCGGCGGAATCTCCGGAAAGATCGTCCGCGACACCAGCCCACGCTGTTCAAATAAACGCAGCTGTTTGGTCAGCTCTTTTTGGGTGATCGGTGCAGCCGCGCGAAGCAGATCGCCAAAGCGCACCGGGGCATTGAGGACGATCAGCCGATACAGAATGGGGATCGCCCATTTGCCCGAAATCAGGCTGACAAACTGGGTCATCGGACAGGATTCAGTCGCAGAATTTTTTTCACACGTCGGGTCGAGTATTTCCGCCATAGCACACCGTTCGCCTCATTAGTATCCAAATGGTACCTGGTTTCTTTTGGATACTAACGTTTCTATAGTGCTTTCTCCAGTGACATTTCAGGAGATAAACATGGGTCGTTTAGCAGGTAAATATACGCTTATTACGGGTGGCACCAGCGGCATCGGTCTGGCGACGGCGCAGGAGTTTATCGCCGAAGGGGCACACGTCGCGGTGACCGGACGTAACCCGGAAACACTGGCCGAGGCGCAACGAATTTTAGGGGATAACGCCTGGGTGATCGCCACCGACGCCGGTGATATTTCCGCGCAACAGCAGCTGGCAGACACCCTCGCCACTCGCTGGTCACGGCTGGATGCGGTGTTTATCAACGCCGGAGATGTGACGCACGGTCTTATTGAGGAGTGGCGCGAGGAGGCGTGGGATCGGCTGATGAGCATTAATCTAAAGGGTCCCTTCTTTCTGGTTCAGGCGCTGCTGCCGCTGCTGAACAATCCCTCTTCGGTGATTTTGTGTGGCTCGGTTAGCGCCCGCATCGGCCTGCCCACCAGCAGCGTTTATGCCGCCAGCAAAGCCGGACTGTTATCCCTGGCGAGAACGCTGTCAGCGGAATTACTGCCGCGCGGGGTTCGCGTTAACGGCTTAAGTCCTGGGCCGGTTGCTACTCCAGCGCTGAACAAACTGGGGCTGAGCGAAGAGGCGCAGAAAGCGCTACAGGGTGATATCGCAAGCCTGGTTCCGCTTGGGCGGATGGGCACGCCAACGGAACTGGCGAAGGCCGCGCTGTATCTGGCGTCCGATGAATCAAGCTATACGGTGGGAACAGAACTGTTGGTTGATGGCGGAACCGGCAGTTTGTAACACACAACGCGCTGATATCACCGATATCAGCGCCACTGAAGAATGTTGAGGGTCAAATTCTTACGATCGCTGAGATGCTATACTTTACGAAATTTCTTAGGTGGTATTACAGGGGAGTTATCCATCTTGTCACAACGTAAATATATCAGTGCGGCGATTATTATTATTGCCTGCACAACCTCAATTTTCGCCGCCCTTGTTTTACATGAAGTAAGAAACCTTCAAAACTATATGGGATATATTGCCGAAAACGGCAAGTCTGCGCTGTTCCATGAAGAGTTCATCAATCAGGATATCGCCTTTCGCTTATCCCGCGCCTTTTCTAAACAGGCAGATTCAGGCTCGTATGGCGAGGAAAAAGCCAAATTACTCTGCCAGCACATTGAAACGGTCGGCGCCATTTTCGGTTTTAATCTGGTGGCAAGAACCATCGTTAACCTGGAGGGCACCCTTCAGACACGAAATAAAGCCTGCGAAGCGTGGAGCCGGGATGTGCCCGCCCTGCCCGTCATCAATGAGATGGAGACCGCTGCTTCGTCCAAATACAGCTTTTCCAACTATACGGGCTACGAGTTTAATAACACCCGCTATTATATTGACCTCGCGCACAACTATATTTATATCAACCATCTGGTGAACACCTTTGACTACGCCTTTAACAACTGGCTAGTTGCCGATGACAACAGGATAAATATTGTGCACAGTGCGCACACTATTACCATTGATGATAACGCGCTGGAAGATCTGATCCAGGGCGAGAATATTGTGACGCATATTTATAACGATGGTTATACGAAGCAAAATATTATCAGTATGATCACGCCAGTATTCCTGGACGGAAAAATCAAAGGGCTGCTGATCACCGACATTACTGTTCACGATCTGGCCACCTCATTCATTACTCCAGATCGCCCTTTATTGTGGAAATTTCTCTCCCTGTATGTCACCGACAATACCACCGGCGGGAATATCATCTTCCATAAGCCAATACTGAAGTCGCGGGATATCATTAATTATAAAGATGATATGACGCAGTACTACACCTTGCATGCGAAGCTGGACGCGATTTATGTGGTGATGGCAAATATCTGGCTGGTGGTGCTCTATGTCTTAGCCACCTGGCTGATGCTGCGATATGCGCGTCAGCAATTTAACCGCCAGAGATCGCTGTCGCGGGATAATATTACCGACGCCATGACCGGGCTTTATAACCGCAAAGTGATTACCCCTGAGCTGGAGCAGATTATTCGTTCAATCGTAGAGCGAAATATTCCCGTGACAGCGGTGGCTATCGACAGCGACGGACTGAAAAGAATCAACGACACATTAGGCCATCACATGGGCGATAGAGCGATTCAGTTCCTGGGCCTTGCCCTGGCGCAGTCAATCCGTAAAAGTGATTATGGAATACGTCTGGGTGGTGATGAATTTGCCCTGATCCTCATTGATTCTAACCTCGCTAAAACGCGCGATGTGATTGCGCGCGTTCAAGAACAGTTGCTCTCCATTGATCCAGAAAAACTGGTCTCCTTCTCCTGGGGGGGCTATCAGTTGCAGCGCGGAGATACCCTGGAAACAGCAATGCACAAGGCGGACGAACTGTTATATCAGCATAAACGCAGCAAATATGAGGAGCGGCGTTAGGCGTTAACCTCAATCTGATCCCAACGCTTTCAAAGATTACACATATGGTTTAGCATATGTGTAATCACACTAACGTTGAGACTGAAAATGCTACATCCTCTTCAGCTGTTCAAAACGCTCTCCGATGAAACAAGATTGTCTATCGTGCTGTTGCTGCGTGAGTCTGGCGAGCTATGCGTCTGCGATCTCTGCGCGGCAATCGGAGAATCTCAACCCAAGATCTCGCGCCACATGGCGATATTACGTGAGTATTCGCTCGTCAGCGATCGTCGCGAAGGAAAATGGGTTTACTACCGCCTGTCACCCAACATGCCTGCGTGGGCTGCTACTACTATCGATACCAGCTGGAACTGTCTGCGCGAAGAAACGCGTGAAAAGATAAAATCATTGTCGCCAGGAAAGTGTTAAGCCCCCCTGATACATTCACTTATTCAGATGTAATGGAGTACGCCATGCTTTTGGCTGGAGTTATTTTTTTGTTCACCCTGGTTCTGGTTATCTGGCAACCAAAAGGGCTGAGTATCGGCTGGAGCGCCTCCCTGGGCGCGGTTCTGGCTCTGGCGTGCGGAGTTATTCATATCGGTGATATTCCCGTGGTCTGGAATATCGTCTGGAATGCCACCGCCACTTTTATTGCCGTCATAATCATCAGCCTGTTGCTGGATGAGTCCGGTTTCTTTGAGTGGGCGGCGCTGCACGTTGCTCGCTGGGGCAAGGGTCGAGGACGACTGTTATTCACCTGGATTATTCTGCTGGGCGCTACCGTAGCGGCGCTGTTTGCCAACGATGGCGCAGCCTTAATTCTGACACCCATTGTTATTGCCATGCTGCTGGCGCTGGGTTTCAGCCCCCAGGCGACGCTGGCCTTCGTAATGGCCGCCGGGTTTATTGCCGACACCGCCAGCCTGCCACTGATTGTGTCGAACCTGGTGAATATTGTCTCAGCCGATTTCTTCAATATCGGATTCACCGAATACGCATCGGTTATGGTGCCGGTCGATATTGCCGCCATCGCCGCGACGTTAGCGATGCTGCACCTGTTTTTCCGCAGAGATATTCCTTCGACCTATGAATTAGCGAAGGTAAAAGTCCCAGCGACCGCCATTAAAGATCTGGCCACCTTCAGAGCGGGCTGGGTAGTTCTGCTGCTTTTATTGGCCGGATTCTTCGTCCTTGAACCACTGGGATTACCTGTTAGCGCAATCGCCGCTACGGGTGCTCTGATTTTATTCGCCGTCGCGAAGCGAGGACATGCGATTAATACGGGAAAGGTCCTGCGCAACGCGCCCTGGCAGATTGTGATTTTCTCACTGGGCATGTATCTGGTGGTCTACGGCCTGAGGAATGCTGGTCTCACTCGCTCTCTGTCTGACGTGCTGAATACTCTGTCAGAGCATGGGCTGTGGGTGACGACACTGGGCACCGGTTTCATTACAGCGCTCCTGTCATCGGTGATGAATAATATGCCGGGCGTATTAATTGGCGCACTGTCGATTGACGGCAGCCACGCGACGGGCGTCATCAAAGAGGCGATGGTGTATGCCAATGTGATTGGCAGCGATCTCGGGCCAAAAATCACGCCAATCGGTAGCCTGGCTACGCTGCTCTGGCTCCACGTCCTTGCTCAGAAAAATATGACCATCACCTGGGGGTATTATTTCCGTACAGGGATCATCATGACGCTGCCCGTCCTGTTAGTGACGCTCGCCGCACTGGCGCTGCGTCTCTCTTTCGCTTAACCACGAGAATCTGAAATGAGCAACATCACCATTTACCACAATCCTGCATGCGGAACATCGCGTAATACGCTGGAGATGATCCGCAACAGCGGCACTGAACCCACTATTATCTATTACCTTGAAACGCCCCCCTCGCGTGACGAGCTGATAAAACTGATTGCGGATATGGCAATTTCGGTGCGTGAGCTACTGCGAAAAAATGTCGAACCTTACGAGCAACTTCACCTGGCACAGGATAAGTTCACCGATGATCAGCTGATTGAGCTGATGCTGGAAAATCCGATTCTGATTAACCGTCCTATTGTGGTCACTGAGATCGGAACGCGACTGTGCCGTCCGTCTGAAGTGGTGCTCGATATTCTGCCCTCTCAGCAGCAGCAAGCCTTTACCAAGGAGGACGGGGAGAAGGTGGTTGATAAGGATGGGAAGCGGATCAAGTAAGGATTGCGGGTCCGCTGTGGGTTGGCGGACCAGTGAGTCAAAACTGGCTGGTACAGGAACGAAAAATGCTCGTGAAGCAGAAATGTCGTCCAAAAACGTTGTAGATCAGCACTATCGGACTCCTTTCAAAAATCGTGTAACCCGGAAGGTATATTCAATTTTTAACCCTATACATCACCGCCTGATTCACTCTCACTCACACTCTCTTTGCTTTGAATGAACCGGAGTGCCAAATAGAGGTCTGGCGCAAGAAGCATGTTATCATCATTCATTGTTGGCCGACTGTCTTTAAACCAGCGTGTTAATTCCGTTTTCCTGCCCGCCAGGATTAACGTAATCTGTCGACTTTTCAGGTCACGCTTTAGCTCATTAATGGTTGCCAGGACACTGATATCTGAATAAGTGAAGCAGGCAACGGCATCAATGACCACCCATTTAGGGTGTAATGCTGCGCCATCAACTAAGTTCAGTACCCGACGTTTAAAATAAGCCACATTAAAATAGGTCAACGGGGAGTTAAATCGATACATCAGCACGCCCGGGACCATTTTAATATCGGTTGTATTCCCTAATGAATGAATCATTCCATTTTCATCCGTTCCCAGTAAATGCTCAGAGGGACGAAAGACTGTTCGCAGGAACTGTAACAAGCCAAGCAACACCGCAAGACCTATCCCCTGGATAACGCCGATAATTAAAACACAGCCAAACGTGAAAAAGGCCAGGCGAAATGCCTGTTTATTTCTTCGTCTCAGGTTCCATAATCCACGTAAATCAATCAATGACCACGATGCATACATTAGAACAATACCTAATGCAGATACCGGGATAAACTGTAACGGCTGAGTGAAAAATACCACTACGACTCCAATAAGTAAGGCTGCGATAATGGAAACCAGCTGACTTTTTCCCCCAGTGGAATCATTAACTGCAGTCCGTGAGTCGGCTCCGCTGATCGCAAACCCCTGAGATAATCCCGACATGATATTCGCAATACCCAGAGCTCTGAACTCCGCATCAGCATTAATTTCATAGCCATTTTTCGCGGCGAAACTGCGAGCGGTCAGCATCAGACTGACAAAACTGACCAAAGCCAGGTTCAGCGCCGGGATAACTAAATCACGCATCGGACCCGGCTGGAACGCTGCCCAGTTAACGACAGGTAAACCAGGCTGGAACCCTTCCCCTCCAATAGTGGCAATACCATAATGTTGTGCAGATGTTCCCCATACCAGTGCCGTTGTTATCACAATGGCAATCAACGGTGCTGGCCAGTGGCTGCGATACGTTTTGATAACCATTAAAATAGCTAACGTTAAAAGTGATAGCCCGAAGGTTAATAAATGGCTGTCTGAAATTCGGCCTGGCAAGGCAATTATTTTCTCAATAACCTGTGCCTCATCAAGCTTGATTCCCAAAACCTTGCCTAATTGCCCGACAATAATCGTCACGGCTACGCCATTAAGCAAACCGGTAAGAATGGGATGAGAAAGCAGATCGGCCAGTGCGCCCAGGCGAAATTTACTGGCAAGCAAACACCATCCGCCCATCATCAAGGTCATAATGATCGTCAGTTGCCAGTGCAGTTCAGGATTTCCGGCAGAAAGAGGAAACACGACGGCCGCAATTACCGCGCAGGTTGTTGCATCGGGGCCAACAATAAGCTGACGTGAAGAACCAAACAATGCATAAGCTATCATCGGTAGAACACATGAATACAGCCCTACGATTGCCCCAACACCCGCCAACTCGGCATAAGCAATAGCAACGGGTAGCGCTACAGCCGCAACAGATAACCCCGCTTTAACATCATGTTTTAGCCAACTTTTATCGTAGGCTAATAAATTTTGTAAACCGGGCATGTAGTTTAATAATAATTTTCCGAACACGTTATTCTCCGGTAATGCTTTTCTCCATGTAATGTTGGCACACTTCTACAATAGAGTATGCCGCCCACCCTACCGAAAAATAGACGCCCGCACAGATACCGCAAAGCGCGATGCCACTGGGCACTTTCAGCCACAAACACATCAAACGCGTGCCACTCCCCACCTCATAACATTTATCGAAAAAACAACACGTTAAAAAACACAACGACACACATTTCTATTTCCAATTGTAATGATAACCATTCTCATATTAATATAAGCGCGTGATAATTAACTTTTGATGCACTCCGCATGTCTGACAGCGCCACTACCACTGCTTTCTTAACGCTCGAGTCGCTTTATGGCTCACATCACGGCTGGCTAAAAAGCTGGCTGACGCACAAACTCCAGTCGGCCTTTGATGCAGATGACATTGCCCAGGACACTTTTGTGCGGGTAATGGGCAGCGACACGCTCTCGACGATCCGCGATCCTCGCTCATTCCTGTGCACTATCGCCAAACGCGTGATGGTCGATCTGTTCCGCCGAAACGCGCTGGAAAAAGCCTATCTGGAGATGCTGGCGCTGATGCCGGAGGGGCTGGCGCCTTCGCCCGAGGAACGCGAAAGTCAGGTCGAAACCCTGCAACTGATCGACAGGATGCTGGACGGGTTAAACGGAAAAACACGCGAAGCGTTTTTGCTTTCACAACTGGATGGTCTGACATACAGCGAGATCGCGCTGAACCTGGGTGTCTCCGTCAGCTCGGTGAAAAAGTATGTGGCAAAGGCTATCGAACATTGTCTGCTGTTTCGTCTGGAGCACGGCCTGTGAACGCTTCTGTCACCGATTCTCGCCGCCAGGCATTGCGCTCGGCATCACACTGGTATGCCGTATTGAGCGGCGAGCGCGTCAGTCCGCAGCAGGAAGCGCGCTGGCAACAGTGGTATGAAGAGGACAAGGATCATCAGTGGGCCTGGCAACAGGTTGAAAACCTGCGCAGCCAGCTCAGCCAGGTTCCGGCCAATGTCGCCAGCCGGGCGCTGCACGATACGCGCCTTACTCGTCGTCACGTCATGAAAGGACTGCTGTTGCTGCTCGGCGTGGGCGGCGGCTGGCAGCTCTGGCAATCCGAAACCGGTGAAGGTCTTCGCGCGGACTACCGCACCGCTAAAGGCGCGGTCAGCCATCAGCGGCTGGAAGATGGCTCGCTGCTGACGCTCAACACACAAAGCGCCGCTGACGTTCGTTTTGATGCGCATCAGCGCGCTGTCCACCTCTGGTATGGCGAAATTGCCATCAGCACCGCAAAAGATGCTCTGCAGCGACCTTTCCGCGTGATGACCCGCCAGGGCCAGCTCACCGCGTTAGGCACAGAATTTACCGTCTACCAGCAGGACAACGTCACGCGCGTCGCCGTTCAACAACACGCTGTTGAAGTCTTACTGGCAAACCGTCCGCAGGAAAAACGCATTGTCAGTGCCGGCGAGAGCCTGCAGTTTAGCGCGTCGGAATTGGGTGTAATAACCTCAACGGATGATGAAAGCACCGCGTGGACTCAGGGCGTTCTGAGCTTCAGCGATAAACCGCTGGGTGAGGTGATTGCCACGCTGAGCCGTTATCGCAACGGCGTGCTGCGCTGTGATCCGGCAGTGGCCGGGCTGCGCCTGAGCGGGACTTTCCCGCTGAAAGATACCGATGCCATTCTGAATGTTATCGCGAAGACTCTTCCAGTTAAAATTCAGTCAGTTACGCGGTATTGGGTCAATATTTCCGCCGTGTAAGAAAAATAATTCTCATTTCCATTGTCCCTTTTCCCCTTCTCGTTCGACTCATAGATGAACACAACAAAAATGATGATGGAGAAGGTATGACGCCTTTACGCGTTTTTCGCAAAACAACACCTTTGGTTTACGCAATTCGCCTGAGCCTGCTGCCGCTGGCCGGGCTATCGTTATCCGCCTTCGCAGCGCAGGTTGATATCGCACCGGGTTCGCTCGACAAAGTCCTTAACCAGTATGCCGCGCAAAGCGGAATGACCCTGTCGGTGGACGCCAGCCTGACGCGCGGCAAACAGAGTCACGGTCTTCACGGTGACTACGACATCGAAACCGGTCTGCAACAGCTGCTGAACGGTAGCGGTCTGCAGGTGAAAGCGCTGGGGAATAACAGCTGGACGCTGGAGCACGCACCCACACCGAAAGAAGATAACCTTACCGTGGTGGGCGACTGGCTAGGGGACGCGCGCGAAAACGACGTCTTCGAACATGCTGGCGCGCGTGACGTTATCCGCCGTGAGGATTTCGCCAAAACCGGCGCGACGACCATGCGCGATGTGCTGAATCGTATCCCTGGCGTCACTGCGCCGGAGAACAACGGTACCGGCAGCCACGATCTGGCGATGAACTTTGGTATTCGCGGCCTGAACCCGCGCCTTGCCAGCCGATCAACCGTACTGATGGACGGTATTCCCGTACCCTTTGCCCCTTACGGCCAGCCGCAGCTTTCACTGGCACCTGTCTCGCTCGGCAACATGGATGCCATCGACGTGGTACGCGGCGGTGGCGCAGTGCGTTACGGGCCGCAAAGCGTGGGCGGCGTGGTGAACTTTGTCACCCGCGCCATTCCGCAAGACTTTGGTATCGAAGCTGGCGTGGAAGGCCAGCTCAGCCCAACGTCCTCACAAAATAACCCAAAAGAGACGCACAATCTGATGGTGGGCGGCACGGCGGATAACGGTTTTGGGACCGCCCTGCTTTACTCCGGCACTCGCGGCAGCGACTGGCGTGAGCACAGCGCAACGCGCATCGATGACCTGATGCTGAAAAGCAAATATGCGCCGAACGAGGTCCATACCTTCAACAGCCTGCTGCAATATTACGACGGGGAAGCCGACATGCCAGGCGGCCTGTCTCGCGCGGATTACGACGCCGATCGCTGGCAATCCACGCGCCCTTATGATCGCTTCTGGGGGCGTCGCAAGCTGGCAAGCCTCGGCTATCAGTTCCAGCCGGACAGCCAGCATAAATTCAATATTCAGGGCTTCTACACCGAAACCCTACGCAGCGGCTACCTGGAACAGGGCAAACGCATCACCCTTTCACCGCGTAACTACTGGGTACGCGGCATTGAACCGCGCTACAGCCAGAGCTTTATGGTTGGTCCGAGCGCACATGAGGTGGGCGTCGGTTACCGATATGTGAATGAATCCACGCATGAAATGCGTTACTACACCGCCACCAGCAGCGGGCAGCTACCGTCCGGCTCAAGCCCGTACGATCGCGACACCCGTTCCGGTACTGAGGCGCACGCCTGGTATCTGGATGACAAAATTGACGTGGGCAATTGGACTATCACACCGGGTATGCGCTTTGAACATATCGAGTCATACCAGAACAACGCCATCAAAGGCACGCATGAGGAAGTGAGCTATAACGCCCCACTTCCGGCGTTAAACGTGCTCTATCACCTCACTGACAGCTGGAATCTTTATGCAAACACCGAAGGCTCGTTCGGCACCGTACAGTACAGCCAAATTGGCAAGGCTGTGCAAAGCGGCAATGTGGAACCGGAAAAAGCGCGAACCTGGGAGCTCGGAACACGTTACGACGATGGCGCGCTGACGGCGGAAATGGGGCTGTTCCTGATTAACTTTAATAATCAGTACGACTCCAACCAGACCAACGACACCGTTACCGCGCGTGGTAAAACGCGCCATACCGGGCTGGAAAGTCAGGCGCGTTATGACCTCGGCACGCTGACCCCCACGCTCGATAACGTCTCTGTCTATGCAAGCTATGCATACGTCAACGCCGAGATCCGCGAGAAAGGCGACACCTACGGCAACCAGGTGCCGTTCTCACCAAAACACAAAGGCACGCTGGGCGTGGATTACAAGCCAGGCCGCTGGATATTCAACCTGAACAGCGATTTCCAGTCCAGCCAGTTTGCAGATAATGCCAACACCGTTAAAGAGAGCGCCGATGGCAGCACCGGCCGCATCCCCGGCTTCATGCTCTGGGGCGCGCGCGTGGCGTATGACTTTGGTCCGCAGATGGCAGACCTGAACCTGGCGTTCGGTGTGAAAAATATCTTTGACCAGGATTATTTCACCCGCTCTTACGACGACAACAACAAAGGCATCTACGCAGGCCAGCCGCGCACGCTGTATATGCAGGGCTCGTTGAAGTTCTAAACCCTGGTTACCCGGCCTGCATTCTGTTTTTGCAGGTCGGGTAAGCGAAGCACCACCCGACACAGGCAATTCATATGTTCATATCATTACGTACACTCTTCGCCGCTCTGCTGCTGGTCACCAGCCACGTCTTTGCCGCCACGGTTCAGGACGAAAATGGCACCTTTACGCTTGATAAAACGCCACAGCGGATCGTGGTGCTGGAACTGTCGTTCGCGGACGCGCTGGCCGCCGTCGATGTCAGTCCTGTCGGCATTGCCGACGATAACGATGCCACGCGCATTCTTCCAGAGGTTCGCGCACATCTGAAACCCTGGCAGTCTGTCGGCACGCGTGCCCAGCCGAGTTTAGAAGCCATCAGCGTGCTGAAACCGGATCTGATCATTGCTGACAGCAGCCGCCATGCGGGCATTTTCAGCGCCTTACGGCAAATCGCCCCGGTGCTGCTGCTTAAGTCTCGCAATGAAACCTACGCTGAAAATCTTCAGTCTGCGGCCATCATCGGCGAGGTTGTTGGCAAAAAGGCACAGATGCAGTCACGTCTGGAGCAACACAACCAACAGATGTCAAAATGGGCCAGCCAGTTGCCAAAAGGCACGCTGGTACTGTTCGGTACGTCCCGGGAGCAGCAGTTCAACCTGCATACGCAGGAGACGTATACCGGCAGCGTCCTGACCTCGCTGGGGCTGACGGTGCCTGCGGCAATGGCAGGTTCGTCTATGCCATCCATCGGCCTGGAACAGCTGCTGGCGCTCAATCCTGCATGGCTGCTGGTCGCGCACTATCGCGAGGAGAGCATCGTGAAACGCTGGCAGCAAGACCCGCTGTGGCAGATGTTAACCGCTGCGCAAAAACAGCAGACGGCGTCGGTCGACAGTAACGCCTGGGCGCGAATGCGCGGCATTTTCGCCGCCGAACGTATTGCCAGCGACACAGTAAAAATCTTTCATCACCAGCCTTTGTCCGATGTGAAATGATCCCTCTCAAACATCCGGCGCTGCTCTGGGGGCTTCCCCTTGCAGCGCTTATCGCCATTTTCTGGCTGAGTCTGTTTTGCTACTCGGCCATTCCTGTTTCTGGCGGTGATGCCATCCGCGCCCTGCTGCCGGGCCATGCGCCGACGCTTGCACAAGCGCTGGTGCAAAACCTTCGGCTGCCGCGAAGCCTGGTCGCCCTTCTGATCGGCGCAAGTCTGGCTCTCGCAGGAACCCTGCTGCAGACCCTGACGCATAATTCAATGGCCTCCCCTTCGCTACTCGGCATTAACAGCGGCGCGGCGCTGGCGATGGCGCTCACCAGTGCCATCAGCCCTGCGCCCGTGACGGGATACTCTATCGCCTTTATCGCCGCCTGCGGTGGCGGCGTAAGTTGGCTGCTGGTGATGACCGCGAGCGGTGGATTTCGCCATACCCAGGACAGAAACAAACTGATCCTCGCGGGTATCGCGTTTTCGGCTTTTTGTATGGCCCTGACCCGCATCACCCTGCTGCTGACGGAAGATCACGCCTACGGCATTTTTTACTGGCTGGCAGGGGGCGTATCCCACGTACGCTGGCTGGAATTCTGGCAGCTTTTCCCGATGGTGGCGGTTGCTGTACCGGTGGTGTTGCTGCTGGCTAATCAACTGAACCTGCTTAACGTCAGCGACAGCACCGCCAGTGCGCTGGGGGTAAATCTGCCGAAGCTTCGTTTGATCATCAACATGCTGGTGCTGCTTCTGGTAGGGGCATGTGTCAGCGTGGCAGGCCCGGTGGCGTTTATCGGCCTGCTGATGCCGCATCTGGCTCGCTTCTGGGTGGGATTTGATCAGCGCAAGGTCCTGCCGATGAGTATGCTGATGGGCGCCACGTTGATGCTACTGGCGGATGTTCTGGCCCGGGCGCTGGCCTTCCCCGGCGAATTGCCCGCGGGGGCAGTGGTGGCTCTGATTGGTGCCCCCTGCTTTGTCTGGCTGGTCAGGAGGCGCGGATGAAAATTGCGATCGTCATTTTCATCGCCCTCGCGCTGGCAGGTACTTCGGCGCTGTCGCTGCAAATGGGGGTGATCACCGTTCCCTGGCGCGCCCTGCTGACCGACTGGCAAACCGGGCGCGAGTATCATTACGTGTTAACGGCGTACCGCCTGCCGCGATTGCTGCTGGCGCTGTTTGTCGGTGCCGCCCTCGCGGTGGCCGGCGTTCTGGTGCAGGGGATCGTGCGTAACCCTCTGGCATCGCCGGATATTCTCGGCGTCAGCCATGCTGCCAGCCTTGCCTCTGTGGGCGCCCTGCTTCTCTTACCTTCACTCCCCGTGATTACCCTGCCGCTGCTGGCCTTTGCCGGTGGTATGGCGGGCCTGATCCTGCTGAGAATGCTGGCGGATACCAGCCAGCCGATGAAGCTGGCGCTCACGGGGATCGCGCTTTCTGCCTGCTGGGCCAGCCTGACGGATTATCTGATGCTCTCGCGCCCACAGGATGTGAACAGCGCCCTGCTGTGGCTGACCGGCAGCTTATGGGGCCGTGACTGGAGCTTTGTGAAGATTGCCGTCCCGCTGCTGATTTTGTTTCTGCCGCTGAGCCTGGGTTTTTGCCGCGATCTCGACCTCCTGGCACTGGGCGATGCGCGCGCCACCACGCTCGGTGTGTCGGTGCCGCGTACCCGATTAGGGGCTTTGCTACTGGCTGTCGCCATGACATCGACCGGCGTGGCCGTCTGCGGACCGATTAGCTTTATTGGTCTCGTGGTGCCGCATATGGTGCGCAGCATCACCGGTGGACGCCACCGCTGGCTGTTGCCCATTTCGGCCCTGACAGGTGCGTTGCTGCTGGTGGTTGCCGATCTGCTGGCCCGAATTATTCATCCCCCGCTGGAACTTCCGGCTGGCGTGCTAACTGCCATTATCGGCGCGCCGTGGTTTGTCTGGCTGCTTGTGAGAATGCGATAAATGACATTACGAACTGAAAATCTGACGGTCAGTTACGGGACAAACAAGGTGCTTGACGGCGTTTCACTCGTACTGCCAGCGGGGAAGATTACCGCCCTGCTCGGCCCTAACGGTTGTGGGAAATCGACGCTGTTAAACTGTTTTTCGCGGCTGTTAAGGCCGCAGTCCGGCAGCGTATTTCTGGGTGATCATCCCATCGACACGCTCTCATCGCGCCAGCTGGCACGCAGGCTGGCACTGCTGCCGCAGCACCATTTAACGCCAGAGGGGATCACCGTCCAGGAGCTGGTTTCGTACGGTCGCAACCCGTGGTTGTCACTCTGGGGGCGTCTTTCCGTTGAAGACAATGCGCGGGTCAATGCCGCCATGAGCCAGACCCGGATCCATCATCTTGCCGATCGTCGGTTAACCGATCTTTCCGGCGGCCAGCGCCAGCGCGCATTTCTGGCGATGGTCCTGGCCCAGAATACGCCCGTGGTACTGCTCGATGAGCCAACCACCTATCTCGATATCAATCACCAGGTGGAACTGATGCGGTTGATGGGCGAGCTACGGACTCAAGGGAAAACGGTGGTCGCCGTGCTGCACGACCTTAATCAGGCCAGCCGGTATTGCGATAATCTGGTGGTCATGGCGAACGGACAGGTTATGGCGCAAGGCATCCCAGAAGAGGTGATGAACACGGGATTGCTGAGAACCGTATTCAGCGTGGAAACGGAGATACACCCCGAGCCGATATCAGGCAGGCCGATGTGTGTTGTCAGATAAAGGGTGCAGGCGGTAAGGGTACTGTGGTCTCAACAGACCGCCGGCCTACCACTCGCATCGCGTGAAAAGAATCTGATGTTCGATCACGAATGCCGCAGATTGCTTCAAAATAATTACCGTATTTGTTATATTGTTGTTTATTACTTATTCACCTCTGCGGTGCCAAAAAGAACAAGATTCACCGCAACCCAGGATAGAAAAATGCTAGATTACCGCTTCCCGACAGCTTTGCAGATGGTTCTCAGCGTAGCGATGGCGGAGCAATTGGGTGAACGTTCGACGAGTGCCATTCTGGCCTACGGCCTGGAAGCCAATCCGAGCTTCATCCGCAAATTGATGGTTCCGCTGACGCGTGACGGCATTATCGTCTCAACGCTTGGCCGTAACGGCTCAATTCATCTTGGTCGCCCGCCGGAAGAGATCACCCTGCGTGACATCTACCTGTCCGTTATCGAAGATAAAAAGCTGTGGGCGTCGCGCCCTGAGGTTCCGGCCCGCTGCGTGGTCAGCGCTAACGCCTGCTGGTACTTTAAATCGGTTTCTGAAGAAGCTGAGCAGGCGTCGTTAGCGGTTTTAGCCCGCCATACCGTGGCAAGCGCCCTCGATGCGGTGAAAAACGCCGATACTAGCGGATGTGATCCGCTCCCCGAGCTTTTAGCCCAGTATCAAAAAACGTCTTAACGCTTTCCCTGTTGCGAAAAAAAACCGCCTTCACTCTGAAGGCGGTTTTTTATTATCTGCAAGGTCCTTACGCAGGCAGCACTTCCCTTTCCACTTTGCCGCGCGTCACGAATTTACGCAGCGTCACGTAGAACACCGGTGTCAGGAACAAACCAAACAGCGTCACGCCCAGCATCCCGGAGAAGACGGTAATCCCGGTAACGCCGCGCACTTCCGCACCTGCACCGTGGCCCAGGATCAGCGGTATCGTCCCGGCAATAAAGGCGATGGAGGTCATCACAATCGGGCGTAAACGCAGGCGGCAGGCCTCCAGCGCGGCGTCCATAATGCCCTTGCCCTGCATTTCCAGCTCGCGGGCAAACTCCACGATAAGAATCGCGTTTTTACAGGCAAGCCCCATCAGTACCACCAGACCCACCTGCACGAACACGTTGTTATCGCCCCCGGTCAGCCAGACGCCAAACAGCGCGGACAGCATCGTCATCGGAACGATAAGGATCACCGCCAACGGCAGCGTCCAGCTTTCATACAGCGCCGCCAGCACCAGGAACGCCAGCAGAACGGCGACCGGGAAGACGATCAGCGCCGTGTTACCCTGCGTGGCCTGTTGGAAGCTCAGGTCTGTCCATTCAATGTTCATCCCGTTTGGCAGGATCTGCTTCGACATGCCTTCGAGCTGCGTCATGGCCTGTGTGGACGAGAGTACGCGAGGGTCGGCATCGCCAATGAGATCCGCCGCAGGATAACCATTGTAGCGAATCACCGGGTCCGGCCCGTAGGTGGTCGTGATGTTCACCATACTGCCGATCGGCACCATTTCGCCCTGGTTATTACGGGTGCGTAAATTAGCGATATCTTCCACGCTGTCACGGAACTGCCCATCGGCCTGCGCCATCACGCGCCAGGTTCGCCCAAACTGGTTGAAGTCATTCACGTACGACGAGCCCAGATAGGTTTGCAGCGTCCCGAAAAGATCGGTCAGCAACACGCCCTGCGCTTTCGCCTTATCACGATCGACCTGCACATCCAGCTGCGGTACGTTAGCCTGATAGGTCGAGATCGGGAAATGCATCCCCGGCGTTTGCATAATCGCACCCGACATCGAGTTCACCGCGTTTTGCAGCGCGCCATACCCAAGTCCCGCACGATCCTGGATATACAGCGAATAGCCCGACCCCTGACCCAGCCCTAAAATGGGTGGCGGCAGGATGGAGAAACCGAAGCCCTCCTGAATTTGCGCGATTTTTGCGTTGATCTCAGCGTTAATTTCCGCCGCAGAGTGTTTACGCTGATCGAAGGGTTTCAGGCCAAAGAAGACCGTTCCGGTATTCGGCGTATTGGTGAACTGCAACGCGTTCAGCCCTGGAAACGCCACCGCATAGTCCACGCCTTCGGTGTTCATTCCGATTTCGCTCATTTTGCGGATCACCGCATCGGTGCGCGCCAGTGACGAGCCTTCCGGCATTTTTACGCCGCCAATCAGGTACAGCTTGTCCTGCGTCGGAATAAAGCCGCCGGGTACCGCTTTAAAGATCACCCCCGCCGCACAGAGCAGCAGCAGATAAACCGCAAATACCGCGCCGCGTCGTCCGAGCGTTTTGCCCACCAGCCCCTGATAGCCGTGCGAGCTGCGCTGGAAAAAGCGGTTAAACGGACGGAAAATCCAGCCGAACAGACGGTCAATAAGCCGGGTCGGAAAATCTTTCGCTGCGCCGTGTGGCTTTAACAGCAGAGCCGCCAGTGCCGGAGAAAGCGTCAGCGAGTTGATGGCGGAAATCACCGTTGAAATCGCGATCGTCACCGCAAACTGTTTGTAGAACTGCCCGGTAACGCCCGAAAGAAATGCCATCGGCACAAACACCGCACACAGCACCAGCGCAATCGCAATAATCGGCCCCGAAACCTCACGCATCGCCTGATGCGCCGCCGCAAGTGGAGTCAGGCCCTCTTCGATATTTCGCTCGACGTTTTCCACCACCACGATGGCGTCGTCCACCACGATACCGATAGCCAGTACCAGCCCGAACAGACTCAGGGTGTTAAGTGAAAAGCCCAGCAGGTAGAGAATGCTGAACGTCCCCACGACAGAGACCGGCACCGCGATTAATGGAATGATCGACGCGCGCCAGGTTTGCAGGAACAGAATCACGACCAGAACCACCAGCACCACCGCTTCCAGCAGCGTTTGTACCACCGCACGAATGGAATCGCGTACAAAAACGGTCGGATCGTAAGGTGCCGCCCACTTCATATCTGCCGGGAAACGCGTGGACAGTTCGTCCATTTTTGCGCGTACCGCGTTAGACAAATCAATGGCGTTTGCCCCCGGAGACTGGAAGATACCAATCCCGACCGCGTCTTTGTTGTTCAACTGAGAACGCAGGGCATAGCTGCCGGAGCCCATTTCGATACGCGCCACGTCACGCAGGCGGACAACCGTACCGTCCTGCGTCGTTTTCAGGACAATGTTGCCAAACTCTTCTTCAGTATGCAGACGACCCTGGGCGTTAATGGAGATCAGGAAATCGCTCTCTTTCGGCAGCGGTTCGGCACCCAACTGCCCGGCAGAAACCTGTACGTTCTGTTCCTGCATCGCCGTGATCACATCCGAAGCGGCCAATCCGCGTGCCGCCACTTTGTTGGGGTCCAGCCAGATGCGCATGGCGTATTCGCCCGAGCCGAATATCTGAATCTGGCCGACGCCGGGCAGACGCGCCAGCTCGTCCTTCACCTTCAGCGTGGCGTAGTTACGCATATACAGGGAGTCGTATTTACCGTTGGGCGAAAACAGATGCACCACCAGAGTGAGCGTTGGCGACTGTTTCTGGGTCGTGATGCCTAAACGTCGCACGTCTTCCGGCAGACGCGCCTCGGCCTGTGCGACCCGGTTTTGCACCTGAACCTGCGCCTGATCGGGGTCAGTCCCCGGACGGAAAGTCACGGTGGTCACCAGTACGCCGTCCGAGCCCGCGACGGATTTCATGTACATCATGTTTTCAACGCCGTTGATAGCCTCTTCCAGCGGCGTCGCCACGGTCTCGGCAATCACTTTCGGGTTGGCGCCCGGGTACTCGGCGCGTACCTGAACGCTTGGCGGCACCACGTCAGGATATTCGCTCACCGGCAACAGCGGGATGGCGATCAGTCCTGTGATAAAAATCAGAATCGACAGTACGGCAGCAAAAATTGGCCTGTCGATGAAAAAACGGGAAAAGTCCATGGGTCGGATTCTCAGGTAAGGGATCAGTTAAGGGCGGTGCTGGCGGTCATGGCAACGGTTTTCGCGTTAACCGGCATCCCCGGCATGAACACTTTTTGTAAACCCTCGATGATGACTTTATCGCCAGGGTTCAGCCCCTGCTGCACGATGCGTAAACCGTCTGCCAGACGCCCCTGCGTAATGTCGCGACGCTGTGCTTTTCCTTCTTTATCCACGATATACACGTATTTGCGATCCTGATCGGTCAGCACCGCTTTATCGTCAATCAATGTGGCTTTAAATTCAGCGCTGCCAGGCAGGCGCACACGGGCAAAGAGTCCAGGCGTGAACTGACGCTGCGCGTTATCCAGCAGCGCACGCATCCGGATGGTGCCGGTACTCGGCGTTAACTGATTATCCAGAAAATCCACTTTGCCCTGATGGGGATAACCGTCCTCGCCCGTCAGGCCTATTTCCACCGGAAGCGCCGTGTGATGACTGGACGCGCCCTGCCCGCTGCGGGCGAGGTTTTGATAGTGAAGGTAGGTTGACTCATCCACGTCAAAGTAGACGTAAACCGTTTTCTGCGAGACCAGCGTGGTGAGCACACTGGCGCTGTCACCCGCAGTGACCAGATTACCGCTGGTGATCAACGCCCGGCTGGCGCGCCCCTCAATAGGCGCGGTGACTTTGGTGAAATCCAGGTTGAGTTGTGCGGCGTCTACCGTCGCCTGGGCAGCGCGAATGTCGGCCTGTGCCTGGGTGGCAGCCGAACGACGTTGCTCCCATTCTTCACGGGAGACCACGTTGGTATTGACCAGTTTATTGGTACGGTTAGCCTCGCTTTGCGCCAGGCTGGCCTGCGTTTTGGCTCTCGCCAGTGCCGCCTGCGCCTGCTCCAGCGCCGCACGATAGGTTCTGTCGTCAATGGTGAACAGCACCTCGCCCTTCTTCACTTCCTGGCCGTCGGTGTAATTCACTTTATCAATGTAGCCGGAGACGCGCGGACGTAACTGAACACTTTCCACCGCTTCAATCCGGCCGTTAAAGCTATCCCACTGGCTAATGGATTTCACAACCACGTCAGCCGCGCTGACGGCAGGCGCAGGTGGCGCAGCATTTTGCGCGACACTGTTATCACATCCGACGAGCAGCACGGCGAGCAACATGACCCCCAGCGCGCTCAGATGCAAGTTACCCCTGGTTTTTTGCAGGCTCATTATTTTTATTCCGGTAATTGTTGCCGCCGGACAAGACGCCGCGGGAGATGCCGCGCCACTTCCTTTGTCCGGGCTGGCTTAAGGGCCATTTGTGCCGTTCATCGCCACAAAACTGTAACAATAATGAATACATTATTTGCGGCGATTGTAGGAAGGCGCTTAACTAAGTGCAAGAATAATTGTTGCACTTTATGTGCTATTCGAGTCAGAGAGAAAAGACCCGTTTGGCGCAAGGATTTAAATGCAACAATAAAACTTGCAATTCATATAAAAACGGGCCACCTTTAAATGCAACAGATAAAGATACTTTTAGACAGACTGTGTGAGGGTAACCAGATGAACACTGGCGCATTTATGCATGATTTACTCGACTGGATTGACAACAACCTGGATAGCCGTCTGGACATTGAGTCCGTCGCCAGGCGATCCGGCTACTCAAAATGGCACCTCCAGCGCCTGTTCAAAGAACATACGGGTTATCCCCTCGCCGGGTATATTCGTGCGCAAAAGCTGCAAAAATCGGTTGAGCGCTTAACCCGCAGCGATGAACCGATTTTAAACGTGGCGATCGCCCTGGGTTTTGACTCTCAGCAGTCCTTCAACCGCAGCTTTAAGCGCCAGTATGGTCAGGCGCCCGGGGCATGGCGGCGGAGTTTAGGTGGGCCGGAAACGCAGCCGCTACGTCAGTAATCCAGGTCGAGCGTCGTGCGGGATGGCTCCCGAAGGAATCATTCGCCGCCATCGACGGAAATACCCTTTCGTATACTGGCAATAAAGTTGTCGCGAATGACATCCTCCTTGCTTGCGTCCCAGGCGATGCCGACCTTCCAGCTGACTGACTCTCCCGTTAACGGAATAATCACCAGTTCCGGGGGCGCGATATGCGTAACGCTGGTCGGCAGAATGGCAACACCGATCCCCGCAATCACCATCGCAACGATGGTTTGTATATCATCAGTCAGTTGAGTCGATGAGATGAAAAGACCGTTATCGTGCAGAAAACGGTCGATCTGCGTATTTAAACCCTGCCCCCGCTCATCATGAAGGCGCAACAGGGGACGTTTCGTTAGCCACTCAGCCGCAGACATTGTCGGCGATGTTGCCGGTGCAACCAGAACCAACCGCTCGGTAAATAACGGCAGGTATTCAAGTGCCACGGGGGGCGGAACCCTGACAAAACCAACCTGAAGCTCATCATTTTGTAAAAGCTCGTACTGCTGGAAGGAGGGAAGATCCGTCAATGACATCTCTACTCCCGGATAGTCTCGACGAAAGTCAGCGATACAACGGGGTGCCAGATAAAAGCTTGAGAGACCGAACCCTACACTTATATGCCCCTCGACCCCTTTTGATACCCGCTCAGCATGTTGCATCAATAACTGGGTCTGCCTGACCACTTTCTCAGCCTCTGGCAGTAAACGTCTACCGCCAGCCGTCAGGACTGCGCCGTGACGCCCTCGTGAAAAAAGAGCGATATTCACCAGGGATTCGAGGAGATTAATCTGTTTGGTCAAGGCCGGTTGCGAGATAAACAGCGCCCGCGCCGCATCGGCATAATTTCCTTTTTCAGCCAGTATCACAAAGGCCTTAAGCAACCGGATGTTCATTTTTTACATTCCAGATAGTTATTAAAATCAGAAATAATTTGATTATACAGTTATCGGAAAGCGTTATGTAATTCAGTTTCGATGACAACTGGAGACGCATCATGAACGAACATCAATCCCTAAAGGCGGCAACCGTACAGTTTCAGCATCAGGCGAATAACAAAAATTACAATCTACTGATAATGGAGAAATTTATTGAGCAGGCGGCGCTTGAGCAGGTGAAAATTCTCACCTTCCCTGAAATGTGTATCACCGGCTACTGGCATGTACCCAAACTCACCGCAGCGGAAGTGTCCGCTCTGGCAGAGCCGATTGCCGGGAGCCCTTCCCTGGCGTTAATTCGCTCTCTGGCGATTAAACATCACATGCTTATTGGCGCCGGTCTTATTGAAAAAGCCGACGATGGCCGCCTTTACAATGCGTATGTTGCCTGTATGCCGGACGGTTCAATGCATACGCATCGTAAGCTCCATGCTTTTGAACATCCGGCCATCAGCAGCGGGGACAGCTTTACGGTTTTTGATACGCCCTGGGGAGTGAAAGTCGGCATCCTGATTTGCTGGGACAATAATCTGGTCGAAAATGTGCGTGCTACGGCGTTGCTGGGTGCCGATATTCTTCTCGCGCCGCATCAAACGGGGGGTACCGATTCCCGCAGCCCTCACGCGATGAAACCTATTCCGCTGTCGCTCTGGGAGGAGCGGGAAACGCGCAAGGAAGAAATTACGGCCGCCTTCAAAGGGCCAAGCGGGCGGGAATGGCTCATGCGCTGGCTACCTGCCCGTGCACATGACAATGGAGTCTTTCTTCTCTTCAGCAACGGTGTCGGTGCAGATGACGACGAAGTGCGAACAGGTAATGCCATGATCCTCGATCCATATGGAAGTATTGTGAATGAAACCTGGGCGGCTGAAAATGTGCTGGTGAGCGCTGAACTGGATTTAAGCCTGCTTGCAATGAGCACCGGACGCCGCTGGATCCATGGTCGCCGTCCTGATTTATACCAGATACTGACACAGCCGCAGGGCTATGAACGTGATGCGATCAGTGCACGATTTTCGAAGGTGACCCCTTCTCGCTAGAATGTCAGCACTTTTTAGCTGCAACATAAATCCGGAACTGATATGCTGTATATAAACACAGTATAAGGTGCGCATAATGGCTGTTGAAACAAAATTTGTTGTCGTAAGAAAAGGTGTAGAGAAAATGACTTTTGCCAGTAAGAAAGAAGCTGACGCTCACGACAAGCTGCTTGATATGGCAGATGCGTTCACCGACTGGCTGTTGCAAAGCGAGATGGGAATGGATGAAACGCAGGCTGAAAATCTTGGTCTTTATCTCGCAGAGCAGAAAGAGACCGTGCAGCATATTCTGCGTACCAGCAAACTTCCCGAACCCAATGCCGCCGTTGTTGCAGATAAAACAGAATCCGATGCCGTTGATGCTAAAAAAATCAGAGCAGTGAAAGCGGCCTGATTGCCAGAAAACATCATCACCGAGCCTGTCGCCGTAAGCAGATAACTGCTTACGGCTTTTTTGCTGTCTGAAGGGAGCCGCAACGTTTCAGGACGGCAGTTTTAGATATCAGCTCCTCGCTCACCTGGCAGAACCTTGCATCATTGATTTCGTTTCACCTCGTATTGCAGGCACACGACGCCCGATGGAAAAACGTTACTCTTCACCAGCATGAGTGATGTTCTGTCTTTTATGTTTTTGAACAAGGGAATGCCTTGCCCCAGCAGAATCGGATTGACGAAGAGCCAATACTCATCGATAAGGTTTTCCGCCATTAGCGCGTGAGTCGCTGAGGGACTGCCAAACAGCAAGATTTCGCTGCCCGCGCTATGTCTGAGCTTGTTGATTTCTTCGCTTAAATTGCTACTGATAATTTGCGTATCAGGGTAATTTTTTGGCAACAGCGTTTTCGACAACACCACTTTGTGGGCAGATTTATACCAACGCGAATGCGCATGGTCATGCGGGCTGGCGTCAGGCTTATCGGCAGCAGTTGGCCAGTACGACTCCATCATCTGGTAGGTGGTGCGCCCATATAAGGTGGTGTCGGTCTGCTGGATTCGCTGCTCCACGTATTCAAATAAGTCGGGGCTTATGCTTATCCAGTCCAGACCCGCGGGGCCCTCCGCGGTAGAAGAGACAAAACCATCCAGCGACACATGAACAAACGAAACGATTTTTCTCATGATTTTCTCTTTGATTACGTTTTGACTACATGGCCTGCGAGCCGCGCCAGGGTTATGTTCCTGCTTTCAATTGTTCCCATTTTCTTCAACGCCATCTTGCGTGCTTACGCATCCGGAAAAAAAAGAGGTATAGGGAACAGAGGTCCCTGGATACTTGCTTGTGATTTATGTGATAAGCGCCAACGATACAGCAGGTTGAGGACGACCTCGGCGTAAAACTCATCCACCGCACAAACCGGAAGCACCGGTTGAGCGCTTAGTAACAGACATAACTTATATACGAATTTATGAAGACTGGCTGTAGCTTGCCGTGGTTGTTGACCTGTTCTTGCGCGAAATTATCGGCTGGTCAATGCAATCCCGAATGACAAAAGCTATTGCCCTGAATGCGCGTCTGATGGCTGTGTGGCGACGTAATCCCAGAAACACGTATTGGTTCATTCTGATCAAGGTAGTCAGTACACACGCTATGAGTGGCAGTCGCTTATCCGGGAGCAATTGAACTGGCACTTTACCCAGATCTCTCAGTGTAATGACAACGTAAGCCACTGATGAAAAGGCCTGTGTAAGCCAGCCCGAGGAGTTAATGAGTAAAGACTCGAGTGAGTACGGTGTGATGAGCAGGTTGCCAGACGGTTCGCCCGGAACTTTTTCTTTTGGAGAACAACACCAGCTAAAGGGCAATGGAATACTGCTAAACAGCACACAAGAAAAAACCCAGGTCGCATAACGACCTGGGTTTCATATTTGGCGGAAGCGTAGAGATTCGAACTCTAGAACCCTTTCGGGTCGCCGGTTTTCAAGACCGGTGCCTTCAACCGCTCGGCCACGCTTCCGGTATGGGGCGCACTATAAACACCTCCGAACTTCGTGTAAAGCATCAATGTGTTCGTTTGCTTTAAAAATAGCCAAATTGATGTTAATCGGTTGAAATAACAACGCATTGGCTATTTTGTCAGCATAAAATCGCCCATTTAAGGATTAATGCTTTTTGATGTACATGTCCTTCGTGAAGTAATAACCCAGTTTATCTGGCGTAAATCCGCCCACCCACGGTTTGATCAAGTGCGTACGGACGTAGTGATACACCGGAATGGCCGGCACATCCTGCCCCAACAGGTCTTCCGCTTGCTGATAATACTTGCCGCGCTCCTCGGTGGTTTTGGCTTTCGCCGCATCAACCAGCGCTTTGTCATACGCCGGGTTGCTGTACTGGCTGGTGTTTTCGCTGTCACCTGTGCGGAAGTTGTTCAGGAAAGTCGCGGCATCGTCGTAATCGGCAATCCAGGCGTAGCGCACGGCATCGAAGTTATGCGTGTGCATAGTATCGAGCATGGTCTTCCACTCCTGATTTTGCAGCTTCGCTTCCACGCCGAGATTTTTCTTCCACATCGAGCTAGCCGCGATGGCGATGCGCTGATGCGATTCCGAGGTGTTATAGAGCAGATTGAAACTGAGCGGATGCGTGTCGTTGAAACCTGCTTCACTCAGCAGCTTTTTCGCTTCCGCGATACGCTTATCCATCGGCCAGCTGGCGTAGTCCGGTGCCTTGAGTTTTACGCCGCCAATATCCGGCTGGCTGATGACCCACGCCGGACGCTGCCCCTGCCCTAACACTTTCTCAGCAATGATGTCCTTATCCAGCGCCATGTTCAGCGCCTTACGTACCCGTACATCGTTAAACGGCGGACGGGTGGTGTTGAACTCGTAGTAATAGGTGGCGAGTTGGGGAGAAACATCCAACTCTGCGCCGAGGGTTTTCTTCAGCTGCGCAAACTGGTTAATCGGCACCGTATAGACGATATCGATCTCACCCGCTTTGTAGCGATTAACGTCGGAGGCCTCTGAGGTGATCGGCAGATACGTCACTTTGTTGATTACCGTATGATCATTATCCCAGTAGCGCGGATTACGCTCGGCCACAATGCGTTCGTTCACGACCCACTGCGAGAGCTTATACGCCCCGCTACTGACGAAATGCTCGGGCTTGGTCCATTTATCGCCGAAGCGACCAATCAGCACTTTATCGACCGGCACCAGCGACGGGTGCGCCAGCATCGCGAGGAATGCCGCATTCGGCTGCGTGAGTGTCACTTCGAGGGTGGTGTCGTTAAGCGCCTTCACGCCCAGCGTATCCGGCTTTTGTTTGCCTTGCGCGATATCGGCAGCATTCACAATGTGCATATTGCCAGGATAGCTGGCGTACGGTGACGCAGTGTTGGGATCGACCAGGCGCTGCCAGCTCCAGACGATATCCTGAGCCGTAATCGCGGAGCCGTCACTCCAGGTGATGTTGGGTCGCAAATGGAACGTCCAGACGGTGTTGTCTTTATTCTCCCATTTCTCGGCGAGGCGTGGTTCTATCTCGCCTGCGGGTGATACGCGAACCAGTCCTTCGAACAAATCACTGATAATATTGAATTCGACGTCGCTTTCGACTTTGTGCGGATCGAGCGATGCCGGCTCACTGCCGTTATTTCTGACCAGTTCCTGCTTCTCTGCCAGTTGTGTTCCTGCTGGCACACTGGCGGCCCAGGCCGTTGTGCTGGCGCACAAGATCCCTGCCGTCAGTAAAGAGAGTGTAAAGTGATTGCGTGATGCTAATTTCATTATTTCGCCTTATTGTGGTTTTTTGACGATGCGTATTCACTCTTAGCGCTCAAATATAAATAAGGCAATATTTTTCAGTAACCTATAAGATGTTGATCTGATTAAATTCACCAAACCGATGTTCATTCTGTTGAAATGGATTTCTTTGAAAGAAAGCACCAGCTCAGGCCCTAAGGTGCTGAGTAAAGATGGGTAAAACCACTTTGTAACTGGCGAGACCTTTCCTATTCTTGCCGTTAATTACATCTGTCATAAGAGAGTGACTCATGGATCGTATTATTAGTTCTTCACGCGACCGCACATCGCTACTCAGCACCCACAAAGTGCTGCGCAACACCTATTTCATGCTCAGCCTGACGCTGGCGTTTTCGGCGATCACCGCAACGGCCAGCACCGTGCTGATGCTGCCGTCTCCGGGTCTGATCCTGACGCTGGTCGGTATGTATGGTCTGATGTTCCTGACCTACAAAACGGCTGACAAACCGATTGGTATTTTGTCTGCGTTCGCCTTTACCGGTTTCCTGGGCTATATCCTGGGGCCAATGCTGAACGCTTATCTGTCTGCAGGCATGGGCGATCTCATCGGCCTGGCGCTGGGCGGTACGGCATTAGTGTTCTTCTGCTGTTCTGCTTACGTGCTGACGACGCGCAAAGACATGTCTTTCCTCGGCGGTATGCTGATGGCAGGTATCGTAGTTGTGCTGATCGGAATGGTGGCAAACATCTTCCTGCAGCTGCCTGCCCTGCACCTGGCGATTAGCGCGGTGTTCATCCTGATCTCCACCGGCGCGATCCTGTATGAAACCAGCAACATCATTAACGGCGGCGAAACGAACTACATCCGCGCTACCGTGAGCCTGTATGTGTCGCTGTACAACATCTTCGTCAGCCTGTTGAGCATCCTGGGCTTCGCCAGCCGCGATTAACAGACAGTGCTTTGAACCAAGCCTCGCTTATGCGGGGCTTTGTTTTTTGGTACACTGCGCGGGTTTTGGATTGACGTGTGAATGACTATGTTGAGCTTTGAAGGTAAAGAGATAGAAACCGATAACGACGGTTATCTGAAAGAGAGCAACCAGTGGAGCGAAGGGCTTGCCGAGGTGATTGCCGAAAAAGAAGCGATCATCCTGACGCCAGAGCACTGGGAAGTGGTGCGTTTTGTGCGCGACTTTTATCTGGAATTTAATACTTCCCCGGCTATTCGTATGCTGGTGAAGGCGATGGCCAATAAATTCGGCGAAGAGAAAGGCAACAGCCGCTATCTGTATCGCCTGTTCCCGAAAGGCCCGGCGAAACAGGCGACCAAAATCGCCGGTCTGCCCAAGCCCGTGAAGTGCATTTAATAGCGACTACCAAAGTTCATATATTCGCGGCCGGGTTGATGCGGTTCGGTTAAGACCTTTTCAACTCGTGCGCTGCGTGGCCCACCGGCTTTCAGCCAGGCGACCAGTTTTTCGACTTGCTCAGCGTCACCACAGGCCACCACTTCTACGCTGCCATCATCCATATTACGCGCATAGCCCGTCAGCCCGAGCTGTAATGCTTCGCGCTGAGTGCTGTAGCGAAACCCGACGCCCTGAACGGTGCCGTGAACCCAGGCGATTGTGCAGACTTTTGACATCATCGTTCCCCTTAAACCTGTCTGGCGCGTTGCATTTCCCCACTGAACTCGGGAAAATGGCCGCCAATTCATTGAATCAACAGAATAGCAAATTATGAGCGTACGTTTAGTGTTAGCCAAAGGGCGTGAGAAGTCATTACTCCGCCGCCATCCCTGGGTCTTTTCCGGAGCGGTCGCCCGCATGGAAGGGAAAGCCAGCCTCGGTGAAACCATCGATATCGTTGACCATCAGGGGAAATGGTTAGCTCGCGGCGCATACTCGCCAGCCTCGCAGATCCGCGCGCGCGTCTGGAGCTTCGATAAAGACGAAACCATCGACATCGCCTTCTTCACGCGCCGTTTACAGCAGGCGCAAGAGTGGCGCAACTGGCTGGCACAACGTGACGGGCTGGACAGCTATCGTCTGATCGCCGGGGAATCCGACGGCCTGCCGGGTGTGACCATCGACCGCTTCGGCAACTTCTTGGTACTTCAACTCCTGAGTGCAGGCGCAGAATATCAGCGCGCGGCGTTAATCAGTGCGTTACAAACGCTCTATCCGGAATGCGCCATTTACGATCGCAGCGACGTGGCGGTACGTAAAAAAGAGGGCATGGAACTCACTCAGGGTACCGTTACTGGCGAACTCCCGCCTGCCCTGCTGCCGATTGAAGAGCACGGCATGAAGCTGTACGTTGATATCCAGGGTGGCCATAAGACCGGGTATTACCTTGACCAACGTGACAGCCGTCTGGCGACGCGCCAGTATGTTAAAAACAAGCGCGTGCTGAACTGTTTCTCTTACACCGGCGGATTCGCCGTTTCCGCACTGATGGGCGGTTGCAGCCAGGTCGTCAGCGTAGATACTTCTCAGGAAGCGCTGGACGTGGCGAAACAAAACGTTGAGCTGAACAAACTGGATCTCAGCAAAGCCGAATTTGTACGTGATGACGTTTTCAAACTGTTGCGCAAATACCGTGACCAGGGCGAAAAGTTCGATGTTATCGTCATGGACCCGCCGAAGTTTGTTGAAAACAAAAGCCAGCTGATGGGCGCTTGCCGGGGATATAAAGACATCAATATGCTCGCGATCCAGCTGCTTAATCCTGGCGGCATCTTACTGACGTTCTCGTGTTCTGGCCTGATGACCACCGATTTATTCCAGAAACTGGTGGCAGATGCCGCTGTAGATGCGGGTCGTGATGTACAATTTATAGAGCAGTTCCGTCAGGCGGCGGATCACCCGGTGATCGCTACCTACCCGGAAGGGCTGTATCTGAAAGGGTTTGCCTGTCGCGTCATGTAGCTTGAAAAGCGGAATGTTGCCCACACTTCTGGTGTAAGTAACATTTTTCGGGAGGTGACTATGATTGCCAGCAAATACGGTATCGGCCAACAGGTGCGCCACACCCTGTTAGGGTATCTGGGTGTAGTGGTGGATATTGACCCGGAATACTCCCTTGAGGAACCGTCAGCAGATGAGCTGGCGGTCAACCCAGAACTTCGCGCCGCCCCCTGGTACCATGTGGTGATGGAGGACGACGATGGTCAGCCTGTTCACACTTATCTCGCCGAAGCGCAGTTAAGCAGTGAGTTGCAGGCTGAACATCCCGAGCAGCCGACGATGGACGAACTGGCTCAAACCATTCGCAAACATCTCCAGGCCCCTCGCCTGCGGAACTAACCCCTAAAATGCCCGAAAGCTCGGGCATTTTTTATGACTTCGCCAGGCCCAGACGCGGGATATCAATTGCCGGACAGCGATCCATTACCACGTTTAGCCCTGCTTCTCGCGCCAGCACTGCCGCCTGTTCGTTAATCACACCGAGTTGCATCCACAAGGTTTTCGCCCCGATGGCAATGGCCTCTTGCGCTACGCCCCAGGCCGCCTCCGAGTTACGAAACACATCCACCATATCCACTTTTTCAGGCACATCGGCAAGCGTTGCATAACCCTGTTGCCCCAGCAGCGTTTTACCAGCCACTTTCGGCGAGACGGGAATAACGTGATAGCCCTGTTCGAGAAGATATTTCATCACGCGATAGCTTGGACGGTCAGGTTTATCACTCGCCCCCACCAGCGCGATCGTCCTGGTCGACGTCAGAATGTTGATAATTTCGTTCTCTTTCATGGTGTTTCTCCTGGCTTTTTTTAAAGTGTACGCCAAAGAACATCAGGCAACCATTCATCCCATACGTCTGTATGAGGGCAAAACCGCAGAATATGTCTATATGTTAGTAAACGTGTTTATCGAAAAATTTAGATACATTATTACGACGAAAGTACTTTCAACAGGAGCGCCCTATGAAGACCGGCATTGCCTCTGCTGTGATTGCATTAATTATGCCGGTCTGCGTGTTTGCCACGACGCTGAGGCTCTCAACCGACATTGATCTTCTGGTTCTGGACGGTAAAAAAGTGTCCAGTTCATTGCTTCGCGGAGCCGACAGCATTGAGCTGGACAACGGACCTCATCAGATTGTCTTTCGGATCGAGAAAAATATTCGCCTGTCTTCTAATCACGAGGAGCGTCTGTACATCTCCCCGCCGTTAGTAGTGAGTTTTAACACGCAGAAAATCAGTCAGGTTAATTTTAATCTACCCAGACTGGAAACGGAAAAAGAGTCCATCGCCTTCGAATCCGCGCCTAAACTGGAATTACTGGATGGCGATGCCATGCCGATCCCCGTGAAGCTGGATATTCTGGCGCTGACCAAAACCCCGAAAGGGCTGGATTATGAAGCGGATACTGAACGTTACAACAAAGCGGGAAAAACCGCGTCTCTGCCTAAATTCGCCACGATGATGGCGGATGACAGCACGCTGTTGTCCGGCGTTTCTGAACTTGACGTGATCCCGCCTCAGTCCCAGACGCTCACCGAGCAGCGCCTCAAATTCTGGTTTCAGCAGGCGGATCCCGATACCCGCACACGTTTTTTGCAATGGGCGAAGCAACAACCTTCGTCATAAGCCGCATTTTTTTGCCCTTTCTCTTGCAGCATCAGGCGGTTCCCGTCATCGTGTAGCCAGTTAAGTTAACCTGATGGAAAAAGATGATGGAACTGACGACACGCACCCTGCCTGAGCGCAAGCACATCGCTCTGGTCGCGCACGATCACTGTAAAAAAATGCTGCTGAATTGGGTTCAGCGCCACCAGTCCCTGCTGGAAAAACACACGCTTTCGGCCACGGGTACCACCGGTAATCTGATTCAGCGTGAAACCGGGCTGGAAGTTAACGCCATGCTGAGTGGCCCGATGGGTGGCGATCAGCAGGTCGGCGCGCAGATTTCGGAAGGGAAAATTGATGTCCTGATTTTCTTCTGGGACCCGCTGAACGCGGTGCCGCACGATCCTGACGTGAAGGCTCTTTTACGGCTGGCAACGGTATGGAATATTCCGGTAGCCACCAACCTCTCAACCGCAGACTTTATTATCGAGTCGCCGCAGTTCAACACGCCGATTGAGATCCTTATTCCGGATTATCCGCGCTATCTGGCTGAACGGTTGAAATAAGTGTTTATGCCGGGGCCTGCCCCGGCATAAACGACTACGGTTTCTTCGCGACGGGCACGTCAATATTCTTCAAAATATCCACGAAATGCGACGGTTCATCTTTGTTGAATAACAGCCAGACGCGATGCCGTGCGCGGGTGATTGCTACATACAGCAGGCGGCGCTCTTCGGCGTCCGGGAAATCTTCCACTTCAGGCAGCAACGCTTGCTCCATCACCGATTCACGCGCCGGGGCCGGGAAGCCGTCGCTACCGCCCTGCAACCCGAGCACAATCACGTAATCCGCCTGTTGCCCTTTGCTGGCATGGATGGTCATAAAGTCGAGATTGAGCTTAGGCCAACGCGTCGCTGCTTTCTCAAGGATTGCCGGTTTTAGATAGTGATAGCGCGCCAGAATCAAAATACGTTCTTCGGTTTTGACGAAGCCACTCAGCTTATCCAGCAGCGCCTCAAGTTGATCCTGTGGCAATAGCGTGACTGCTTTTTTATCCCCGGCAGTGAGGCTGTTCAGCGGCTTCACCAGCTGATGCGGATTCTGCTGAATAAAGCGATTGGCGATCTCACCGATACGAGAGTTGAAACGATAGGTCGTGTCGAGATCGCTCCGATCTCCCTCACCAAAATAATGATGGAACGCGGTTGTTAGTGACAGTTTCGCGCCGCTGAAGCGGTAAATCGCCTGCCAGTCGTCGCCTACCGCAAAGAGCGAAGTATGTTTATTTTGAGCGCGAAGTGCCGCCAGCAGTGCCGCTCGCTGAGGAGAGATATCCTGAAATTCGTCCACCAGAATATGCTTCCACGGACTGACGAAACGGCCTTTTTCGAGAATGATAATGGCCTGATGAATCAGCCCAGAGAAATCCACGGCGTTCTCTTCTTTTAACGCCGATTTCCAGGCTTTCAGCAGCGGAGCCATCAGTTTCACACGTTTCGAAAACAACGCACGCACCTCTTCGGGCGCATTCTCAATCATTTCTGCCTGCGAGCCGCCGTGCATACGCATCAGGCTCACCCAGCGATCAAGGCGCGAACCCAATCGCCGCGACAATTTCTCGTCCTGCCAGAAACTGCCTTCCGGCACCGTCCAGTTCAGCTCTTCTTCCAGCCACTGCCGCCATCCTTTCGCCTGGGCCTTTTTCTCACTGCACTGCTGGCGCCAGGTGGTGATAAACAGCGAGAGCCTGGCCTGAGTGTCGTTTTCCAGCTTGCTGATAACCGGCGCTTTTTTGCTCCCGTGCTGGATGATATGTAACGCTAATGCGTGAAACGTCCGGGCGCTGATATCGCGCGTATGCAGCCGCTCTTGAATCCGCTCGTCCATTTCTTGCGCAGCCTTACGGCCAAACGCGAGCAGCAATATTTGGTCAGCGGTCGCTTCACCTCTGGCGAGCAGCCATCCTGCGCGGGCAACAAGCACCGACGTCTTACCGCTGCCTGCTCCCGCAAGAACCAGCAGGGATTGCTCTCCATTGACCACGGCGCGCGCCTGCGCCGGATTCAAAGGTGAGGATTCGATCGTGCTGAAAAAATCCGCGTGCTGTTCGAGCATGGCGTCAGTCCAGGCCTGATTATGCTTGAGTCGGCTTTGGTCAATATCGTTTAGCCATGCCTTGCACTGGCGCCACGGTTCGCGGCAATTTTCAAACTCATCAAGACGAGAAGCAGGCATGGGGAGCGCGGTCAGGGCTTGCTGAATGCGCTGCTGCATCCCCGTCGTTTGGGCGCGCGTGAGCCATTTCTTTTGTTCCTGACTCTGCGCGATGTCAGCCAAAACCTGCTGTAATACCTGTTCGGCCACCTGGCTCATCTCGGCGCTCCACTGCTGCCAGAGCGTGTTCAGGTGGTGATGGAAGCGCTGGGTTTCGGCCCATTCGGTACCGTGCAGACGCACCACTTTATCTGCCGGCAGGACAAACTCCAGTTCGCCCCATACCAGACCGCGTTTGCAGTGAATTGCCAGCAACTGATTGAATGGAATAAGATATTCGTGGCGTTCACCAGAGACTTTTACCCCGGCGTTGAGAAGGACAACCTTGTCGTACGGATGTTGCGCCAGGCGCTTGCCTAATGATGTTGCTTTTAGTTCCATGTCCAGCCTGATCCACGAAGTGATAGTTTGCCCATTAGTTTAACCGCCAGTTTTCAGGTGCTCCAGCCCAAAAAAACGTTACAATCAACAGGCTTTAATCATATCGAAAGGAAGTGAGGGTTTATGCGTACCGTTCTGAATATTTTGAATTTTGTCCTTGGCGGTTTTGCCACCACCCTTTCCTGGCTGTTTGCCACTCTGGTCAGTATTGTGCTGATCTTCACGCTTCCCCTGACGCGCTCATGCTGGGAAATCACCAAACTTTCCCTGGTACCTTACGGTAACGAAGCCATTCACGTTGATGAACTCAACCCGGACAGCAAAAGCGTCTTGATGAATACGGGCGGAACGCTGCTCAACATTTTGTGGCTGATTTTCTTTGGCTGGTGGCTGTGTCTGATGCACATTGCGGTAGGGATTACGCAGTGCATTACCATTATTGGCATTCCGGTCGGTATCGCCAACTTCAAAATTGCCGCTATTGCCCTGTGGCCCGTTGGGCGCCGCGTCGTGCCGGTCGAAGTGGCTCAGGCTGCGCGCGAAGCCAATGCCCGTCGTCGTTTTCAGTAAATAAGGATACGCCGCTTTTATGCTAAGCCCGTTGCTTCGCAGATACACATGGAACAGTGCCTGGCTCTATAACGTCAGGATTTTTATCGCGCTTTGCGGCGCAGCGGCCGTGCCGTGGTGGCTCGGCGACGTTAAGCTGACCATCCCGCTAACGCTTGGTGTGGTGGCGGGCGCGCTGGCAGATTTGGACGATCGCCTGGCCGGGAGGTTGCGCAACCTGGTGATTACGCTGATCTGCTTTTTCATCGCGTCCGCATCTGTCGAACTACTCTTTCCCTGGCCGTGGTTGTTTGCCCTCGGCCTAATGATTTCCACCACCGGCTTCATTCTGCTGGGCGGGCTGGGGCAACGCTACGCGACCATCGCCTTTGGCGCACTGCTGATTGCCATTTATACCATGCTGGGCGTATCCCTTTACGACCAGTGGTATCAACAGCCGCTACTGCTGCTGGTGGGCGCAGTCTGGTATAACCTGCTCACTCTAACCGGACATCTGATCTTCCCGATTCGCCCGTTGCAAGACAATCTTGCACGCAGTTATGAACAGCTGGCGCACTACCTGGAACTCAAATCCCGACTGTTTGATCCGGACATCGAAGAAGAGAGCCAGGCTCCGCTTTACGATCTGGCATTGGCCAACGGGCAACTGGTCACCACGCTTAATCAAACCAAGGCTTCACTGCTGACACGCCTTCGAGGCGACCGTGGTCAGCGCGGCACCCGGCAAACGCTCCATTACTACTTTGTCGCTCAGGATATCCATGAGCGCGCCAGCTCATCACACATTCAATATGCTGCGTTGCGCGAAAAATTTCGCTACAGCGACGTCATGTTCCGTTTTCAACGGCTGCTTTCAATGCAATCTCAGGCATGTCAGCAGCTGGCGCGTTCAATTCTGCTGCGAACGCCATACCAACACGATCCCCGCTTCGAGCGCGCATTTAGTCATTTGGATGCCGCACTGGATCGCGTTCAGGCCAGCGGTACATCCCAGGAACAGATGAAAGCGCTGGGATTCTTGCTCAATAACTTACGCGCCATTGATGCTCAACTGGCGACAATTCAGTCTGAGCAGGCGCTATCGATGCCGGGCAATGAGATAGAGAATCAGCTTGCTGACGACAGTCCGCATGGTTTCGCGGATATGTGGCTACGTTTGAGCCGCAACTTCACGCCCGAGTCCGCCCTCTTCCGCCATGCGGTGAGAATGTCTGCTGTGCTGTGCGTCGGTTATGCGTTTATACAGATTACTGGTCTGCATCACGGCTACTGGATTTTGCTCACCAGCCTGTTTGTTTGTCAGCCGAACTACAACGCCACCCGCCACCGTCTGGCGTTACGCGTCATCGGTACGCTAGTGGGTGTCGCTATTGGTTTGCCGGTGCTGTATTTCGTCCCTTCTGTAGAAGGGCAATTAATTCTGATCGTTATCACCGGGGTATTATTCTTCGCCTTTCGTAATGTTCAGTATGCGCATGCCACCATGTTTATAACCCTACTGGTGCTGCTGTGCTTCAATCTGTTGGGTGAAGGATTTGAAGTCGCTCTGCCGCGTGTGATCGACACGCTGATTGGCTGTGCGATAGCCTGGGCTGCCGTGAGTTTTATCTGGCCAGACTGGCGTTTTCGCAATTTGCCACGCGCGCTGGATCTTGCCATTAACGCCAACTGCCGCTATCTGGATGCCATTCTCGAGCAATATCATCAGGGTCGCGATAACCGCCTGGCCTATCGAATTGCCAGACGTGATGCCCATAACCGCGATGCGGAACTGGCGTCGGTGGTTTCAAACATGTCGACGGAACCACGCGCAACGGCAGAAATTCGCGAAGTCGCCTTCCGACTACTTTGTCTTAACCATACCTTCACCAGTTACATTTCAACTTTGGGTGCTCATCGCGAAAAATTAACCCATCCGAACATCCTCGCTCTGTTAGATGACGCTGTTTGCTACGTTGACGATGCGCTTCATCATCGCCCGGCAGATGAGCCACGTGTGCGAAGTGCAATAGATGAACTTAGCCAGCGTATTGCCCATTTCGATTCCAGCGCAGATAACAAGGCTCCACTCGTGCTCCAGCAAATTGGCCTGCTCATTGCACTCTTGCCCGAGATTTGCCGGCTGCAGCAGCAAATTGCTACCTATCGGAATGACTATCCAGCAGCACAGGAAGCGCGTTAAACCACTCCATAAGCTCCTGACGCCTGACCGTCGGGAGCGCTGCCTCATGCATCCCATCGATTGCCCCGGCCAGCGCAAACAAGACCTTGAAACTAAGATGCTTATTTTTCGCTCGCATTTTAAGCCAACACGCCTCAGCGCCAAGTGTCCGAAGCATGGCTTCACTAGTGACCCCCGCTTCGCAAAGGAGAATTTCAATCTGGAACGTCAGATTGGGTAGATCTTTGAGGCGCCGCCGTTGATGGCGCTTAACGCGCTCCTGTCGGGCTGCCTCAAGCGCAAAGCTTGAGAGTTGCAAGAGCCTTTCCCGGTCCTGCCACAGCCCATCATCGACACGGTAGTAGTTCAACAGCACGGGCCTGCCACGTTTAAGCAACGTTAAAAAGGAAGAGGATTGTTTTACGCAGTACTGGGCGCTCTGTTCGCAGGCCCTCAAATAGAGCTCTCCGTCTGATACCATCGCAAACACAGCTTCATCAACCGCCAGGGTATAACCCCCGAACAAAGCACGATGATGGATTTCACCCAAGGGTGAAAGGTATTCCTGAGAATTATAGATCCGTTCATAAGATATCTTTTTCATGATATTCACCATATAAATCATAGAGTAACAACACATTTTTCTTACTACCGGATCCGTTAGCAGGAAAATAGGCAACTTATTGTCACTCGGCAAGATCATTTTGCGAGACACGCCATAATCGAACGAAATTTGCGAGACGCTTTCCGAAAATGGGGTTGATCTTTGGTTGTACAGGGGTTACTGTATATCCATACAGTAACTACAGGGCTGGAATGATTATGCACACTTCAGGCTATGCAAATCGCTTAACATCTTTTTCTTCTTCCGCAGGCAACGGCACGCAAAAAACTTCCGGGCGTGTTTCTACCGGGCTGATAAGTGAAGTGGTTTATCGCGAAGACCAGCCCATGATGACGCAAATGTTACTGTTGCCGCTTTTACAACAGCTAGGTCAGCAATCACGCTGGCAGCTCTGGCTGACCCCACAGCAAAAACTCAGTCGTGAATGGGTACAGTCAGCAGGATTACCCTTAACAAAAATGATGCAAACCAGCCAGATCGCTCCGTGTCATACCGTCGATTCGATGATTCGCGCATTGCGCACAGGGAATTACAGCGTGGTTATCGGTTGGTTGTCTGAAGAATTAACGGAAGAAGAGCATCATCGTCTGGCAGAAGCAGCGGAAGAAGGTGAGGCTATCGGCTTCATTATGCGTCCGATTCGTCTGGATCCTCTCGCCAGAGGACACCTGTCTGGCCTAAAAATTCACTCAAATTTGTATCATTAAGTAAATTTAAGAGTTTTCCTGGAACTTTTTTTGACATCAGTAAGTGCAATTAGTTCCATAACTCAAAACGTCGAGAAAGCTTGTCTGGCGCGGTTTCCGTTAATTTTACAGCATAAAATTCTCGCCAAAAATGTTAAATATTGCGTATACGGAACTTTTTTTTTCATATGCCTGACAGAGTTCACACTTGTAAGTTTTCAAGTACGTTGTAGACTTTACATCGCCAGGGGTGCTCGGTCTAAGCCGAAGATATCGGTAGAGTTACTAGTTTGAGCTCGCCCCCCGGTGAAGGATTTAACCGTGATTTCTCGACGAGATCTTCATGGCGATTTTTGGATGATAACGAGGCGCAAAAAATGAAAAAGACAGCTATCGCGATTGCAGTGGCACTGGCTGGCTTCGCTACCGTAGCGCAGGCCGCTCCGAAAGATAATACCTGGTATGCAGGTGGCAAACTGGGCTGGTCTCAGTTCCACGACACCGGCTGGTATAACAGCAAGCTGAACAACGATGGCCCAACTCACGAAAGCCAGCTCGGTGCAGGTGCGTTTGGTGGCTATCAGGTTAACCCGTATGTTGGTTTTGAAATGGGTTACGACTGGTTAGGTCGTATGCCTTACAAAGGCGACACGACTAACGGCGCATTCAAAGCTCAGGGCGTACAGCTGACCGCTAAACTGGGTTACCCAGTAACTGACGATCTGGACGTTTATACTCGTCTGGGCGGCATGGTATGGCGCGCTGACTCCAGCAACAGCGTTGCTGGCGACGACCACGACACTGGCGTTTCTCCAGTATTCGCAGGTGGTGTTGAGTGGGCAATGACCCGCGACATCGCTACCCGTCTGGAATATCAGTGGGTTAACAACATCGGCGACGGTAACACCGTTGGCGTTCGTCCGGACAACGGCATGCTGAGCGTAGGTGTTTCCTACCGTTTCGGCCAGCAGGAAGAAGCAGCGCCAATCGTTGCTCCAGCTCCGGCACCAGCTCCAGAAGTACAGACCAAGCACTTCACTCTGAAGTCTGACGTTCTGTTCAACTTCAACAAAGCAACTCTGAAACCAGAAGGTCAGCAGGCACTGGATCAGCTGTACACCCAGCTGAGCAACCTTGACCCGAAAGACGGTTCAGTAGTAGTTCTGGGCTTCACCGACCGTATCGGTTCTGACGCATACAACCAGAATCTGTCCGAGAAACGTGCTCAGTCTGTAGTTGATTACCTGGTATCTAAAGGTATCCCAGCTAACAAGATCTCCCCACGTGGTATGGGCGAATCTAACCCAGTTACTGGTTCTACCTGTGACAACGTGAAAGCTCGCGCTGCACTGATCGACTGCCTGGCACCAGATCGTCGCGTTGAGATCGAAGTTAAAGGTATCAAAGACGTTGTAACTCAGCCTGCGGCATAAGTTATCGTCTTATAAAAAAACCCCGCCATGCGGGGTTTTTTATTGTCTGAAGAAACGTGAGAAACTATTTTTTTCCCAGCATTGCCTGCAGGTCGTTTTTCAACGTCGACATCTGATTGGCGTATTTCTCTTTATGTTCCGCGTCTTCAATGAGTTGCACCACCGTCTCGGACAATGTTTTTCCTCGTCGTTGCGCAAGCCCTGCTAATCGCTGCCAGACCATAAACTCAAGGTCGATAGACTTTTTACGCGTGTGCTGATGTTCAGCGTTAAAATGCCGTTTGCGCCGCGCGCGAATGGTCTGCTTCATGCGGTTCATTAGCGCCGGGTTGATGTGCTTCTCTATCCACCCGTTGACCTGGACCGGTTCATTTTCGAGCATCAGCAACAAATCCACCGCTTCTTTTGCAGCACTGGCTTCGATATAGCAGGTGATCAGCTCGCCTTCTCGATGCTTTTTGACCAGGTATTTCCATTTCCAGCCGCTTTCGAGATTTTCCAGTTGTTGATATTTCATCGCGATCTCAGTGTTACCTCGTAACTCTGTTCAGAATATCAGTTTTTTGGCAATCTGCTGAAAAGAAATCATATCCTGTGAGCTCTTACGCCGCATTCCCCCCTGAAATCCCTAATCCTGCATGGGAATGGGTCAGCGCTTACGGTATAATCCATCGTTTTACATCTAACTAAAAAAACATCCACTTTGACCATTACGAAACTAGCATGGCGTGACCTGGTTCCAGATACCGATAGCTATCAGGAACTCTTCGCACAGCCAGACCTCGCAAAAGAACACGACTACATCCTTAGCGACACGCAACCGCGTTTACATTACGCGCTAGAGCAAACGCTAAGCCCGTGGACAACCTCCCCCTTCATGTTACTGAAGGCGCCAGAAGAAGCCGAATATTTGGCACTGCTGGCAGATGCCGTGCGTCAATTGCAGCCAGAAACAGATACCGTTTTTGGCGGACAATATCGTATCGTGGGAAGTGATGTCACTTTCAAACCCGCAACATCAGCAGATGATAATTTTTCCGCAACGGGTGAAGTCATTACCGCGGAGTGGGCCGAGGCTGAACAGTTATTTGGCTGCCTTCGTCACTTCAACGGTGAACTGAGCTTGCAGCCAGGGCTGGTACATAAAGCCAACGGCGGTGTGCTGGTTATCTCCCTGCGAACATTGCTTGCACAACCCCTGCTGTGGATGCGCCTGAAGAATATTGTGACGCATCAGCGCTTCGACTGGATTGCTTACGACGAATCCCGCCCGCTGCCCGTCGCGATACCGCCGATGCCCATCACACTGAAAGTCATTCTGACGGGCGATCGTGAGTCGCTGGCGGATTTCCAGGAGATGGAACCCGAACTCGCCGATCAGGCGGTCTATAGCGAATTTGAAGACAACATCCAGATTGCCGACGCGGATGACGTAACGCAGTGGTGCCAGTGGGTGCTGGCCGTCGCTGAGCGCAACACTTTGCCAACGCCTGCGGCAGACGCCTGGACAGGCCTGGTTCGTGAAGCGACGCGTGATACAGGCGATCAGGAAACCTTGCCACTTTGCCCACTGTGGATCAGCAAGCAGTTGCGCGAAGTCGGTGTCATTAGCGGTTCTGGCGAATTTACCGGCGAGCAATTTGCTCAAATGCTGGCACAGCGCGAGTGGCGTGAAGGTTATCTCGCTGACCGAATGCAGGATGAAATCCTGCTTGAACAGATTCTGGTGGAAACTGAAGGCGAGCGTGTAGGCCAAATCAACGCCCTGTCTGTCATCGAATTCCCTGGTCACCCGCGCGCCTTTGGCGAGCCTTCGCGTATCAGCTGCGTTATTCATATTGGCGACGGCGAGTTTACCGACGTTGAACGCAAAGCCGAGCTGGGCGGGAACATTCATGCTAAAGGCATGATGATCATGCAGGCCTTCCTGATGTCACAGCTTCAACTGGAGCAACAGCTCCCCTTCTCCGCCTCGCTGACGTTTGAGCAGTCTTACAGTGAAGTGGATGGCGACAGTGCGTCTATGGCCGAGCTGTGCGCAGTGATCAGTGCTCTTGCGGATGTGCCAATTAACCAGAGCATTGCAATCACCGGTTCAGTCGATCAGTTTGGTCGCGCGCAGCCTGTTGGCGGTCTGAATGAGAAGATCGAAGGTTTCTTCTCCATCTGTCAGCAGCGTGGGTTTAGCGGGAAACAAGGGGTGATTATTCCTGCGCCAAATGCACGTCATCTGAGTCTGAGTCAAGCGGTGCTTGATGCCGTGGAAGCAGAGCAATTCAGTATCTGGGCCATCGAAGATATTACGGATGCGCTACCCTTACTGACGAACCAGGTCTGGGATGGCGAAGTACAAAATACGTTGATGCAGGCTATCCAGGAACGCATCGCTCAGGCAATGCAGCAGGACGCTCGTCACCGTTACCCGTGGCCGTTACGCTGGCTGAGCTGGTTTAGCCCGAACTGATCGGACTTGTTCAGCGTACACGTGTTAGCTATCCTGCGTGCTTCACTAAAATAAGGCTTACTGAGAACATGGTAGATAAACGCGAATCCTATACAAAAGAAGATCTTCTTGCCTCTGGTCGTGGTGAACTGTTTGGCGCTAAAGGCCCGCAGTTACCTGCACCTAGCATGCTGATGATGGACCGTGTCGTGAAAATGACCGAAACCGGCGGCAACTTTGACAAGGGTTACGTGGAAGCGGAACTCGATATCAATCCGGACCTGTGGTTCTTCGGTTGCCACTTCATTGGCGATCCAGTGATGCCGGGCTGTTTAGGTCTGGATGCTATGTGGCAGCTCGTAGGCTTCTATCTGGGCTGGCTGGGCGGCGAAGGCAAAGGCCGTGCTCTGGGCGTGGGTGAAGTTAAATTCACCGGTCAGGTTCTGCCTTCTGCGAAGAAAGTCACCTACCGTATTCACTTCAAACGCATTGTGAACCGTCGTCTGGTGATGGGTCTGGCGGATGGCGAAGTGCTTGTTGACGGCCGTGTTATCTACACCGCCAACGACCTGAAAGTCGGTCTGTTCCAGGATACCTCCGCGTTCTAATTTTTGCTTATCCCTGAGCAAAAAAGGCGAAACCTCCGCATTGCGGAGGTTTCTGTTTTTAAAGAGACGTTATCAAGCAAGAAGTACCCTGTCTCCGATGGCTTCTCGCCAGCCTCCCAGCCATTGTGACCTTTGATTTATCGTCTGATAAGGACACATTTCTTTAGAGCGTCCAGCGATGCCGGCCTGATAACCACGTTGATGAGCCCTTTCCATGCGATCTCGTTTCTGTCTCTTCATGCCTCGTTTCCCTCATTCTTTGGTCTGGTGGAAAGAAAACAGTGGTTGCAAAACATGCAAGCACAGATAACGAATAACCCGAATCGTGCCATGCGTCAATGCGCAAAATTCACGCCAGTGTCATATTTGTGAGCTATAAAGACGATTATTTGTACAAATATTGTGGCACCAGGCAAGTAACAGCCTGAACCAAAGGCGAAAAAAAACCGCAATCAGCAAGAAGCAGATTGCGGTTTAGCGTTATGAATTTTACTTATGGCAGCCGCGAAATTTCCTGAGCGATGCTGGCTGATTCCTGAGCCCAACCCTGAGCCAGCACTTTCACCATCTCGTCATAGCCATCTTGCTGCTGTTTCAGCTCCAGATGGAACGGACGCTTAATTAGCTGTCCCTGATGGTTAAGCAGCCATTCACCGCTGATCACCACCTTGCCATCGTAACGTCCGTGGAAGCCGGTCACATTCACATTGAGCGTATCCTGATCGCTACCCAGAGGCTGAGAGGCAACTACCCAGCCCGGCAGTTGGCTGCTCAGGTTCGCCACCAGTGTATTGCGCAACTGCTGATCCAGCGGACTCGCCCACAGATTGTTATTCGCAATGACGTACTGCACTTCACTGGTCTGATACACCACGCCGTTTCCGGCGAGGGAATCAGGAATAGTCACCTGCTCAACCCACAGCAAACGATGCCCCTGACTGGCGGTACTCTGCCCGCCCGTCTGTGCCCCCAGCGGCAGCTGGTAGTAACTCTTAGTATCACTTCCTGAACTACAGGCTGTTAAAACCAGTGCTCCGACGATTAATAGCCACTTTTTCATTCTTTTGCCCTCTTAGGCTCAGGATCTTTTTTGTCCTTGGCTTCAAATACCAGCGCGTTGCTCTTCTCATTCAGCGTTTTCAGAACCGGTTGCAGCTCGCGCAGAACCTGATCCAGGCGCTGCATATCCGCCACCATCTTGTTATACGCCGCCGAGCCAGGCTGGAAGCCCTGCATACTGCGGTTCAGCTCACGCAACGTTTTCTGCATATCCTGCGGAAGCTGCTGCATCGACTGGTTAGCCGTAATTTTGTTGATGTTATCCAGCGTAGTTTGTAGACGACGCATGGTAGCCTGGCTTTCAGTCAGACTGTTTGTGGCTTGCTCAAGCATTGGATTCAACGGCAGATTGTTAATCTTATCCAATGTTTCCATCAGACGCTGCTGGATCTGCGCCAGGCCGCTGCTGACAGTTGGGATAATGGTGTATCCACCGAACTGGCGCGCACCGGTGATCGCCGGGGCTTTCGGATAGAAGTCCATGTCCACATACAGCGCTCCCGTTACCAGGTTGCCGGTTTTCAGCGAGCCGCGTAATCCGCGATTCATCAGCTGATTAATATGCTCTCCGATATCCTGATCCTTACCAATCTGGGCCAGTAAGCGTTCTGGCTCAATGCGGATCAATACCGGAATACGATAGTCGTCATCCAGTACCTGATGCAGGCCCGGTACGAAGTACGGCACCTGGCCGACGGTGCCCAGACGGATACCGCGGAATTCCACCGGTGCACCTGGCTGCAGGCCGCGAACCGAATCTTTAAAGAACATCAGATAATCGACGTGGTCGGTATAAAGCGCATCCTGAATACTTTTCTGATCGTCAAACAATCTGAACGCGGTTTTCGGCGCAACCGGCTGACCCAGTTCCATCCCTTCCGGTACATCAAAGCTCACCCCGCCGCCAAACAGCGTGGTCAGTGAGCCCATCTCAACACGCATACCCGCGGAGGTCAGATCCACCGCGATGCCGCTGTCTTTCCAGAAGCGCACATTGCTGGTCACCAGACGATCGTTTGGCGCATTGATAAACAGCTGATAGCTGATGGCACGTTTTTGCGCATCAAAGGTACTGGTTTCCACAGAGCCTACGCGGTAACCACGGAACAGCACCGGATCGCCCGGGCTGAGCTGCCCCGCTTTCTTACTGTCGAGGGTGACACGAATACCTTTCGCGTCCGGCGGAGCCAAAGGCGGAGAATCAAGCAGCTGATAATTTCCCGGCTGACTGCCTTTCGTACCTGGCTGCAGTTCGATATACGCCCCTGAAAGCAACGTACCGAGACCACTGATCCCTTCACGCCCTACCTGGGGTTTAACAACCCAGAAGACGGAATCGCCGTGCAGCAGTTTTTCCATTCCTGAGTGCAAACGCGCTTTGATCTCAACGTGCGTTAAATCGTCCGTCAGGGTTGCGCTCTCGACGACACCCACGTCCACGCTGCGGCTCTTGATGGTGGTTTTACCCCCTTCAATACCCTCGGCGTTAGTGGTGATAAGCGTCACTTCCGGCCCCTGATGGCTGTAATGATAAAACAGGATCCAGGCACCGATCAGTGCAGTTACGATGGGGAAGATCCACACCGGCGACCAGTTTTTGACCTTCTGCACTTTCGCCTCTCCACTCTTATTTTCCATGCTCTCACTCTTCCTCATGGCTTGACTCTGGCTCACGATCCCACGATAAACGCGGGTCGAAGGTCAGGGCCGCAAACATCGTCATCACAACGACCAGCGCAAACATCAGCGCGCCCATAGCGGGATAAATACTCATCAGTCCTCCCATGCGCACCAGCGCGGAGAGAACGGCAATCACAAACACGTCAATCATTGACCAGCGGCCAACAAATTCTACGACTTCATAAATCAGATGCATGCGTTCACTGTCGCGTTTACCGTGCCCCTTAGCATCCCAGCACAGCCAGGCAATCGCGATCATTTTTAACGTCGGAACCATGATACTGGCGATAAAGATAACCATAGCGACCGGATACGAACCTTCACCCCAGAGCAGAACCACACCCGCGAGGATCGTCGAGGGCATTTTGTCCCCCAGCAGATCCGTAATCATGATCGGTAAAATATTGGCAGGTAAATACAGCATGATCGACGTGACCAATAACGCCATCGTCCATTGCAGACTGTTTCTACGCCGCACGTGCCCTTTCGTCCCGCAGCGCGGACACACTTCGTGCTCTGCAGGCAAAATAGCGGTGCAGCAGGAGCAAGAACGCAACCCCTGTCGAATCCCTGGAACACCCACTTTAACCGTCTGTGCGAGCATGGGTGCCGGGGCAATATCATCCCAGGCCCAACGACGATCCACACACTGGAAAGCGCGCAATTGCAAAACACAGTACAGGCACCAGGGAATAAAACTGCTGCCAACGCCCACGTCACCGTAAGCCATCAGCTTGACGAAACTGACCAGGATTCCCGCCAGGAAAATCTCTGCCATTCCCCAGCTTTTCAGCTGGAAAAGGATTCGGGCAAGCATGATTTTGACTTTGACAGGCATCCGAACGCGGTTAACCAGCAGCAGAATCACCACCAGGCAAAACGCCGGAACGATTTGCACAAAGAGAAGGAAGAAGGTGCCGAGACTGGCGTAATCTTCCGAGAACATGACGCCGGGAATTTCCAGCAAATCCACTTCGCTGGTCATCCCGCCGACTTTCATATAGATGAACGGAAAAAGATTTGAAAGCAGCAGCATGAACAGCGCCGCGAGCGCATATGCAGTAGGACGCGCACGAGGCGCGTCCCACTCTGTTGTCAGCGTTGCCCCGCAGCGGGGGCAAGTTGCTTTATGTCCGTGATCCAGCTCAGGAAGCGCCACGAGCATATCGCATTGCGAGCATAGAATATGCCGGTCGGCATGGTGCTGATCACACATCGGGTATCCCTGTTTATGCGCCGTTTTTGAGAGCCTCAAGGTACTCCCAGCGCTCAAATGCTTCTTCCAGCGCCTTTTCGGCCTGGGAAAGCTCCGCCAATATTTTCTGAGTATAGTCGTGTGGCTGGCTAAAGAAGGAGGCATCAGCAACCTGAGCCTGCAAAGTACTCAGATTCGCTTCCAGCTCTTCCAGACGTTGCGGCAACCCTTCCAGTTCGCGCTGCAGGTTATAACTCATTTTGACTGTCGATTTTTTGACAGTTTCTGCTTTTGCGACAGGAGTTTGCGATCCAGTTTTGGATTTTGACTGTTTAGTCGCCAAAGATTGCGCCTGCTGCCCGCGCGCATCCTGATAGCCGCCGACATATTGACCAATCCGGCCTTCGCCTTCGAAAATCCAGCACTCAGTTACGGTGTTATCGACAAACTGACGATCGTGGCTGACCAGCATCACGGTGCCCTGATAGCCGTCGATCAGCTCTTCCAGCAGTTCCAGAGTTTCGACATCCAGATCGTTGGTCGGTTCATCGAGAATCAATAAGTTACTTGGCTTCAGGAACAGACGCGCCAGCAGCAGGCGGTTACGTTCCCCGCCGGACAACGCGCGAACCGGCGTCATGGCGCGTTTTGGATGGAACAGGAAGTCCTGCAGGTAGCCCAGCACGTGGCGAGGTTTACCGTTGACCATCACCTCTTGCTTACCTTCCGCCAGGTTGTCCATCACGGTTCTGTCCGGATCCAGCTCAGTACGGTGCTGGTCGAAATAGGCCACTTCCAGTTTAGTCCCGCAGTGAACGCGACCGCTGTCAGCCTGTAGCTGACCGAGCATCAGTTTCAGCAGCGTGGATTTACCACAGCCGTTCGGGCCAATCAGGGCGATTTTGTCGCCACGCTGAACCTGAGCGGAGAAATCGGTCACCAGCACTTTGCCGTCGATCTGGTAATTGACGTTTTCCATTTCAAAGACGATTTTGCCGGAGCGAGACGCTTCTTCTACCTGCATCTTCGCGCTGCCCATCACTTCGCGGCGCTCGCTGCGTTCGTTACGCATCGCTTTCAGGGCGCGCACGCGGCCTTCGTTACGGGTACGACGCGCTTTGATGCCCTGACGGATCCAGACCTCTTCCTGCGCCAGTTTGCGATCGAACTCGGCGTTTTGCAGCTCTTCCACGCGCAGGTTTTCTTCTTTTTCCAGCAGATAGGTGTCGTAATCGCCCGGATAGGTGACCAGCTTGCCGCGATCGAGATCGACAATACGCGTTGCCATATTGCGGATGAATGAACGGTCGTGGGAGATAAAGATAATGGTGCCGTTGAAGGTTTTCAGGAACCCTTCCAGCCAGTCGATGGTTTCAATATCGAGGTGGTTTGTTGGCTCATCGAGCAGCAGCACTTTTGGTCCACTGACCAGCGCACGGCCCAGAGCCGCTTTACGCAGCCAGCCACCCGAAAGGGACGCCAGCGCCATATCGGCTTCAAGACCGAGCTGTTCCAGCACTTCATTAATGCGATCTTCCAGCTGCCACAGGCCGTGGTGATCCAGCAGATCCTGAAGACGCGCCATCTCGTTGAGATTTTTTTCGCTCGGATCGGTCATCACCAGGTGCGAGATATCGTGATAGCCCTTCAGGTATTCGGCCTGCTCTGAAATCCCTTCAGCGACAAAATCGTACACGCTGCCCGCAACGTTGCGCGGTGGGTCCTGCTGCAGACGGGAAACAATCAGATCTTGTTCGTAAACAATGCGGCCATCATCCAGCCCCTGCTCACGGTTAAGGATCTTCATCAGTGTGGATTTACCCGCGCCGTTACGGCCCACCAGACAAACGCGTTCGTTATCTTCGATGTGCAGTTCAGTGTCGTCGAGAAGTGGCGCATCGCTGAAAGACAGCCATGCGCCGTGCATGCTTATTAATGACATTTAAAATTTCCTATCAGACTGCGGTAATTAACCAGCAGTTGTGAATTTGACGGTTACGGGCGAAGTCCTGAGACAGCGTTTTTTGGCTGATTTCTTGTGCTTTCAGTCCCAATTTTTCCAGCCCGTCATTGTCCATGCGGAAGCCGCGTTTGTTGTTCGAGAACATAATGGTGCCGCCTTTACGCAGCAGACGTTTCAGGTCGGTCATCAGACGCAGGTGATCGCGCTGAACGTCAAACGAGTCTTCCATACGTTTCGAGTTAGAGAAAGTCGGTGGATCGATGAAGATCAGGTCAAACTGCTCATCTGTGTCACGCAGCCAGCCCAGTACGTCGGCTTGCAGCAGGCGATGCTGACGTCCGGTCAGGCCGTTGAGACGCAGGTTACGCTCAGCCCACTCCAGATAGGTGCGCGACATATCCACCGTGGTGGTGCTACGCGCACCGCCCAGGCCCGCATGAACGCTGGCGCTGCCGGTGTAAGCGAACAAGTTCAGGAAGTCTTTCCCTTTGCTCATCTGGCCCAGCATACGACGCGCGATACGGTGATCGAGGAACAGACCGGTGTCGAGGTAGTCCGTCAGGTTGACCCACAGGCGCGCGTTGTACTCGCCCACTTCGATAAAGTCACCCTTATCACCCATCTTCTGATACTGGTTGGCCCCTTTCTGACGCTCACGGGTTTTCAGGATCAGTTTATTAGGTGCGATACCCAGCACGCCAATGGTTGCGGCGATAATGTCCAGCAGACGTTGACGCGCTTTTTGCGCATCCACCGTTTTCGGCGGTGCATATTCCTGAACCACCACCCAGTCCGCGTAACGGTCTACCGCTACGTTATATTCCGGCAGATCGGCATCGTAAATGCGGTAGCATTCAACACCTTCCTGTTTCGCCCACTTTTCGAATTTTTTCAGGTTCTTACGCAGACGGTTGGCATAATCTTCCGCCACGGTGGACGGCTTGCTGTCACCGTCTTTTTCGGTCAGATGGTAGTTTTTCTGCACACAGTCCAGCGGGCCGTTTTTGGCTTTGAACTGGCGCTCGGCGCGCAGTTGCAGGCAGCTCAGCAGTTCCGGAGAGCCGCTAAACAGCGACAGATTCCAGCCGCCGAAAGCGTCTTTCATGGTACGACCAAACAGGCTGTGCAGCGCGATCAGCGCCGGTTCGCTATCCAGACGTTCGCCGTACGGTGGGTTACTGATCACCGTGCCGTACGGGCCTTTAGGCAGCGGATTGGTTAATTGGGCGACGTCTTTCACCTCGAAGTCGATCAGCTCACCGATACCGGCACGGCGGGCGTTGCTGCGCGCACGTTCAATAACACGGGCGTCGCTATCTGAACCGTAGAAACGAGAACCATAGTCCGCCAGGCCTTTACGCGCGCGAACCTGCGCTTCGGCTTTGACCTCTTTCCAGAGGGCATCGTCGTGCTGCGCCCAGCCGCTAAAACCCCATTGCCCACGGTGCAAGCCCGGCGCACGATCCGTCGCCATCATGGCTGCTTCGATCAGCAAAGTACCGGAACCGCACATCGGGTCGAGCATCGGCGTGCCCGGCTGCCAGCCGGAACGCATCACGATGGCCGCAGCCAGGTTCTCTTTGATCGGCGCAATACCGGCGCGATCGCGATAGCCGCGCTGATGCAGGCCTTCGCCGCACAGATCCAGCGAGATATGTGCTGTCTCTTTATTCAGCCACACGTTAATGCGCAGATCGGGATTTTCACGATCAACGTTCGGACGCTCGAGATTTTTACGCGTGAAGCTATCGACAATGGCGTCTTTCACTTTCAGCGCACCGTACTGGCTATTACGAATTTCGTCGTTCAGACCGCTGAAATGCACGGCAAAGGTCGCGCCTGGGGCGAAAATCTCTGTCCAGTCGGTCGCCTGTACGCCGAGGTACAGGTCAAGGTCGCTATAGACCTTACAGGCACCCAGCGGCAACATGATGCGCGACGCCAGGCGGCTCCACATCAGGCTCTGGTAAATAAGCCGCGTGTCGCCCTCAAAATGGACACCACCCTGAACCACCTGACACTCACGCGCGCCAAGGCTTTCCAGTTCAGTTTTTAACAGCTCTTCCAGCCCACGGGCCGTACTGGCAAACAGAGAATTCATATCGTCACTTATTACTCGTAGAAAATTGCTGCGCATTATAGCTAATATGTGCGCTATGTCCTAAAGTTGAGGGCTTATTTTCATTTGTGGGAGTGCGAAGTGGCGACGTTATCCAGGCTTTTTATTCATCCGGTCAAATCCATGCGCGGTATTGGCCTGACCCACGCGCTTGCTGACGTCAGCGGCTTTGCCTTTGATCGCATTTTTATGATCACCGAACCGGACGGCACCTTTATCACCGCCCGCCAGTTTCCGCAGATGGTCCGTTTTATTCCGGCTCCGCTGCACGATGGCTTACACCTTACCGCACCAGACGGTTCCAGCGCGATCGCGCGCTTTAGCGATTTCGCCCCTGTAGACGCGCCGACCGAAGTCTGGGGCAATCATTTTACCGCCCGCGTCGCGCCCGATGAAATTAACACCTGGCTGACAGGCTTCTTTTCTCGCCCGGTGCAACTGCGCTGGGTCGGCCCAGAACCGACGCGTCGTGTGAAGCGCTTCGAAGCCGTTCCCCTCTCCTTTGCCGACGGTTTTCCTTACCTGCTGACTAATGAAGCCTCCCTGCGCGATCTGCAAAACCGCTGTTCCGCCAGTGTACAAATGGAGCAGTTCCGCCCGAACCTGGTGGTGACTGGCGCACAGGCGTGGGAAGAGGACACCTGGAAGGTTATTCGCATTGGTAACGTGATCTTTGATGTGGTGAAACCGTGCAGCCGTTGCATTTTCACCACAATCAGCCCAGAGAAAGGACAGAAACATCCTTCCGGTGAGCCGCTGAAAACGCTGCAATCTTTCCGCACCGCGCAGGATAACGGCGACGTCGATTTCGGTCAGAACCTGATCCCCCGCAGCAGCGGCGTGATTCGCGTGGGTGATGAAATTGAAATTTTATCGACAGGACCAGGCCGTGTGTATGGCACAGGTGTTAACGAAGAAGAGGCAGAAGTGGAACTGCAGCCAGTCACAACGGTGACACTTCAGTGGCAAGGCAAAACGCTGCCGGGAAATAATCAGCAGGTATTGCTGGAACAGCTGGAACAAGCGGGGATCCGCGTGCCTTATTCGTGTCGTGCGGGGATCTGCGGAAGCTGTCGTATCACCCTGATCGATGGCGAGGTGACGGCATTGAAGAAATCAGCGATTAGCGATGACGGAACCATTCTGTGCTGTAGCTGCATACCGAAAACGTCTTTGCAGCTCGAGCTTTAAACGGCCTGTTCGAGACTGAACGAATCCATACGCAGTTGCGGTTTAAGCCGATCGTTCATCACTTTAATCGCATCACCCAACTGCATTGTGCGCCCGGCAATGACCACGCCGGGTTGCGCCAGCAGGCACAGCGCGGCATTTTCACCCGGCTCGACCACCAGCAAACTCACCTCTTCCGAGGTATCACTCAGATTGACGCAAGCCGCATCGCCAGTGATTGGCGACCAGGACTGGCCGTGAGCGAGAAAGTGCCAGCTTTTCGGCATCTGCGGTTTAAGGAAGCGGATCGCCACCAGCGCATTCAGCACCAGCTCGGCGCGCTGCTCTTTAGAGAGGATCAGATCGCGACATTTCTCTTCGAAAGAGAAAAAGAGCGCCGCATCGTCAACACAAAAGCCTGACGGCGCAAACGCGTCCGGGGTCAGCATTCGACGCGCGAAACGAGAACGGAATAACATGCCATTGGCTAAATCGAGCATCATTCGATCGTGCTCATCGCAAAAATACCAGCGCCAGTTATCGTCAGGTTTTATTCGCATTTTCCTCTCCTTCCCCACAACGTCCTGTTCTTAAAATGTCCGAATTATCGCTTCGTTTATAACATCAATAATAAAAGACCATAATGTCTAAATAAGCAACAAAGACGGAATATAAAACAACCAGGGCTATAAATAAAGCCCTGGTTGTCTGATAAGGAGAAAAGATTAGATATGATTAACGATTTCTTTAATCAATTGTGGGCCTTTAAAAATAAAGCCGGAATAGATTTGCACCAGTGAAGCGCCTGCCGCCATCTTCTCGCGGGCAGCGATGACCGAGTCGATCCCACCCACCCCGATGATTGGTAAGCGGCCATTTAATTCCGCCGATAACGCGCGAATAATTTCGGTGCTTTTTAATTGTACCGGACGGCCACTTAACCCACCCATTTCGTCGCAGTTTTTCATTCCCTGGACCAGGGAACGATCGAGTGTGGTATTGGTCGCAATAACACCATCAATATTATGGCGAACTAAACTGTCGGCGACCTGGATCAATTCTTCAACCGAAAGATCCGGCGCGATCTTAACCGCGATCGGAACATATTTATGGTGAGTCGCCTGAAGCTCATTCTGTTTATTTTTAATCGCACTTAACAGATCGTCCAGTGCTTCACCATATTGCAGCGTGCGCAGGCCTGGGGTATTTGGCGAAGAGATGTTAATCGCAATATAACCGGCGTAAGCATAGACTTTTTCCATACAAATCAGATAGTCATCTTTGCCCTGCTCTACCGGCGTATCTTTATTTTTGCCGATATTAATACCCAGCACGCCGTCAAAATGGGATTTTTTAACGTTCTCCACCAGATGATCAACACCGTGGTTATTAAAGCCCATACGGTTGATCAAACCTTCGGCTTCCACCAAACGGAACAGACGCGGTTTGTCGTTACCGTCCTGCGGACGCGGCGTCACGGTGCCGACTTCAATGGAGCCAAACCCCATCGCGCCAAGCGCGTCAATGCACTCGCCATTCTTGTCGAGGCCAGCTGCCAGACCCAGCGGGTTCTTAAACGTCAGGCCCATGCACTGAACAGGTTTTTCCTGCACTTTCTGGCGCACCAGCGCTTCAAGAGGCGTTCCTGTAATGCGGCGTAACTGCTGGAATGTCAATTCATGAGCGCGCTCGGGATCGAGCTGAAAAAGGGCTTTACGAACGAAGGGGTAGTACATGAACTCTCCTGGATTCCGGTGTGCAAACCGGACACGGATTATCTGCGATCGCGCCGTGAAAGGGAATTGACCTGCGGCAAAAAATCATCGTAAAGCGCAATCGTTTCCCTTTCTGCTTCTTTCTTATGCAATTTTCGGCATTTTAATTTCAGATAAATCATTTAGTGGAATACCCCTGCAATGTCACACTCGTGAAAATTGTTATGAATGTTAGATAAAAGCAAACAAATAGTTATAAGGAGAAAGCATGCGCGTCATCACGTTGGCCGGAAGTCCGCGTTTCCCTTCACGCTCTAGCGCTTTACTGGAATATGCCCGCGAACAGCTCAATTCACTGGGTGTTGAGGTATGTCACTGGAATTTGCACAACTTCGAGCCTGAAGATCTGCTTTATGCGCGCTTTGATAGCCCGGCGCTTCAGGCGTTAATCGAACAGCTTAAAGGGGCTGATGGCTTGATTGTGGCGACACCTGTCTATAAAGCCTCTTTTTCCGGTGCGCTGAAAACGCTTCTCGATTTACTGCCTGAACGTGCGCTCGAAGGGAAAGTGGTTCTCCCTCTGGCGACCGGCGGCACCGTCGCACACATGCTGGCGGTAGATTACGCCCTTAAGCCAGTGCTGAACGCGCTGAAGGCGCAAGAGATCCTTCACGGCGTATTTGCCGATGATTCTCAGGTTGTCGATTACCAGCATAAACCGCAGTTCACGCCGAATTTACACCTGCGCCTTGATAGCGCGCTAGAAACCTTCTGGCAGGCATTGCATCGTCGTGATGCTCCCGTCCCCGCCTTTGGCCGTCTGAAAGGAGTCGCTCATGTTTAAAGCTCTTATCACCGCTCTGATCGCCGTTTCTGCTCTGGCACAGGCGGCGGAACCTGCGCCGGAAAGCCTGCGTATTGGCTACCAAAAAGGCAGCGTCAGTATGGTGCTGGCGAAAAGTCATCAGCTGCTGGAAAAGCGCTACCCGGACACTAAATTCTCTTGGGTCGAGTTCCCTGCCGGACCGCAGATGCTGGAGGCGTTGAACGTCGGCAGCATTGATTTAGGCAGTACCGGCGATATTCCGCCGATTTTTGCCCAGGCCGCTGGCGCTGATTTGGTCTACGTTGGCGTAGAGCCACCGAAGCCGAAAGCGGAAGTGATTCTGGTGCCTGAGAACAGCCCGATAAAAACCGTCGCTGATCTAAAAGGCCATAAAGTCGCGTTCCAGAAAGGTTCCAGTTCGCACAATTTACTGCTGCGCGCGCTTCAACAGGCGGGCCTGTCGTTCAACGATATTCAACCCATCTATTTAACCCCGGCGGATGCCCGCGCAGCGTTCCAGCAAAATAATGTGGATGCCTGGGCAATCTGGGACCCGTATTACTCCGCCGCGTTACTGCAGGGTGGCGTTCGGGTGCTGAAAGATGGCGAAACGCTGAAACAGACCGGTTCTTTCTATCTTGCCGCTCGCCCTTATGCCGAAAAGAACGGTGAATTTGTTCAGGGCGTGCTGAATACCTTTAGCGAGGCAGATGCGCTCACTCAGAGCCAGCGTCAGGAAAGCATCGCCCTGCTCGCCAAAACGATGGGTCTGCCAGAGCCGGTGATCGCCAGCTATCTGGATCATCGCCCGACGACAGTGATCAAACCCGTCGACGCCAAAACCGCCGTCCTGCAACAGCAGACCGCGGATCTTTTCTACGAGAACCATCTCGTGCCGAAAAAAATCGATATTCGCGACCGCATCTGGCAACCCTCTGACAAAGAAGGATCGAAATCATGAGTCTGAATCTATTCTGGTTTTTACCGACCCACGGTGACGGGCATTATCTTGGAACCGAAGAGGGCGCCCGCCCAGTGGACTACGGCTACTTGCAGCAAATTGCGCAGGCAGCGGACAGAATCGGCTTTACCGGTGTGCTAATCCCGACAGGACGTTCCTGCGAAGATGCATGGCTGGTCGCGGCATCGATGATTCCAGTCACACAGCGGCTGAAGTTTTTGGTCGCCCTGCGCCCGAGCGTCGTTTCACCTACCGTCGCTGCCCGTCAGGCCGCAACGCTTGACCGGCTTTCCAATGGCCGCGCTCTGTTTAACCTTGTCACCGGCAGCGACCCGCAGGAACTTGCGGGTGACGGGGTGTTTCTCGATCATACGGAACGCTACGAAGCATCAGCAGAATTTACCCGCGTCTGGAGACGTTTGCTGGAGGGTGAAACCGTCACTTACGAGGGCAAACATATTCACGTGCGCGATGCGAAGCTGCTGTTTGCGCCGGTCCAGCAGCCACGTCCCCCGCTCTACTTTGGTGGCTCATCGGATGTGGCGCAGGATCTGGCCGCCGAACAGGTTGATCTGTATCTGACCTGGGGCGAACCGCCGGAGCTGGTGAAAGAGAAAATTGAGCAAGTTCGCGCCAAAGCCGCCGAGCATGGGCGCAAAGTGCGTTTCGGCATTCGTCTGCACGTCATCGTGCGGGAAACCAATGCGGAAGCCTGGCAGGCCGCCGATCGTCTGATTTCGCACCTTGACGATGAGACCATCGCCAAAGCGCAGGCCGCACTGGCGAAAACCGATTCCGTAGGGCAGCACCGGATGGCTTCTCTTCATAACGGCAAGCGGGAGAATCTCGAAATCAGCCCGAACCTGTGGGCGGGTGTAGGGCTGGTTCGTGGCGGAGCGGGTACAGCGTTGGTAGGCGATGGCCCAACGGTCGCGGCACGAATTAACGAATATGCGGATCTCGGTATCGACAGTTTTATTTTGTCCGGCTATCCACACCTGGAAGAGGCATACAAAGTCGGCGAACTGCTGTTCCCGCATCTGGATGTCTCGATCCCCGAAATTCCACAGCCGCGCCCGTTCCAGCTTCAGGGCGAAGCCGTGGCGAATGAGTTTATCCCGCGAAAAGTCGCGCAGAGCTAACGAGGTCCGTATGGCGAACCCATCCCCAAAATGGCTGCTGAGGCTGGCCCCCTGGTTTCTGCCCGTCGGCATCGTGATTGTCTGGCAACTCGCCTCCTCCGTGGGATGGTTGTCGAGCCGTATTCTGCCCTCTCCGGAGGGCGTGGTGGAAGCGTTCTGGTCACTCAGTTCCAGCGGTGAGCTGTGGCAACACCTGGCGATCAGCTCCTGGCGCGCGCTGATTGGTTTTTCCATCGGCGGCTCGATTGGCCTGACGCTGGGCCTTATCAGTGGCCTGTCCCGCTGGGGCGAGCGTTTGCTGGATACGTCAATCCAGATGCTGCGTAATGTGCCGCATCTGGCGCTGATCCCGCTGGTGATTTTGTGGTTTGGCATCGATGAGAGCGCCAAAATTTTCCTCGTCGCACTCGGCACCCTATTCCCGATTTACATCAACACCTGGCACGGCATTCGCAACATCGATCGCGGGCTGGTCGAGATGGCGCGCAGCTACGGTTTATCCGGCTTTTCGCTGTTTATTCATGTGATCCTGCCGGGCGCGCTGCCGTCGATCATGGTCGGGGTGCGGTTTGCGCTCGGCCTGATGTGGCTAACGCTTATCGTCGCAGAAACCATTTCGGCGAACTCCGGCATCGGCTATCTGGCGATGAACGCCCGTGAATTTCTGCAAACCGACGTGGTGGTGGTTGCCATCATCCTTTACGCCCTGCTCGGCAAACTCGCCGACATCAGCGCCCAGTGGCTGGAGCGTAGCTGGCTGCGCTGGAATCCGGCCTATTCCACGAAGGAGGCGAACGCATGACTACGGCTCGTTTAAACCAGGGCACGCCGCTCCTGCTTAACGGCGTCAATAAACGCTATGGCGATAACACCATCCTGAATGCCTTAGATTTGCATATTCCCGCCGGACAATTCGTTGCCGTAGTCGGGCGCAGCGGCGGCGGGAAAAGTACCCTGCTGCGGCTGCTGGCCGGGCTGGAAGCGCCAAACGGTGGTGAACTGCTGGCGGGCAATACGCCGCTGGCCGATATTCAGGACGATACCCGGATGATGTTTCAGGATGCGCGCCTGCTGCCGTGGAAAACGGTAATCGATAACGTCGGGCTGGGGCTGAAAGGCAGCTGGCGGGATAGCGCCCGTCAGGCGCTGAGCGCCGTCGGGCTGGAAAACCGTGCGGGCGAGTGGCCAGCCGCCCTCTCCGGCGGTCAAAAACAGCGTGTGGCGCTGGCGCGGGCGTTAATCCATCGTCCCGGTCTGCTATTGCTGGATGAACCGCTTGGGGCGCTGGATGCCCTGACGCGTATCGAAATGCAGGATCTGATCGAGTCGCTTTGGCAGGAGCATGGCTTTACGGTGCTGCTGGTGACGCATGACGTGAGCGAAGCCGTAGCAATGGCCGACCGGGTGTTACTCATTGAAGAGGGCAAAATCGGGCTGGATGTGGCGGTGGATATTCCGCGCCCACGGCGTAAAGGATCGGCACGGCTGGCGGAGCTGGAAGCGGAAGTGCTGGAAAGAGTGATGAAGCGTGGGGCGACCGAAGTGCAGGTCCGGCGTCACGGATAGAAAAAAGCCGGGCGGCGGCTTCAGCTAATGCCTGATGCCCTCACCCCAACCCTCTCCCACGGGAGAGGGAGAAAACATAAAAAACGGCAACTCGCGTTGCCGTTTTGCATTTACCCCGAAGCGCCACCGGGCGCTTCTATCAGGCCAGCGCCTTACTGATCTTCTCGAACAGATCGCCCGACAGATTTTCCAGCCCTTTCAACTGCTCCAGCGCGGCGCGCATTTTCGCCTGACGCGGCGCGTCATAGCGTTTCAAACGAATCAGCGGCTCAATCAGACGTGACGCCACCTGCGGGTTGCGGCTGTTCAGCTCGGTCAGCATTTCCACCATAAACTGATAACCACTGCCATCTTCTGCATGGAAAGCAGCCGGGTTGCTGCTGGCAAACGCGCCAATCAGAGAACGCACGCGGTTCGGATTGCTCATGGTGAAAGAGCGGTGCTTCAGCAGGCTGCGCACAGTGCTAAGAACATCTGCTGACGGGCTGGTGGATTGCAGAATAAACCACTTATCCATAACCAGACCATCCTGATGCCACTTGTCATCGTACTCTTGCATCAGCGTATCGCGGCAAGGCAACTCAGCCGCCACGCTTGCCGCCAGAGCTGCCAATGCGTCGGTCATGTTATCGGCGTCGTGATACTGCTTGCTGACCAGCGTATTTGCCAGTTCCGCGTCACCGAAGGCCAGATAGCGCAGACAGGTATTACGCAGAGAACGCTTGCCGATATCTGCGTGTTCCACACGGTATTGGTCGAGCTTGTTGGCGTTGTAAATTGCCAGGAACTCGTCGGCCAGCTCAGTCGCCAGCGTACGGGTCAGAGCTTCACGCACAGCGGTAATCGCGATCGGATCGATAACCTCGAACAGCTCGGCGATTTCGTTTGCGGATGGCAGGGTCAGAATCTCTGCGGCCAGCGCCGGATCGATTTTCTCATCCAAAAGGATCGCGCGGAACGCATCGGCCACGTGCACAGGCAGCGACAGCGGCTGACCCTGCTGATGACGGTTCACGTTCAGTTTGATATAGGTTGCGAGCAGGCTCTGCGCGGCATCCCAGCGAGAGAAATCGTTGCGCGCATGACGCATCAGGAAAGTAAGCTGCTGGTCGCTCCACTTATATTCTAGTTTCACCGGGGCAGAGAATTCGCACAGCAGCGCCGGAACCGGCTGGAAGTAGACATTATCAAAGATAAAGGTTTGCTCCGCCTGGGTCACATTCAGCACGTGATGCACCGGATGACCGCCCTTCTGCAGCGGAATCACTTTACCTTCGTTGTCATACAGCTCGATGCTGAACGGAATGTGCAGCGGGTGTTTCTCTTCCTGCTCGGCGGTTGGCGGCGTGCGCTGGCTGATGGTCAGGGTGTATTGCTCGGTTTCTGGATTGTAGTCATCTTTCACGGTGACAATCGGCGTCCCGGCCTGGCTGTACCAGCGGCGGAAATGGGACAGATCGACGTTGGACGCGTCTTCCATCGCCTGAACGAAATCGTCGCAGGTGGCGGCGCTGCCGTCGTGACGTTCGAAATAGAGCTGCATTCCTTTCTGGAAGTTCTCTTCGCCGAGCAGAGTGTGGATCATGCGAATGATTTCAGAACCTTTCTCGTACACCGTCAGGGTGTAGAAGTTGTTCATCTCAATCACTTTGTCCGGGCGAATCGGGTGCGCCATCGGGCTGGCGTCTTCAGCGAACTGCAGGCCACGCATGGTGCGCACGTTGCTGATGCGATTGACCGCGCGTGAACCCAAATCGGAACTGAACTCCTGGTCACGGAACACGGTCAGGCCTTCTTTCAGGCTCAACTGGAACCAGTCGCGGCAGGTCACGCGGTTGCCGGTCCAGTTGTGGAAGTATTCGTGGCCGATGACGCGTTCGATATCGAGATAATCTTTATCGGTGGCGGTATCAGTACGCGCCAGCACGTATTTGGAGTTAAAGACGTTCAGGCCTTTGTTCTCCATCGCGCCCATATTAAAGAAGTCGACGGCAACGATCATATAGATGTCGAGATCGTATTCCAGGCCAAAACGCTCTTCGTCCCACTTCATGGAGTTAATGAGCGACGTCATCGCCCACGGCGCGCGGTCGAGGTTGCCGCGATCGACAAACAGCTCCAGCGCTACGTCGCGACCGGAACGGGTTTTGAAAGTATCGCGCAGAACGTCGAAATCACCCGCCACCAACGCAAACAGATAGCACGGTTTTGGGAATGGATCTTGCCATTGGGTCCAGTGACGACCGTTTTCCAGCTCGCCTTGCCCGACGCGGTTACCGTTGGAGAGCAGGTACGGATAAAGTTTTTTATCGGCAATGATTTTGGTGGTGAAACGCGCCAGAACGTCAGGACGGTCCAGATACCAGGTAATATGGCGGAAACCTTCGGCTTCGCACTGAGTGCAAAGCGCCACGCCTGATTGATACAGGCCTTCCAGCGCCGTATTGGACGCAGGGCTGATTTCGGTCAAGATGCGCAGGGAGAAACGCTCTGGCAGATTGTTAATGACCAGCTGACCCTCTTCTTCTTTATAGTCGGTCCACGCTTCGTCGTTCACGTGCACGGAGACCAGCGTCAGGTCTTCACCGTCGAGGCGCAGCGGTACAGCCGTCGCACTTTGGCGTGTGACCTGGCTTATGGCCGTAACAACGGTTTTGGTGGCATCCAGGTCAAAAGTCAGATCGATATCGCTAATCAGGTATTCCGGCGCACGGTAGTCGTGGCGGTATTTGGCTTGTGGCTGTTGTGTCATAGAAAACCTTATGCATCGTTTGTCGAATAACGAATCCAGTCTATTCCTGTTGCGCAAAACGCGCTACGCAGAATGTTCATCTTTTCAGGGAGAAAACCCATTTTTGCTACATTTGTATAACACGAGGCACAAAATGCACTCGACCATAACGGCAGCTTATGTTGTGATCGGGGTTCAATAAATCGCTAAACAAGGTATACTCCAGCGGTTTCAATAGTTGTTTATTGTACTAAACGCTCCCGTGAGAGGATGCTACTGCGCACCTATGACTCAATTCGCTTCCCCTGTTCTGCATACACTGCTGGATACCGATGCGTATAAACTGCATATGCAGCAAGCCGTTTTTCACCATTACTATGATGTGCAAGTAGCGGCTGAATTCCGCTGCCGTGGTGATGACTTGCTCGGTATTTACGCTGATACGATCCGTGAACAGGTCGATGCCATGCAGCATCTGACTCTGCAGGACGACGAATACCAGTGGCTCTCTGGCCTCCCCTTCTTTAAAGCCGACTATTTAGACTGGCTGCGCGATTTCCGCTACAACCCCGAACAGGTCACCGTCACCAATAATAATGGTCGACTGCACATTCGCCTTTCCGGGCCGTGGCGGGAAGTGATCATGTGGGAAGTGCCACTGCTGGCGGTGATCAGCGAGATTGTGCACCGCTACCGTTCACCAGAAGTGGGCGTTGAGCAGGCGCTGGAATCGCTCGAAAGCAAGCTGGTTGATTTCAATCGGATGACGGAATCGGTGGATATGTCCCGTTTTCGTCTTATGGATTTCGGTACCCGCCGTCGTTTCTCTCGCGAAGTGCAGCAGGCCATCGTTGAACGTTTGCAGCAGGAGCCGTGGTTTGTCGGCACCAGTAACTACGATTTAGCGCGTCGTCGCAACCTGACGCCGATGGGCACCCAGGCCCACGAATGGTTCCAGGCGCACCAGCAAATCAGCCCCGATCTCGCCACCAGCCAGCGTGCCGCGCTCGCCGCCTGGCTTGAAGAATATCCGGATCAGCTGGGTATTGCCCTTACGGACTGTATTACGATGGACGCTTTCCTGCGTGACTTCGGCCCGGAATTTGCCGACCGCTATCAAGGCCTGCGCCATGATTCCGGTGACCCGGTTGAATGGGGTGAAAAAGCCATCGCTCACTATCAAAAGCTGGGCATTGATCCGCTCACTAAAGTGCTGGTTTTCTCCGATAATTTAGATCTCTCAAAAGCGGTCGATCTTTATCGCCAGTTCTCTTCCCGCGTTAACCTGAGCTTTGGTATTGGCACACGCCTGACCTGCGATATCCCCCAGGTAAAACCGCTGAATATCGTGATTAAACTGGTGGAATGTAACGGCAAGCCGGTGGCGAAGCTTTCTGACAGTCCCGGCAAAACCATCTGTCATGACAAAGCCTTCGTGCGTGCACTGCGTAAAGCCTTCGATCTGCCACAGATTAAGAAAGCCAGTTAATCCTCTCCACGGGGGCTTTCCGGCCCCCTGTCTCATTTTTTTCTAATTTCTTCTCTTTTCTCTGCGAAATCTGCTTGTCTGATGGCGGATGCCAGGTAACATAGATATCCCCCCTATAAGGGCGGACAAATATCTATTTTTTCCGACTATTAACAGAGAGAATATTATGAGCGTTGTGCCTGTAGCCGACGTACTCCAGGGCCGCGTCGCCGTTGACCAAGAAGTCACCGTGCGCGGATGGGTGCGTACTCGCCGAGATTCTAAAGCTGGCATCTCCTTCCTCGCCGTCTATGACGGTTCCTGCTTTGATCCTGTACAGGCCGTAATTAATAATTCTCTGCCCAATTACAATGACGAAGTTCTGCGCCTGACCACCGGTTGTTCCGTTATCGTGACCGGTACTGTCGTTGCGTCTCCAGGACAGGGCCAGAGCTTTGAGCTGCAGGCAACATCAGTAGAAGTTACCGGCTGGGTTGAAGATCCGGATACCTATCCGATGGCGGCAAAACGTCACAGCATCGAGTATCTGCGTGAAGTGGCTCACCTGCGCCCGCGTACCAACATGATCGGCGCAGTTGCTCGCGTACGTCATACGCTGGCTCAGGCGCTGCACCGTTTCTTCCACGAGCAGGGCTACTTCTGGGTATCTACCCCGCTGATTACCGCATCCGATACCGAAGGTGCTGGCGAGATGTTCCGTGTTTCGACGCTGGATCTGGAAAACTTACCGCGCACGCCAGAAGGCAAAGTTGATTTCGACCAGGACTTCTTCGGTAAAGAAGCATTCCTGACCGTATCTGGCCAGCTGAATGGCGAGACGTACGCTTGTGCCCTGTCCAAAATCTACACCTTCGGCCCCACCTTCCGTGCTGAAAACTCCAACACCAGCCGCCACCTGGCGGAATTCTGGATGCTGGAGCCTGAAGTGGCGTTTGCCGATCTGAATGATGTAGCGGGTCTGGCTGAAGCCATGCTGAAGTATGTGTTCAAAGCGGTTCTGGAAGAACGTCCTGACGACATGAAATTCTTCGCTGAGCGCGTTGACAGCGATGCGGTCGCCCGTCTGGAGCGCTTCGTCTCTACAGACTTCGCACAGGTGGATTACACCGATGCGGTGGCAATCCTCGAAAAATGCGGAGAGAAATTCGAGAACCCGGTTTACTGGGGTGTGGATTTGTCTTCCGAGCATGAGCGCTACCTGGCTGAGAAACACTTCAAAGCACCGGTGGTCGTGAAAAACTATCCGAAAGACATTAAGGCCTTCTACATGCGCCTTAACGAAGACGGTAAAACCGTTGCTGCAATGGATGTTCTCGCCCCTGGCATCGGTGAAATTATCGGTGGTTCCCAGCGTGAAGAGCGCCTGGACGTGCTCGACGCCCGTATGGAAGAGATGGGCCTGAATCCAGCCGATTACAGCTGGTACCGCGACCTGCGCCGTTATGGCACCGTGCCACACTCCGGTTTTGGTCTGGGCTTCGAGCGTCTGATTGCCTACGTTACCGGCGTGCAGAACGTGCGTGATGTCATTCCGTTCCCACGTACGCCACGCAACGCCAGTTTCTAAACGCAACTATTAATAACGGCCAGCAACTGCTGGCCGTTATTTTATTCTGCACTGTCAATTTATGTCAGCCGAAAGTCAGTAACTTCCAATTGCAACCCCGCCAAATATTCCACCTGTTACGTTTTATTTCCACGAAACATCTACGAACAAAAAATAAACCGCATTCTTATTGCGTCTAATGCTACTGAAATGCTTTAGCACAAAAAACAGACACAATGTCGGCCTTCCAGATGGCCAATGTATACAATAAGAAAAAACGCGTTGTTTAACATCTGTTGATATGAAGTGCCTTTATCAAAATTAAACATAAGCAATTCATATATATAGGAATGGGTTAGCCGTTTAATTCAGCAATCAGTTCTGAAATTTGAGGTGCTTCACAAAGTTCCCAATATTTCACATTTAGTTACACATTATTTCTTTTTGTTACTCAATCTTTATCTTTGTAGCACTTTCAGGCTAGCGAAACGGTTATATGAATGGAAAGATGCCTGTCAGATACATAAAGACACCAAACTCTCATCAATAGTTCCGGAAATATTTATTGACAGAATTTATTGACGGCAGTGGCGAGTGTCATAAAAAAACCAATGAGGGTAATAAATAATGATGAAGCGCAATATTCTGGCAGTGGTTATCCCTGCTCTGCTGGTAGCCGGTGCAGCAAACGCTGCAGAAATCTATAACAAAAACGGCAACAAACTGGACTTCTACGGTAAAGCTGTAGGCGAACACATTTGGACCACCAACGGTGACACCAGCAACGAAGACACCACCTATGCCCGTATCGGCTTCAAAGGTGAAACCCAGATCAACGACCAGATCACTGGTTATGGTCACTGGGAATACAACATGGATGCTTCCAACGCTGAAGGTTCACAGGGTACTAAAACCCGTCTGGCATTCGCTGGCCTGAACTTCGGTGACGCAGGTTCCCTGGATTACGGTCGTAACTACGGCGCAATCTACGATGCTGCGGCTTATACCGATATGCTGGTTGAGTGGGGTGGTGACTCTTGGGTTGCTACCGACAACTTCATGAACGGCCGTGCATCTGGCTTGCTGACCTACCGTAACAGCAACTTCTTCGGTCTGGTTGATGGCCTGGCTATCGCCTTGCAGTACCAGGGTAAAAACGACCGCAGCAATGCGATCGCAGCGACCTACAATGACAACGGCCAGCTGATCAACATCGGTCGTGGCGGTAACGGCGCTAAAGGTAACGGCGACGGCTTCAGCTCTTCTGTACAATATGATTTCGGCGAAGGCTTCGGTCTGGCAGCGGGTTATGAAACTGCTGACCGTACCAACGAGCAGGTTGCAGCTGGCACCTCTGCTGATTGGGCAAGCGCAGGCGGCGATCGTGCTGAAGCATGGTCAACTGCTGCTAAATACGATGCAAACAACGTGTATGCAGCTGTTCAGTACGCTGAAACCACAAACATGACTCGTGAAGCTGACAACAACTTCGCGAACAAAACTCAGAACATCGAAGCGGTTGTTCAGTACCAGTTCGACTTCGGTCTGCGTCCATCCCTGGGCTACGTTCAGTCCAAAGGTAAAGACCTGAAAGCACGTGGCACCTTCAACGGTGGCGATGCTGACCTGGTTAAATACATCGAAGTGGGTACCTGGTACTACTTCAACAAAAACATGAACGTGTACGCTGCGTACAAATTCAACCTGCTGGACGACAACTCTTACTCTGAATCTGCTGGTCTGGCGACTGACGACCAGGCAGCAGTGGGTATCGTTTACCAGTTCTAATAAGCAGCCCTCTCTGCTAAATGCCTAGAAAACAGGACTTCGGTCCTGTTTTTTTTATGGCTGAAGTAAAAAATGGCGACTTTTGAAAAGGCGCACGCTTTTTGTCGCAAACGGTTGGCATTTTGTAAATCTACCGTTAACCTGATAGCGGATTTCACTTCTGTAATCACAATGGAACCTCGTCATGTTTGAGAACATTACCGCCGCCCCTGCCGACCCTATTCTGGGCCTGGCCGATCTGTTTCGTGCCGATGACCGCCCTGGAAAAATAAACCTGGGTATTGGTGTCTATAAAGATGAAACCGGTAAAACTCCGGTTCTGACCAGCGTCAAAAAAGCCGAGCAGTATCTGCTGGAAAATGAAAACACCAAAAACTACCTCGGTATCGACGGTATTCCGGAGTTTGGTCGTTGCACTCAGGAACTGCTGTTTGGAAAAGGCAGCACGCTTATTAGCGATAAACGTGCTCGCACAGCCCAAACGCCTGGCGGTACTGGCGCACTTCGCGTCGCAGCGGATTTCCTCGCGAAGAATACCTCTGTGAAACGCGTTTGGGTAAGCAATCCGAGCTGGCCGAACCACAAGAGCGTGTTTAACTCTGCGGGTCTGGAAGTGCGTGAATATGCTTATTATGACGCGGCGAACCATACTCTTGACTTCGACGGCCTGCTGGCTAGCCTGAGCGAAGCACAGGCCGGTGACGTAGTGTTGTTCCACGGCTGCTGCCACAACCCAACCGGTATCGATCCGACGCTGGAACAGTGGGAACAACTGGCGAAACTCTCTGTAGAGAAAGGCTGGCTGCCGCTGTTCGACTTCGCCTATCAGGGCTTCGCGCGTGGTCTGGAAGAAGATGCTGAAGGTCTGCGTGCTTTTTCCGCTGTTCATCAGGAACTGATCGTGGCGAGTTCTTATTCCAAGAACTTTGGTCTGTATAATGAGCGCGTCGGTGCCTGTACGCTGGTGGCTGCCGATGAGCAAACCGTTGATCGTGCCTTCAGCCAGATGAAATCTGTCATTCGCGCCAACTACTCTAACCCACCGGCGCACGGCGCTTCTGTCGTGGCGACAATCCTGAGCAATGACGCGCTGCGCGCCATCTGGGAACAGGAACTGAACGACATGCGTCAGCGCATTCAGCGCATGCGTCTGCTGTTCGTGAATACGCTGGCTGAGAAAGGCGCGGACCGCGACTTTAGCTTTATCATCAAACAAAACGGGATGTTCTCGTTCAGCGGCCTGACTAAAGAACAAGTTCTGCGTCTGCGCGAAGAGTTTGGTGTGTACGCTGTGGCTTCAGGACGTGTGAACGTGGCAGGTATGACGCCAGACAACATGGCCCCGCTGTGCGAAGCCATTGTCGCTGTGCTGTAAAAGTCTTTCGGGTGGCGCTTGCGCTTGCCCGACCTACAAAAAAGCCTGCAATGTGCAGGCTTTTTTAATGGGATTTACCAGACAGGCATTTCATCCTGCAGAAACGGGTTATGTGCCCGCTCATATCCTAACGTCGACATCGGGCCATGCCCTGCAATAAACGTCACGTCATCGCCCAACGGCAATAGCTTCTGCTTAATTGACTGGATCAGCTGACCGTGGTCACCGCGCGGGAAATCGCTGCGTCCTACGCCGCCTTTGAAAATCACGTCGCCAGAAATGAGCAAGCGTGATTGAGCATCAAAGAAGACGATATGCCCCGGCGTATGGCCAGGACAGTGCAATACCTGTAGCGTCACGTTTCCGACATTAACGCTCTCGCCTTCGTTTAACCAGCGATCGGGCGTCAGTGGCTGACACTCATCAAGGCCAAACATACGGCTTTGGGCAGGCAACCCTTGCAGCCAGAACTCATCTTCTTTTTCCGGTCCAATCACTGGCACACCGTAATGTTGCGCCAGCTCTGCCGCAGCCCCCACATGGTCAAGATGGCCATGGGTCAGCAAAATCTGCATCAGCGTCACGCCGGACGCCTCGACTTCCTGCTTGATTTTCTCGGCATCTCCGCCGGGATCGACAAGCGCGGCCAGTTTAGTTTGTTCACACCAGATTAATGAACAGTTCTGGGAGAACGCAGTCACCGGAATAATACGATAGTTCATACTGCTCCTTCATTATTACCAGTGCCGTGTCGGCCCGGTATCAATATGCACAAAGTTGCTACGTGGGTAATATCCTACACCACCTGCGCGCATAGATAACGCGGCTTTGCGAATATTGGCTAATGAAACGCCTTCAATATGGAAATCCATCGCCTGTCCTTTCGTGTGATAGCTTTTTTTAGCTACCCCACGGCTATGGGCGCGCAGTTCGTTATTGGTATCAATAGAACGATAACCGGAAACGAGTTGCACCGGCTTGCGGGTTCCGAGCAGGCCCTGGAGGCGGAATAGCTGATCAAATAATCCTGGATCGATGGTCTTTATTTTATTCGCGCGGTAGTCGCGGAAAAAATGGTTGAGTCTTGCTAATTCATCCTGAATATAGCCTCTGCCATCGAAAAACTCCGCTTTCAACGTCTCACCGGTGTGAAGATTGTTGAGCGTTAAAATACGCGGACGTGGTGTCGAGAGGGTGGCAAATGCTGGCGTCGGTAAGATGGCCGCTGCGCCCAGCGCAACACCACCTAGCGCCAGCAGCTTGCGGCGATTAGCGTCAAATTTGTCCATGATAATCAGGTCTACAGGTCAATGTTATCGTAAATATGCTTAGCGCACGAAGGGCACCTTAACCGCCTGAACAGCCCGCGTCAAGGCACCCAACCCCAGTAAAGACGGGGCTTGTAGCCATATGCCCCCTTCTCTACCATAACTTACGACAATCAATTTCCTCGAACTACTTCATTTACCTGATTAATTGTTCAGCTTTTGACAAAATTTGTGCGCCGGATCGCGCTGTGAGATCGTAATTGTAAATATCTGTACGATATTGGGTCCGTCCATCTTCGCCAACAAACGCCGTCAGATAGTAAAGATTGACGGGAATGTTTTGCCGAATATTAACGTAGCGTGTATTCCCTTCTTTAAGCGCATCGGATATCCGGGTGTCGTTCCAGCCCGCATCACCCAGCAGCATATTGGCCAGTTCAGAGGCTTTATTGACGCGAACACAGCCCGAACTCAGGGCACGAGTGTCTTTCTGGAACAGGTTATGGTTTGGCGTATCGTGCAGATAGATGGCATCTGAGCTCGGCATGTTGAACTTGTATCGACCCAAGGAGTTACGCTCACCCGGCGCTTGCTGGAAGCGGAAAGGCAAATTCGACGCCGTGATCGTTGACCAGTCGACCTGGTACGGGTCAATCGGCTGGTTGCTGTTCCAGCCACGCATCATTGTGTAGCCGTGACGTTCAAGATAGCCGGGGTCATTCCATACTTTCGGCAGAATGTCTTTACGCGCGAGGGTCGGCGGTACGTTCCACGGCGGGTTCACCACCACATTATTCAGCGCACTGCTCATCATTGGCGTTTTGCGATCCGGGCGCCCGACAATAACTCTCGAGGCCAGCACTTCGCTACCATTCTGGTAATAGACCAGCGAATAGGCCGGAATATTAACCATAATCCCGGTCGATAATGTCCCTGGCAGCAGACGTAAACGCTGAATGTTCAGCGCCAGCACACCAGCACGCTGCGCAGGAGAAACATTCAGCCAATCGCGCGTTGACTGCCCAATAACACCGTCTGCACCCAGGCCCTGAGCCGCCTGAAACGCTTTCACTTCGGCGACCAGTTCACGATCGTAAGCTGCGGGTTTGTCGGCTGTTACAGCTGATTTCTTCTTCACGACAGGTGCTGATGGACTGACCACTACGCTTTGGGGATCATCACCCGGCAGCGCGATTTTCGCCCCTGCGTCAGACTCCCCGGAACGCCGGAGAATTTCACGCAGCGCCGGGACATCGCTACTCCACTGACCAGGACGCAGACTGGCGGTGCTTTTCAGCTGAGGCCAGGGACGCGTATCGGCTACCAGTCGGAGTAACGACTGGTGCATCGTGGCATACTGCGGATGCGCCGGAGCAAGGCTTGCGATAAAGCGTGGGAGCGTCCCTTTATCCAGCGCCACTTGCCACTGGTTGATCACTGACAGCGCAGGTGTCGCCAGCTTGTAGGGCTTCTCACTGTACAGCCAGCGGTTGCCATTGACCGGAATCCCCGCCACAAAATGCAGATAACCCATCATAGCGTCAGAAAGAACAACGTCGCGCGCATTCCCGGTGACGGTCGGATCGGTCAGAAGCTCCACCCAGGCGGTAAATTGCGGTTGGAAACCCGCGATAGCGACTTCCGCCAGCTGCTGCTGGAAGGCACGCACCGCCTCACGATCGTCCCACATCGGTTTCATATCGCGCGCGGCATACAGTAAAGTCAGCTGATTGAGATAGGCGGGTGTGTAACCCGAAGGCAGCCCGGATTGCAGCTGCTGGCGCAGCGCCTGCGTATCAACATTGGCTGGCAGCGGTTTGATCCCGGCCATGATTGCGGTCGCGGGAGATTGCTCCAGCGGTTGCAGCAGCGCAGTTGGCTGAGCCCCCATCGTAGCGGAACTGTCGACCGGAACCACTTCAGGCTCATCGGCCTGCGCGTTAAACAGTGGAGCGAATAGTAACGTCAGGCACACACTGAGTGCGGACAGCTGACGACTTTGAATTTTCTTTAGCAACATCCCTTGCCCCCTGTTTGCTTTACGACCTGCCCACAACACCGGGGCTTTTCTTCATTATAGAAAGGCATACACGCAACTGCCTTGCCTTATGTAAAGAAGTTTAAAGATAACGCAGCCCTGAACGCAAGTTAAGCAAATAAAAAGGGCAGCACCTGTGTGCCGCCCTTTTCATCAAAACGCTTTAAGAAGCGTCAGCCGTTCCGGGTAACGACTCTGGCGGCTGCGGGGCAAAACCGCGCAGCCCGACGACGTGAACATGTTCCGTATTGTTGAACACCTTACGCACCAGCTTATAGGTCGTGCCTTTTTCCGGGCTGATGTTCTCAGGTGCAGCGATGATCAGCTGCATATCCAGACGGTCGCACAACTCAAACAGCGTGGCGATGGAACGGGCATCCAGACGCGCGGCTTCATCGAGGAACAGCAGACGGCACGGAGAAATATCTTTCCCGCGCAGACGACGCGCTTCATCTTCCCAGCTCTGGACAACCATCACCAGAATCGACATCCCGGTACCGATCGCTTCCCCGGTAGACAGCGCGCCGGATTCCGCACGCAGCCAGCCGTCAGAACCACGGTTAACTTCAACTTCCATTTCCAGATAATTACGGTAGTCCAGCAGCTCTTCACCGATGGTTTGCGGCGTACGTTGCCCCATATCGATCTGTGGATTAAGGCGCTGATAGAGCTTCGCCAGCGCTTCCGAGAAGGTCAGGCGGTTGCTGTTGAACAGATCCTGATGTTGCTCGTGCTGCTCGGAGAGCACATCCAGCAGAGTGGCATGCGCTTCACGAACGTTAACGTTCAGACGCACACTGTTCACCTGGCCGAACGATACGCTCTGCAGGCCCTGGTTGAGCATGCGAATACGGTTCTGCTCGCGCTGGATGGTTTTGCGAATAATGTTTGCCACGCTGCGGGAGCTGATCGCTAGCTTCTGCTCGCGAGAGGTCAGCTCTTCCGTCAGACGGCCCAGCTCGATTTCCATCTGTTCGATCGCTTCGACCGGATCGTCCGTACGGATGATGTCCTGACGAATACGCTCGCGCAGGTGCTGATAAACCGCCACGAAGAACTGAATTTTGCGCTCAGGACGTTTCGGATCTTCAGACATGCGCAGCACATCGCGCAGATGCTCGTTATCTGCCACTGCCGGGCGCAGTGCACCCAGTGCCTTATCCGACATCGAACGCAGTTCGTCACCCGAGAGGTACGCCAGCTCACGACGGTGCAGACGACGTTCAACGCCGCTGTCTTTCACCAGACGCATGACCGCACACCAGCCCGCTTTGGCGGTCACAACCTGCTCGCGCATTTCGTGATAATCGCGTTCCAGCTTGCGCAGACGGCGGGTCAGGTTATCCATCTCTGCTTCGCACAGGGTCAGGGCTTTTTCCAGCTGATGACGACGGGTACGGTTATTGCTCAGCTGGCTGTGCAGTTCGTCGCGACGAATACGGGCGCGCTCTTCCGCTCCGCTGTCCGCACGAACGCCGATATCCTGCAGCTCTTTATGCAGATCGGTGAGCAGCTCTTTTTTGGTATCAAAGGAGCTTTTCAGTGACGCCAGCACCTGATTGTACTGACCGAGCTGTGCCGCGTGGCTGCGCAGGGCATCGCGGCTGCGGCTACGCTCCGCTTCCGCCTGCTCAAGACGCTGGCGCAGTTTCTCGTTCAAGTCGCTGTTGCCACTCAACATTTCTGCCGAGTCGCTGTAGCCAAAGTGCGCGCGACGCTGCACCACTTCGGTCAGCGCAAACGCCTGCTGGCGCGCATCACGCTGCACCTGCTGGGAATAGGCGTAATCTTCTTTCAGCTGTTCGTACTGTTCTGGATCGCTTTGCAGGACCGACAGCACTGGCTCCAGTTTCGCCAATTGATTGCCGTGCAGCTGCACAAAGCGCGCGGCTTCTTGCGCTTCATCCAGACGTTCCTGAATTTCATCCACGCGATCGGCCAGGGTTTCGTCGCCCAGCAGATTCAGACGCGGCAAGATACGGTTCAGAGCGGCGACGCCCTCTTTCGCCTGCTCAAACTGCACGCGGCTCTGCTGGTTATCATTTTCATGATTGCTCAGCGCGCGTTCCAGTTCGCCACGGCGGGTGTTCAGTTTGCGAATTTCGGCTTCAGGATCGGCCTCAAAGGCCACTGCGACATGGCTGCCGATAAAGCGGCTGAACGCCTGGTGTAAACGTTGGGTTTTCTGCACGTCAAACGACAGGGTCGCAAAACGCTCAGACAGCGTTTCACGTTCCGCATGCAGGCTTTCGATGCGGTTTTCACGCGCGGCGCGGCCAAAGATCGGCAGCGTCGGGAAGCGAGAATAACGCCACTGGCGATCGGCGACTTTCACCACCACCGCTTTTTCCAGTTCGTCTACGCTGAATACGCTGTCATCAAAGGACTGCGGGTCCCCTTCGATCAGATAGAGATCTTCCGGACATTCTTCAAGCCCTTCCAGCTGTTCAGCGATTAGCGACAAATCTGGAACGACGATCGCATGGCGGGATGGGCCATACAGCGCAGAGTAATACGGCGCATCTTCAAGGCTGACGTCGTCGTAGATTTCGGACAACAGTACGCCGCCAAAACGTTCCGCCAGCGCATTCAGACGCGCATCTTCCGCACCGCCAGGCTGACTTAAACGTTCAATTTCTTCATCGACAGCATTTTTACGCGCACCGACTTCATCGCGCTCAACAATGGCTTCGCGCTCGCGCTCAAGCAACTGTTGCAGATATTCGGTAACTTCCGAGCTGGATTCGAACTCTTCACCACACTGCTCGCTCAGCTGGTTCAGGCTGCTCTGCGCCGCCAGCCAGACCGGCGCTCGTTTCAGCAAGGTCTGAGTGCGTGACTGAAGCTGTTCCAGCTCCTGGCGTAGAACCATGCGCTGCTCGCTGGCGCTGGAGACGCTGTCGGACAGCGAGGCGATACGGGCTTCCAGTTCCTGATGCAGGGTTTCAAGGGAGTCGATATCGACATGCTTACCCTGACGTTTGCAGAACTCCGCCAGAAGACGCTCGGCCTCCTGCTGTTCACGCAGACGCTGTTCCAGCTCGTTCAGACGCATGCGCAGCGGCTGAACCTGCTCCGCCAGATGGCGCTGATTAACGCCGTCACGCAGCAATTCGCGCGCCACTTCCCAGGCATCACCGCGCGCCAGCGGGCCATTGATCGCCACGACCAGCTGATAGGCCTGTTCAAACTGACTGTGCGCGGCTTGCGCGACACTCATTTTTTGATCGAGGGAAAGTAGTTTCTCCGTCGCTTCCTGTTCTTTGGCGCGGAAGGTTTCCAGCCACTCGTCGGCACTGTCCGGCGTCAGATCCGGAAGATGGCACAGCTCTTTCGCGCGTTGCAGTGCTTGTAATGCCTGGGTGTACTGGATGGCGCGGGTTTGCTGAACATCCAGCGCTTGCTGGTAGTCGGCCAGCTGGTTTTTCAGCTCATCGACTTCCAGCTCAGCGGCTTCGGCGCGGGCCTCTTTCTCTTCCTGCATGTCGGCGGCTTCGGCCACCACTTCATTTTGTTCTTCGAGGCGAATCTGCAGCTCATCGAGATCGGCTTCGTAGCGCTCGATTTTTTCCTGCTGACGCAATGCGGTTTGCACCAGATTCAGGTGATCGCTGGCGGCCTGATAATCGGCTTCCAGATCGCCTTCCGCACCGTTGTGCTCGCCCAGTTCGCGGGCCATCTCAACGTGCTTGTACTGCTCAGCCACTAGCTGTTTGCGGGAGGTGAACAACTCGCGGCGATACTCCAGTGCTTTATCCAGATGGATGCGGCGCTCGTTGGCGTGGCGCATATAGTCCGCCGCCACGTAGTTGGTCGCTTCGCTGATCAAATGTTTGAACAGATCGCGGTCAGACTGAGTGACCCGAATCGCTTCCAGCGTCATGCGGTTTTCGCGCAGCGCGGCTTCCATGTCCTGGAAGGCTTTTCGCACGCCGCTGTTTTCAGGCAACAGGTAGTCGCGCAGAGAGCGGGTAATGGCGCTGGAGATCCCGCCGTAAAGCGAGGCTTCGATCAGGCGATAGTATTTGCTACGGTCCGACGCAGAGCGCAGACGACGCGCGACAACGCCCAGATCGAACATCAGCGAGTGGTAATCGGTAATTGAGTTGAACTGCTTGAATTGAACGCCTTCAATCGCTTCGAGTTTATCTTTCAGCTCATTGAGAGGTAGCACGCGCGCCTGGCGATCGTTCAGGGTTTCCGTCAGCAGAGAAGTCGGCTGAATCGAGGTTGGCAGCCCCTGAATAGCAAACGGTTTGATGTCGACTTTACGGTCACGGCCCGCAATTTGTTGCAAACGTACGCCGACCACCACGCGTTGATGGCGGGAGTTGATCACATCCAGAACCGAGTAACAGACGCCCGCTTTCAGTTTACCGTGCAGACCTTTATCGCGGGAACCGCTTGTCGCGCCCGCTTCGGTGGTGTTACGGAAATGCAGCAGCGTCAGATCGGGGATCAGCGCCGTGACAAACGCCGCCATCGTAGTGGATTTACCCGCTCCGTTACCGCCGGAGAGCGTCGTAACCAGCTCATCCAGATCGAAGGTTCGGGCGAAGAAACCGTTCCAGTTAACCAGCGTTAGTGAGCGAAATTTACCGCGTTCAATCATTATTCTTCCTCCCCGCTATCCGGCTGGCTTTCTTCATGCTCGTCATTGAGCAACAAATTGTTTTCTATCGGCATGGCTTCGCCGTCGCGGATCATGCGCAGCTGCGCTTCACGCGCGTCGTCGCCAGTACGCACATCAGCGCCAAAGCGGAACACGGATTCGGTAATGCGGAATTTGCTGCTGTCATGGCCCATAAACCAGACCATTCCCAGACGGCGCAGACGGTTCAGGGAAGAGCGTACTTTTTCCTGGAGCTTCTGACGGTCAAGGTCAGAACCGGTGGAACGGTTGTTCACCAGTTTGAGCAATTTGCCCTCATCGGCCAGGCTCAACAATTCGTCATACAACTCTTGCTGGGTGAAGATGCCTTCATTGGCCAGACGTTCTGGGCTGAGATAGAGATAGCAGAGAATTTTGCCCACCATCATGTCCAGCTCGGACAGCACCGAGCGCGGGATCAGCGTCGTGGAGCGCGGGCGCAGGTAGAAGAAACCTTCAGGTGCGCGGATCAGCTCGACGTTATAGCGGGCGTAGAACTCTTCCAGATATTCCTGGAAGTCCATCAGAAAAGCGTGATTATCCAGCTCGTCAAGACCAATGTGACGACCGGCACGCAGCTGGCTGTCCAGCGCCGGAAATAACGGATTTGCCAGCGCCTGGGCCAGCTTAACTGGCATCACTTGTTCAATATTTGTCAATGACATGCGCCTGTACCTTGGCTCCGTAATCGTTAATCGGCTGCCACTTCGGCGGCAGCCCGGTGAAATCTGCTTGCGCGACGCCCAGGCGCACGGCCTGGTCGACGACGATGCGGGCAATATCGAAATGGCGCGCACGCGGGTATTGCACCAGATAGTCGCGCACCACGAGACCAAGATCCAGCGGCACTTGTCTGGTTTTATAGACGGCGAGCTGTTCTTCGATCATCGCTGCAAGTTGCTCACGAATTTCGTTGAATTCTTCAAACTCCAGATCCGGCGGCAGTTCACCGGTGACCTCTTCGTCGCGCAGCGCCATCTCTTCGTCGCGCATATCCAGCAGACGATCGGCGTTGGCATAGGTCAGCGCCCACGGCGCATCGAAATAATTTTGTACTGACTGGCGCAGACGTTGGGCAAACACGCGGTTTTTATCCATGTCGATCGCCGTACGGATGAATTTATGCACGTGGCGGTCATAGCCGATCCACAGATCGATCGATTGCTGTCCCCAGCTGATAATACGGTCGAGTTTGCTTTGCAAGTCAAAGACCAGACGATCAACAAAATGCAGATCGTCATGGGCCAGCGTAGCGTCCTGAATGCGCAACAGGTTTGCCTGAAGTTTATCCCCCGCGGCTTCCAGCGTGTCCTGCAGTTCACGCAGCGTCCCGGAGGTTTCTGACAGCAACAGCTCACAGCTGGAGATCGCTGCCCGCCAGTCTTTATTCAGCAGCTGCGCGATATCATCTTTCACCTGCTGCTGCTGTTCATCCATCAGACGCTGGGTCAGATCGATACTGTCGAAAATTTCAGCCACCGAGTACTTCAGCGGGGCGTAGACATTGCGATGCCAGTGGAATTCATCGCCATTTTCATCCGCCGCATCGGCCGCTCGTTTCAGTTCGCCCGCCACAATCGACAGCTGCATAGAGAGGCGCAGCGTAGAAAATTCTCGCTGGCGGATGTAATAGTCGGTAATGCCGATGCCCAAAGGCGTCAGACGATAGATGGCGTTTCCTTCCGCCTGCTCGCTGGTAAAGCGGTTCAGCAGACGTTGACGTACCATCTCGTTGATTGCGTTGTTGGCACGCACGCTAATGGTTTCGCTGGTTTGCTCAAACGCATCACTGACATGGCGGAACGCGTCCACCAGTTCACCCTCGCTCATTTCTCCATCCAGACGTTCGCCGTTCAGCGTGGCAACCGCCAGCAGGAATGAGAGTCTGTCTACCGGCAGCGAGATGGAGAAATCGTTTTTCCTGGCCCAGGCAACCAGTTCGGGGACTGTCTGGGAAAATTCACTCATAAATTATCCTTGCTTCTGCGGCTTGCGCGCGATGACGTGAATGTATCGCCCAAGACTGATAAAGGGTTCCTGACGGCAATACCGCGTTTCTATTTCTGTTAACGCGTCAAGACAGTCGTGCTGTTTTTGTTTATCGCGCAGATAATCATGAAACACCCTGACGCCCGTTTTCCCGGTAATTTCCCAGCCCATCTCTTCCAGCCAGCCATAAACCTGCTGCGGATCGCGGGGGAAATCCGGCGAAAGCGTGCGCCGTTTCTTTTTATACATGCCCTGTTGTACATAGCCGAAATTGCCCACCAGTACGTTACGCATCAGCAGGCCGTTAGCATTGTAGAACATCAGCGACAATGCGCCGCCGGGTGTGAGCACAGACCACAGGGTTTTTAGCATCTCGTGCGGCTCGGCAACCCACTCCAGCACAGCATGAGACAATATCAGATCAACCTGAGATTCCAAATGCTGCGCAATGTCCTGAGCGGCGCAATGTATAAAATGCATGTTGTCGCTCACACCTTTCTCTTCTGCCGCGCGCTTCGCACGTTCGACCATTTCTGAAGAGAGATCGCAAAGCGTGACGTGATGACCACGCTGCGCCATCAAAATGGCGGTCTGGCCTTCACCGCCGCCCGCATCCAGAACCCGCAACTTTCGGTCACCAAAGGTGGCGAGCACGGTGTCGAGATCCTGCCACAGGATCGTCTGACGCAACTGCCCTTTGGTGGTGCCGTAAATGTTCCGCGAAAACTTTTCCGCGATGTCATCAAAATTGCGATCCCGCATTGGGAGAGTTCCATCCGCTAGCAGCAAAACCGCTATTTTGTCACACCCGCGCGGAGAATGAACCTCTCTGGTGTAATATCGCGTGTAATCACCTGCTGTATGGTTAAAAAAGGAACCAAAAAGGATGCTTTTTACCCTAAAGAAAATCATTGGAGGGATGATACTTCCCCTCCCTCTCCTGCTGATGTTTATTGCACTCGGGCTACTGCTGGTCTGGTTCACCCGTTTTCAACGCAGCGGTAAAATCGTCATTACGACGGGTTGGCTGGTGCTGCTGCTGTTAAGCCTGCAACCGGTGGCGGATGGGTTATTGCGCCCTATTGAAGATAAGTACCCGACGTGGCAAGGAAATCAGAAAGTGGCGTTTATCGTGGTGCTGGGTGGCGGTTACACCTGGGACGATAAATGGGCCCCGAGTTCAAACCTGATCAACAACAGTTTACCGCGCCTCAACGAAGGCATTCGGCTGTGGCTGGCTAATCCGGGTTCGAAAATGATATTCACGGGAGCCGCAGCCAAAACGAACCCTGTCAGCACGGCTGAAGCAGGAGCAAGAGTGGCGGAGTCCCTTGGCGTGCCGCGCTCTGCGATTATCACTCTCGACAATCCAAAAGACACGGAAGAAGAAGCTGCTGCGGTTAAACAGGCGATCGGCGATGCCCCGTTCCTGCAGGTGACTTCCGCCTCACATCTTCCGCGCGCGATGATTTTCTTTGAACATGCAGGATTACATCCGCTACCCGCGCCAGCGAATCAGCTGGCCATCAATGCGCCGCTCAATCCGTGGGAGCGCGCGATCCCGTCGCCTGCATGGTTAATGCACAGCGATCGGGTCGGTTACGAAACGCTTGGACGGCTCTGGCAATGGCTTAAAGGCTCGTCAGGCGAGCCAGGGCAGGAGTGATTTCGCGGCCATGTCGAAGTTCGTGCGGTTAAACCGTCCAGTATTCACCAGCTGCGCGACTTCATCCCACAAGAGATACAGCCAGCGACGCCAGAGGAAGGATTCTGAGACTGGCGCTCGCTGTAGATAATGCCACATTAAGCTTTCTGCCAGCGCGCTTTCACCTAAGCGGAACAGTTCATATTCGCGGGGTGCCCACAGCATAATGCCCGGCCCTACCATCGCCAGAAGCTGGTCGCTACGGGCATCCTTCAGCATGCTGCGCAACGTGAAATTACCGTGAATGAGCACGCAGTTATCATTAAAACCCTCAAACATCGCGGGCAGGCATTCACGTGTGCGGAACAGAATACGCTTATCCTGCATCGTCAGCCCGGTATTACTGAACTGGTTCAGCGTTCCCCAGAGTACTTCCACCCGTTGACGATACCAGAGCGGCCAGAGGTTTTCCTGGGTGCTGTCGACCGGTCCCACCAGTCCCTTGCTGTCCTGACGGTGCCAGGAGAGTAATCCTTCTACGATCTGGTCTTTAAGCTGTTCCCAGCGGTCCGGCGTTCGTGCCGGGGCTTCGACCGGCACACCGCGCAGGCGCTCAATCAGCAGGACATCGGGGCCAGGATGTTCTTCGTGGGTCATAACGCCATAAACGGTAGGCATTCGTACCGTGCCGCTTCGCGCCAGCATGGACATTTTCCACGCCAGCTGTCGGGCGACGCCCGGTGATGAAAAGCTTCTTGCCATTAACGGCATCGGGTTTCCGTTGCTGTCATACAGCGACCACAGCGACGTGTCCGCCTTCTCGCTCACGCACTCGACCCGACTGAGTGCTTCTCCCAGCAGGTGGCTCAGCTCAGCACGCAATTGTTCCATATGAGATTACCCCCATCAAAACTACTGCTTTCATAATGAGCGTATGACGGTTGGATGTCACCTTATGAGATCAATTAGAGAGAAGAAAAATGAGATAAAGCGAGGCCAAAAAACATCCCCCCGAACGAGGGGATGCGGGAGATGACGTTATTTCAGTTCTGCGCGGACGCGTTCGAGATCTTCCTGAGTATCCACGCCGGTTCCAGGCACTTCATGGGCCACTGCCACATGGATCTTTTCGCCATACCACAGCACGCGCAACTGCTCGAGCATCTCAATGTGCTCCAGCGGGCTTGGCGCCCAGGTCACGTAGCGGCGGATAAAGCCTGCACGGTAGCCGTAAATACCCAGATGACGCAGGAACGTATCGCCAATGGTCTCTTTAGACTGCGCAAAACGGTCGCGATCCCACGGGATAGTCGCTCGGGAGAAATAGAGCGCATAACCTTCCGCGTCCATCACCACTTTCACGGCATTGGGATTAAACGCCTCTTCCGCTTGGTGGATCGGCACGGCCAGCGTCGCCATTCCCACTTTGCGCTGGGCGAGGTTTTCCGCGACCTGACGGATAATCACCGCCGGGATCATCGGCTCGTCGCCCTGCACGTTGACAATTACCGTGTCATCGCTGAAACCGCATTTCTCAACCACTTCGGCCAGGCGTTCAGTGCCCGACTGGTGATCGGCGCGAGTCATACACACTTCGCCGCCCGCGGCTTCGACCGCACGCGCCACATCTTCATGATCTGTGGCAACGATAACGCGATCGGCACCGGATTCACGCGCCCGGTCGAGCACGTGGACAATCATCGGCTTGCCATTGATATCAACCAGCGGTTTGCCGGGCAAACGGGTCGATGCGAAACGTGCCGGAATGATGACAACAAAACTCATGGTCTGCTCTCTTCTGCCGCCAGCGTACGGGCTTCGGTTTCCAGCAAGACGGGAATGCCGTCACGAAACGGGAATGCCAGATTATCCAGTTTGCAAATCAGCTCTTGCTTATCCTGGCTGTAATACAGTTTGCCGTTGCACACCGGGCAGGCAATGATTTCAAGTAAACGGTGATCCATAGTTCCTCCGTATCAGTAATCGCTAAAGCTTACCACATTCCTTTTTCAGGCTATGTCTATTTCCCAGCCACTCCGACAGCCGTTAAACACCCCATCCGGCAATCGTGCCAGCGTTATCTGCCGGGCACCCTGCCAGACAGCAAATTCATTGAGTGCTGCGGTCAGCCCTTTTTCCAGCGTCGCGCTAACCTTCACGCCCTCTTCCAGATACAACGCAATCACTTCCAGTACGCCGGTTTTACGGTGCATTTTCGCGTCCATCCGCCCGACCAACCGCCCTTTATGCAGCAGCGGCAGGACAAAATAGCCAAACTGGCGTTTTGGCGCGGGGGTGTAGCATTCCAGACGATAGGTGAAATCAAACAGTTGTTCAGCGCGTTTGCGGTCCCAGACCACGGGATCAAAGGGTGATAACACCGCGCTGTGCGACGCGGTCAGCTTATCTTCCTGTGCCTGTGGCACCAGCGGGAAGAGATCCGCATGGAGCCACATTTCACCCAGCCGCTCGACCTCAACGCGCATTACGCGATGATTTTCTTGCCACCTTTCGAGTAAGGGTTTCAGCGCAGGCTGGCGCAGGCGATAGTAATCGGCCAGCCATTGCGCGCGGAAAATCCCCAGGCTACGAGCGCTGTTTTCCAGCATGACCTCTTCAGCCGCAGCTTGATTCAGTAGATCGCGCTCGTCGTCCCAGTGCGGCATCACCCTATGGGTGAGATCGTAAACGCGCTGGAAATTACGCCGCTCCACCACCATCACTTTCCCTGAAGTAAACAGCCCTTCCAGATGGCGCTTGTGCGGTTTCCACTCCCACCAGCCGCTGGTGCCTTTACGCGGGTGTTCAAAATCCGCTGAGCGAACCGGGCCGTTATCGTGAATATGGGCAATCAGCTGTTCGATTTCCTCAGCATTTTGGTGCATCCACTCCTGCTTGTACTTCCAGCCCATTTTTTCAGGCGCGAGCATCCGATGGCGTACCAGTCCGAAATCAGTGCGTGGCAAGAAACAGGCTTCGTGCGCCCAATATTCCATGAGCTGACCCTGGCTCAGAGCGTCATCCAGCCACTGCGCAGGGTAATTCCCCAGGCGGCTAAAAAGCACCAGGTAGGGACTGCGGGCAACGATATTAATGGTGTCTATTTGCAGCAGCGACATGCGCTGAATGGCGGAGAGAATATCGGCAGGCTGTGCGCGACGACGGGGCTTTTTCAGCAGCCCCTGCGCATAGAGATGCAGATGACGAGCGGCGCTAAGTGAGAGTTGCGGTAGAGACATGCGTTTTCCTGTCAGTCATCACGCTACCAGAACCGCATTCGACTTAGCGCACCAGCGCCATCAGTTCCTGGAGCAAGTGTTCGGGCTGTTCGCCGCTGAGCTGTGCATCAACGGGCAAATACCACCAGTTGGATTTGGCAAACGCGCGGCATTTAACAGCGTCTTTTTCAGTCATGATCAGATTCTGGTGAGGTGCAGCCAAAGGCTCAACGCTTTCCAGACTCAGCGCTTGATGGTCGGCGAGAGGAATTCGGTTTTCAAGCCGGGCTCCGCCCTGTTCTAACGTGGCAAAAAAGCGCGGAGGATGACCGATACCGGCCATAGCGACCAGCGCTGGCAGCGCTGTGATGTCCCGATGCTCACCTGTCAGGAGATTCACTGCCTGGCCAGGCGTTAATGTCATCGGTATTTCGCCGCGCTGTGCTTCACCGCCGTTCACAATCACCGCATCAACGGAACGCAGGCGGGATGCCCGCTCGCGCATTGGCCCAGCGGGAAGCCACCAGCCATTGCCGAAGCGCCGCTCACCATCAATCACCACGATCTCTTTATCACGCGCCAGGGCGTAATGCTGTAAGCCATCATCGGTGATAATGATTTGCAGCGGATGTGCTGCCAGTAGAGCCTGAACGGCTTCGCTGCGAACAGGAGAAACCGCGACGGGCGCCCCGGTGCGCTGGAAAATCAGCACCGGTTCATCTCCGGCTTGCTCCGTGGTGGTGTCCGCCGTCAGGAGCAGGGGATACTTTTCGGCTTTTCCACCATAACCCCGTGAAACAACACCCACGCGAATGCCGCGTTTGGTCAGTTGTTCCACCAGCCAAATGACAACAGGGGTTTTACCGTTGCCTCCGGCGGTGAGATTTCCCACAACCACAACCGGCACCGGTGCTCGCCAGGTTTTTTTAAGCCCCAGACGATAGCTCAAACGAATGATGCCGCTCACCAGACCGTATAGCCAGGAGAGCGGCAACAGCAGCAGCCAGAGCGGAGATTCCCCGGACCAGATGCGTGCAATCATGCGCCAAACTGCATTTTATGGAGCTGAGCGTAAACGCCACGGTGCTCGATAAGATCCGCATGGCTTCCGCGCTCGACGATCAAGCCGTCTTCCACCACCACGATTTCATCCGCCTGCTCGATAGTCGACAGACGGTGTGCAATCACCAGTGAGGTACGGTTTTTCTGCAGTTCGTCCAGCGCCGACTGAATAGCACGTTCAGATTCGGTATCCAGCGCTGAGGTTGCTTCATCAAGGATTAGAATCGGGCTGTCACGCAGCAGCGCACGGGCAATCGCAATACGCTGACGCTGACCGCCGGAAAGCAGCACGCCGTTTTCGCCAATGACCGTATCAAGACCGTTGTCCATTTTGTTGATAAAATCCATCGCGTAAGCCATACGTGCTGCGTTCTCGATCGCCTCGCGGCTGTACTCTTCCGTACGCGCATAGGCGATGTTGTTGGCAACAGTATCGTTAAACAGATGCACGTTTTGAGAAACCAGCGCCACCTGGTTACGCAGCGACTGTAGGGTGTATTCGCGTAAGTCGTGACCATCCAACAGGATTTCGCCTTCGTCGATATCGTAGAAACGCGTCATCAGGCTGGCGATGGTTGATTTACCCGAGCCGGAACGCCCTACCAGTGCCACCGTTTTACCCGCCGGGATGTTCAGGCTGATATTGCGCAGGGCAGGCGTTTCACGACCAGGATAGGTGAAGGTGACATTGCGGAATTCTACATCGCCATTAGCGCGCTCAATTACGCGTTTACCTTCGTCTTTTTCCTGCTCGGTATCCAGAATACTGAACAGCGTCTGGCAGGCCGCCATACCACGCTGGAACTGCGCGTTGACGTTGGTCAGTGATTTCAGCGGACGCATCAGCGCAATCATTGAAGAGAAGACGACGGTAATGGTACCGGCAGTTAATGTCTCCATGACGCTTGGGAAGCTTGCAGCATAGAGCACAAATGCCAGCGCCAGAGAGGCAATCAGCTGAATGATCGGATCGGAGATGGAAGAGGCCGAAACCATTTTCATCCCCTGCAGACGCATTTTGTTGCTGACTTTATCAAAGCGTTTTGTTTCGACGTCCTGACCGCCAAAGATCAATACTTCTTTATGGCCTTTCAGCATCTGCTCGGCACTGGTGGTCACCTGCCCCATCGTGTTCTGCATGTTTTTGCTGATGTTACGGAAACGCTTAGAGACCACACGGATAGCGATCGACACAATCGGTGCCAGCACAATCAGAATGATTGACAGCTGCCAGCTGTAGTAGAACATCATGATGAACAGGCCGATAATCGACGCACCTTCACGCACCACGGTAATCAGAGCGCTGGAAGAGGACGACGCGACTTGCTCAGAATCGTAGGTGATGCGCGACAGCAAGGTCCCGGTGGACTGCTTGTCAAAAAAGGAGACCGGCATGCCCATCATATGGCTGAACAGTCGGCGGCGCATGGTCATTACCACTTTGCCCGACACCCACGAAATGCAGTAGCTGGAGATATAGCTGGTGACGCCGCGTAAGATCATCAGTCCGATAACCACCAGAGGCATCCATAGCAACACTGAGCGATCCGTTTTACCAAAACCGTCATCCAGTAACGGTTTGAGGAGCGATAGCATGAAGGTATCGCTTGCTGCGTTGAGGATTAACGCGACACCCGCCACGATCAGACCTGTTTTAAAGGGTGCAATCATCGGCCAGAGTCGGCGGAAGGTCTGCCACGTGGAGAGATCTTTGTCGTTATGCATTCAAAAAACCAGCATTTGTTGAAATAGCCGCATATTCTACCCGTTATCTACGGGCGCGCCAAACCACTGATGATACCAACGAGGTAAAATTTGATCTCGTAAGCGCAGGATTTGCCAGCCATGTGGCGAAAAACGTACCGAGATTTGTCCCGATTGCGGTGTATCGAACCAAGAATAGCCCTCCTTTTTATAGCGTCTGCTCACTTTTATGGACGGGAAATGCCATGCGTTGTAACGCGCCGCTGAGGCCAAAGCGATCTTCCCTTCAACACGCTGTACCAACGCCTGCGATGATGAGGTGTTACTCCCATGATGCGGCACCTGGATAAGTGTAGACGTTAGCGCCTGCCAGTGATGACTTAACATCAACTGCTCTGCCTTCGCCTCAATATCACCGGTGAGTAGCACGCTGAACTCGCCATCGTCGATTTTCACTACGCAGGAATGGTTATTCCCCTGAGCCTGATACTCTTTTGGCGGCCAGTGGACCGTGAAGGTCAATCCCTGCCACTGCCAGCGCTGACCGCGAAAACAGGGCTGATGCCCTGCCCATCCTAACGGGCTTTTTATCCACATTTTTGGCCACGTATCCTGTAACGAGGTAAGCCCGCCAATATGATCCCTATGTTCATGGCTGATAATGACCCCTTCCGGTGTCAGATGATGCCAGCGCAGCCAGGGAATAATGTGCTGCTTTGCGCTGTCACCGCCAGGCCAGGCAAGCCCGGTATCGTACATAATGACTTTTCCGTGGCGCTCAATAGCCATTGCCAGCCCCTGGCCAATGTCCAGCATGTGCAGCGTCCAGCCTTCGGTTTTGAGAGGATGCCATAAGGGAAATGTCAGCAATACGCTACCCGCGATACACACAGCGGGAATCGACTTCCAGGCGCGTAAACGCCAGGCAATAATCGCAAACCAGGGAAGACAGGTCACGAGCTGCCAGCGCTCATCAATATCCATCCACCCATCCGGTAGTTCTTTTAAAAGCCAAAAGAGCACTTCCAGTGATTTATCAGCCAGAAACCAGACCTTCGCTTCCAGTAATGTCAGTTCACTCAGATGCAACAGCATGCCAGCCAGGATCAGCGGTACGGAGATAAACGTGACAAGCGGTACCGCAAAGAGATTGGCGACCAGAGACGAGATGCTCATGCCGTGAAAAATGCTGACCTGTAGCGGCAAGAGCAAAAACAGCATCCCTACCTGCAAATGCAGCAGCGCCACCAGCGGTTTGATCCAACGGGGAACAGGCCACTGAGGCAATGGCAGCCACTGATACCAGAAAATCAGCGTGGCAACGGCGAATGCCGACAAGGCCAGGCTTTGCGACAGTACCGCCAGAGGATCAACAACCAGAATAGACGCGACGCAACACAACCACACTTGCCAGGGCGACCACTGCCGCCCACTCAGGCGCAGCGACGCGAGTGCCGCAAGAGAGACCACGGTTCGTAATGCGGGAGGTTGCATCCCTGTAAGCCAGGCGTAAAACGCCGCAAAACAGACTCCTGCCAATAGCGGTACACGCCAACCAATGCAGTCAGTCGGAAGTAAAAATTGAATCCCCCTAACGATGAGCCAAACGATCGACGCCGCGAGAGCAATATGCAAACCTGAAATCGCCATCAGGTGCAATGTGCCGGTTTCACGCATCAGCTTTTTGACCTCTTGCGTGACCGCCAACCGTTCCCCCATCCCCAGTCCGAGAATAACGGTTCCCCACGTGTATTGGGTGAGCGTCGTGGTCAGTGAAGAAAGATATTGCGCCCGCAAACCACAGCTTGCGTCTAACACTTCCGCATGGGTAAACCGTCCGGTCAACGGCTGATGTGAGGCCAGCGCATAACGCTGAGAATCAAAACCGCCATCGTTGAGCTCACCATGAATCGCCCTAAGACGCAGTAACATTGTCCAGCGCTGTCCAGGACACACTGTCTGCGGCAGATATTGACCGTAAAGCGTTACGCCGGTGGTCGAATACCAGGGTTTCCCATTTAGCCTTACAATTTTACCCTGATGGGTAGTTGCCCCATCGGTGGCTGTGATAAGTATTTCTGCTTGCTGCGGCGTGTTCGTCAGATTTTGCATGGGCCAGGTGGATTCCAGGGCGGCTAATACACCCCATGCAAAGAACACCAGCCATAGGCCCGCATAACGTAAGCAAAGAAGTCTTTGTAATCCAAGTAGAACGCCAACCGCTATGCACATCCAGACCGTTGACAGATTTGGTAACGAAGGCAGCCATACCAACGGTAAAATGGCCGTGATAAGACATGCACTGATTGCAGGTAATCCCATATACACCTCCCTGTTCTAAGAGAGTGTGCAGCGGGAATATTAGGGAGTCAGCCAGGAAAAAGTGAGTTTACGGCCACTGCTGGAGAGAATGTGCCAGCTTGCTGCAACTGAAATGATGAAATGCAGCGCCGCTTCAGCTTTCTGAATTCAATGTATAAAAAAAGCACCCGAAGGTGCTTTTTTTAGATAACCCAGTTTCGCCCGTAGGCTGAACTCAGTTTCCGTAAATGTTGGCGCGATCGCGCAGTTCTTTACCCGGCTTAAAGTGCGGAACGTATTTGCCTTCCAGGTCAACTTTATCGCCAGTCTTCGGGTTACGCCCGGTTCGTGGTGCACGATAATGCAGAGAGAAACTACCGAAACCGCGGATTTCAATGCGCTCGCCCTGTGCAAGAGTCGAGGCCATATGCTCTAGCATCTCTTTCACTGCATCTTCCACTGCTTTTGCTGGGATGTGCGATTGTTGGCTGGCAAGTCTTTCAATCAATTCTGACTTGGTCATGATTCCTCCGGTTCCTTCAAACCAATTAGCTGAACAGCTTATTAAACAAGGGCGGCCGTAGCCGCCCTTTGTTATTGATTACAGAACGAATCCTGCAATCTGTCAAGTCTGCTCGTCATCCTTCGAGCGGTCACTACGTTAACTTCGCCTCTTCACCCCAGTCACTGACTTAAGTCGGCTCCTGGGGATTCACAGGCTCGTTGCCTTGTTACCGTTCAAATGATGTAGAGCACTTGAAATTACTCGCCTTTAGCTGCTTTGAAAGCTTCAGCCATTGCGTTGTTAGAGAAACCTGCATCTTCCTGTTTGTTAACAGTTGCGATTGCATCTTTCTCATCAGCTTCGTCTTTAGCACGAACAGACAGGCTGATTGCACGGTTCTTACGGTCAACACCGGTGAATTTAGCTTCAACGTCGTCGCCAACGCTCAGAACCAGAGTTGCATCTTCAACGCGGTCACGTGAAGCTTCAGAAGCGCGCAGGTAACCTTCAACGCCGTCAGCCAGTTCTACGGTTGCGCCTTTAGCGTCAACTGCAGTCACTTTACCGTTTACGATTGCGCCTTTCTTGTTCAGTGCAACCCAGTTGTTGAACGGATCTTCTGCGAGCTGTTTAACGCCCAGGGAGATACGTTCACGTTCTGCGTCAACCTGCAGAACAACTGCAGCGATTTCGTCGCCTTTTTTGTATTCACGTACTGCTTCTTCGCCTGTAACGTTCCAGGAGATGTCAGACAGGTGAACCAGGCCATCGATGCCGCCGTCCAGGCCGATGAAGATACCGAAGTCAGTGATAGACTTGATTTTACCTTCAACACGGTCGCCCTTGTTATGGGTTTCCGCGAACTGCTGCCATGGGTTGTTTTTGCACTGCTTCAGGCCCAGGGAGATACGACGACGTTCTTCGTCGATATCCAGAACCATCACTTCCACTACATCACCAACGTTAACAACTTTGGATGGGTGGATGTTTTTGTTGGTCCAGTCCATTTCGGAAACGTGCACCAGGCCTTCAACGCCTTCTTCGATTTCAACGAAGCAGCCGTAGTCGGTCAGGTTGGTCACGCGGCCAGTCAGACGAGTACCTTCTGGGTAACGCTTAGCGATAGCGACCCATGGATCTTCGCCCAGCTGTTTCAGGCCCAGGGATACACGAGTACGCTCGCGGTCGAACTTCAGCACTTTAACAGTGATTTCGTCGCCAACGTTCACGATTTCGCTTGGGTGTTTAACGCGTTTCCACGCCATGTCGGTGATGTGCAGCAGGCCATCAACGCCACCCAGATCAACGAATGCACCGTAGTCAGTGAGGTTCTTAACGATACCTTTAACTTCCATGCCTTCCTGGAGGTTTTCCAGCAGCTGATCGCGTTCTGCGCTGTTCTCAGATTCGATAACGGCACGACGAGAAACAACAACGTTGTTACGCTTCTGGTCAAGCTTGATAACTTTGAACTCAAGCTCTTTGCCTTCGAGGTGCAGAGTGTCGCGAACCGGACGAACGTCTACCAGAGAACCTGGCAGGAACGCGCGAATACCGTTCAGCTCAACAGTGAAGCCACCTTTAACTTTGCCGTTGATAACACCGACTACAGTTTCAGCTTCTTCGTAAGCTTTTTCCAGCGTGATCCAAGCTTCGTGACGTTTAGCTTTCTCACGGGACAGCAGAGTTTCACCGAAGCCGTCTTCTACTGCATCCAGTGCAACGTCAACTTCGTCACCAACCTGGATTTCCAGTTCGCCCTGGGCGTTTTTGAACTGCTCTGCCGGAATGGCAGACTCAGATTTCAGACCGGCGTCAACCAGTACGATATCTTTGTCGATAGCAACAACAACACCACGAACGATGGAACCCGGACGGGTTTCGATTGTTTTTAAGGATTCTTCAAATAGTTGAGCAAAAGATTCAGTCATGTTTAATCTTCAGGTTAATATAACGTCCACCTGGCTCCATGCCGGATGGGGTTGTTTCACATACCCACCGTCAATCCATTGCAGCGGGGTACTTCAAATCTGTCGCGGTTAAGCGAGTGCCAATTTCTGGCGCGCGTATTGTAACGCTTTTTCAATCACTTGCTCAATAGTTAATCGGGTAGAATCGAGCACTAAAGCATCGTCTGCCGGAACAAGTGGAGCTACAGCACGATTACGATCACGGTCATCGCGCTCTTTTATCTCGGATAAAAGGCGATCAAAGTTAACACTAAAGCCTTTTTCCTGCAACTGAAGCATACGACGTTGTGCGCGTTCTTCGGAGGAGGCGTCAAGGAAAATTTTCACTGGCGCGTCAGGAAACACCACGGTTCCCATATCACGACCGTCCGCAATCAGACCTGGTGCGTCACGGAACGCGCGCTGACGACGTAATAATGCTTCACGAACGCGCGGGAACGCAGCCACCTGAGAGGCAGCATTCGCGACTTCCTGGGTGCGGATTTCACCGCTCACGTCTTCCCCTTCAAGAATGACTTCCAGGTTGCCATTAGTCGAGACGAAGCGGACATCAAGATGCGCAGCCAATGGAACCAGCGCCTCTTCGGAAGCCACATCCACATGATGATGAAGCGCCGCTAACGCCAGTACGCGATAGATTGCTCCCGAGTCTAAAAGATGCCATTGCAAGGCTTCCGCCATCGCTTTACACAGAGTCCCTTTCCCTGCGCCACTTGGCCCATCAATCGTGATTACCGGGGCAACTGCCGTCATCTTTCTCTCCTTCATTAAGGCATACCGTCAACATGAACGCCGCGCATTATACGCGCCAAAGTGCGCAACTGTTATCTTTGCGTGCAAATTACGGAATTAATGAAGCAGAGTGTAGAAGAAATGGGCGGGAACAACGTCAGGAAGCGTAAGTAAATGCCGCACCCGTTGATGCGGCAGGGTTTTATCATGCGAGCGTACTGATGCGCGCCAGCTGTTCGAAATAATCCGGGAAGGTTTTCGCGGTGCATTTCGGGTCAAGAATGGTCACAGGCGTATCAGACAGCGCCACCAGCGAGAAACACATCGCCATGCGGTGATCGTTGTACGTGCCAATTTCAGCAACCTGCAATTTGGCCGGCGGTGTCACGCGAATGTAGTCTTCGCCCTCTTCCACTTCGGCGCCCACTTTGCGCAGTTCCGTTGCCATCGCAAACAGGCGATCGGTCTCTTTCACGCGCCAGTTGTAGATATTGCGCAGCGTAGTGGTGCCTTTGGCAAACAGCGCTGCCGTGGCAATAGTCATCGCCGCATCAGGGATATGGTTCATGTCCATATCGATGGCATTCAGTTCACCGTGTGTGCAGGAGATGAAATCGTCTCCCCAGGTGATAACTGCGCCCATTTTTTCCAGTACGTCAGCAAAACGAATATCGCCCTGAACGCTGTTACGGCCGATACCGGTGACTTTAACGGTACCGCCTTTAATTGCACCCGCGGCAAGGAAGTAAGATGCAGATGACGCATCCCCTTCGACAAGATAGTTGCCCGGCGACTGATATTGCTGACCACCGCGTACCACAAAGCGCTGGTACGCCTGGTTTTCAACCTCAACGCCAAACGTCTTCATCAGGTGCAGCGTGATATCAATATAAGGTTTAGAAACCAGCTCGCCTTTGATGGTGATAACCGTATCCTGCGGAGCCAGCGGCGCCGTCATCAGCAGCGCCGTCAGGAACTGGCTGGAAACGCTGCCATCGACAGCCACTTCACCGCCGGTAAATCCACCGCGAAGACGCAGTGGCGGATAGTTTTCTTGCTCCAGATAATCAATCTGCGCACCGCCCTGACGCAGGGCATCCACCAGATGACCGATCGGGCGCTCTTTCATGCGTGGCTCGCCGGTTAGCACAATATTGTTGCTGCCAAGACACAGTGCAGCCGCCAGTGGGCGCATTGCCGTCCCCGCGTTGCCGAGAAACAGTTCAAGCTCTTCAGCGGATTGTAGCGCTCCGCCATTTCCCGACACTTCACAACGCGTACGATCGGCTGAGAGAGTGTACTGAACGCCTAAAGCTTTCAGCGCATTCAGCATGTGGCGAACGTCATCGCTATCCAACAGATTAGTAAGGACAGTGGTGCCGTTTGCCAGCGCAGCCAGCAGCAGTGCGCGGTTGGAGACACTTTTTGAACCAGGCAAATTGATGGTGCCATCGACACGCGCGATAGGTTGTAACGTCAGGGATTCCATGAAAACTTAACTCTCAAATCAACATAATAAAAACCCCGAAGCCGGGCTACGGGGGTGAAAAATCGCACTATTAACCGTGGCGACGTTCGAAGTCGACCATAAAATCAGTCAGCGCTTTGACGCCTTCCAGCGGCATTGCATTATAGATAGAAGCACGCATACCGCCGACAACGCGGTGGCCTTTCAGCGCGTGCAGGCCCGCAGTGAAGGACTCTTCGAGGAACAGTTTGTCGAGATTGCTGTCTGCCAGCTGGAACGGCACGTTCATGCGTGAACGGTTCGCTTTGGCTACGTCGTTGCGATAGAAATCGCTGCCGTCAATCACGCTATACAGCAGGGTTGATTTCTGCTGGTTGATCTTGTCCATCTGCGCTACACCGCCATTTTTCTTCAGCCATTTAAAGACCAGACCAGAAAGATACCAGGCGAAAGTCGGCGGGGTGTTGAACATGGAGTCGTTATCGTTCAGGACTGTGTAGTCCAGAATCGACGGACAGGCCTGGTGCGCTTTGCCCAGCAGATCGTCGCGGACAATTACCAGCGTCAGCCCGGCCGGGCCGATGTTTTTCTGCGCACCAGCATAAATCACGCCGTAGCGGCTGACATCCAGCGGGCCAGAGAGAATAGTCGAAGAGAGATCGGCGGTCACCACCACGTTGTCGCCAAAGTTCGGCTCTTCGTGAATGGCGATCCCGTCGATGGTTTCGTTCGGGCAGTAATGAAGGTACGCTGCATTGTCTGACAGCTGCCATTCATTCATCGGTGTGACGCCACGCAGGCCATCGACGGTAATTTTCGCGTCAATGACATTCGGGGTGCAGTATTTTTTGGCTTCTTTTACCGCACTGGCCGCCCAGTAACCGGCATCCACGTAATCTGCAGTCGTTTTATCGCCCAGCAAGTTCAGCGGGATACCCGCAAACTGACCGCGCCCACCGCCGTGACAGAACAATACTTTGTAGTTCGAGGGGATATTCAGCAGATCGCGAAAATCCGTTTCTGCCTCTTCGGCGACCTGGATAAACTCTTTTCCACGGTGGCTGATTTCCATCACCGACGTCCCAAGACCCTGCCAGTCGCAAAGCTCTTGTTGAGCTTGTTTAAGCACATCCGCCGGTAGCATTGCCGGACCTGAACTGAAATTAAAGACCTGAGCCATTTACCCTCACCACGCTTAAATTCATAAGTTATAACTGTGGATATCGGTTTTATCATTCAGTGACACGCGCCGCAATGTCTAAAACTGAGACCTAAGAAAATGTGTCCCCGCTCACACAAAACATTCTGCCAGCGCGTTGTCACAAAACCGACAAATTGGCTGTCAGGTGATGCGTTTTGCCCGGCTCACCTTAGTCCATACTGGATTCGCGCAGCGAGGACAGAGTTGATGATCGCCTGGCTGCATCGCGATCACATGGCTACAGCGTCGACAGGCGTACTGCCCCGCTTCGGGAACGGTGGTAAATCGCTCAACGTATTCATCAGGCAAAATACACAGACCGGGCTTTACGTCGGCATCATCGTAGTAATACACGCTGATCTGGCCGTTGGTTTCCATGATCGCCAGTCGCACCTGCCCCAGCTGCTCCACGCTGTTTAAGCGCAGCTCCATAAAAAACTCAAATTCGGTCATGTTGGCACTGCGGACTTTCTCCCAGGCCAACTGACCTTGTTCGACGATCACCACCGGTTTCCCTTCCAGCAGATCCTCGATTTTTTCACTTTTCGACATCAGCCACATCACCAGGCGATACAGCAATCCCAGGGTGACAAACACGATCAGCACCGGAATCATCGGCACGTCATCATAAAAGGCCACGTCACCCGCCGCTGAACCGAGGGTGAGGATGATCAGCACCTCAAACAGCGACATCTGGCGCACGCCGCGCCGTCCGGTGATTTTGAGAAACAGAAAGACCAGAATAAAGGTGTAGAGACTGCGCAACGCCACTTCGCCTAAAAACTCCATCGGTACTTTATCTAATGCCATCCGGTGAAGATCGAACGCTTTCATTTTTATTCGCCTTAACAGTAAGTTACTGCTGTTAAGCATAGCTGAGTCTTTTATTTTCGCCGTTGTCCTCGCGAAGATAGCGCCTGTCACGCAAAACCCGTATCATTGCGCGCTTTACGTACGATAAAAGTGATCGCCATGACTCAAACATTTATCCCCGGCAAAGACGCCGCACTGGAAGATTCCATCGCTCGCTTCCAGCAAAAACTGACCGACCTGGGTTTTAACATCGAAGAAGCCTCCTGGCTTAACCCGGTTCCCCACGTCTGGTCCGTGCATATTCGCGACACCGACTGTGCGCTGTGCTTTACCAACGGTAAAGGCGCCACCAAAAAAGCGGCTCTCGCTTCTGCCCTGGGTGAGTATTTTGAGCGCCTGTCCACCAACTATTTCTTCGCCGATTTCTGGCTTGGCGATACCATCGCCAACGGCCCGTTCGTACACTACCCGAACGAAAAGTGGTTCCCGCTGACGGAAGATGACGAACTGCCAGAAGGCATTCTCGATGCACGCCTGCGTAAGTTCTACGACCCTGACAATGAACTGACCGCCGGGATGCTGGTGGATCTGCAGTCCGGCAACGACGAACGTGGTATTTGCGCCCTGCCGTTCACCCGCCAGTCTGACGATCAGACCGTCTATATTCCGATGAATATCGTCGGTAACCTGTACGTGTCTAACGGCATGTCCGCCGGAAACACCCGCAACGAAGCCCGTGTTCAGGGCCTGTCCGAGGTGTTTGAGCGTCATATTAAAAACCGTATTATTGCGGAGTCCATCAGCCTGCCGGAAATCCCGAGCGACGTGCTGGCCCGCTACCCGGGTGTAGTGGAATCCATCGCTAAACTCGAAGCAGAAGGTTTCCCAATCTTTGCTTACGACGGTTCTCTGGGCGGCAAATACCCGGTTATCTGCGTGGTGCTGTTCAACCCAGCGAACGGGACCTGCTTCGCCTCGTTTGGTGCGCACCCGGACTTCGGCGTGGCGCTGGAACGAACTGTGACCGAGTTACTTCAGGGCCGTAGCCTGAAAGATCTCGACGTCTTTACTCCACCGACCTTCGACGACGAAGAAGTGGGCGAGCATACCAACCTCGAAACCCACTTCATCGATTCCAGCGGTTTGATCTCCTGGGATATGTTCAAGCAGGACGCTGATTATCCGTTCGTTGACTGGAGTTTCTCTGGCACCACGGAAGAAGAGTTCGCGACGCTGATGGCTATCTTCAAAGCGGAAGATAAAGAAGTGTACATCGCGGATTACGAGCATCTGAGCGTCTACGCGTGCCGCATTATCGTGCCTGGCATGTCCGACATTTATCCGGCAGAAGATCTGTGGCTGGCGAACAACAGCATGGGTAGCCACCTGCGTGAAACGCTGCTGGCGCTGCCTGGCAGCGAGTGGGAAAAAGAAGATTATCTGAACCTGATCGCCCAACTGGACGACGAAGGCCACGACGATCTGACCCGTGTACGCGAACTGCTGGGCCTGGCAACCGGTAAAGATAACGGCTGGTACACCCTGCGTGTAGGCGAGCTGAAATCAATGCTGGCGCTGGCCGGTGGCGATCTGGATCAGGCCCTGGCCTGGACTGAATGGACCATCGAGTACAATCAGTCAGTATTCAGCCCAGAGCGTGCTAATTATTACCGCTGCCTGCAAACGCTGCTGCTGTTGTCTCAGGAAGAAGATCGCCAGCCGTTGCAATACCTCAATGCATTCGTGCGCATGTACGGTGCAGATGCCGTCGAAGCCGCAAGTGCAGCCCTGAGCGGTGAAGCACCATTCTACGGCCTGCAGGCTGTGGATAGTGATTTGAAAGCCTTCCCGGCGCATCAGTCACTGCTGAAGGCTTACGAGAAGCTGCAGCGCGCTAAGTCGGCATACTGGTCAAAATAAGCGCACATAACACTACAGACAGTAGGCGTACCGATCTGTCTGGGCTATATTACGGGGCAATTTCATTGCCCCGTTTTTTTATTTCTTTTGCAATGAATATTGCTTGTAATAATAAAGTTAAATGCAAGTAAATATAATTATGTTTACTTGGGCTTTACTGTTACTTTTTAGGGCAATTACTCCATTTTAATTAACTGCTTTGGGAGAGCTTCAAGGAAATAATTCAACTCTTTTCATAACTTTTAAAATTTATTTATATACGGATAATCAATAACTTACTCCGCATTTGTTGCAAAACCATGCGCTTTGCGGGCCTATAAGCCAGGCGAGATATGATCTATATCAATTTCTCTTCTATAATGCTTTGTTAGTATCTCGTCGCCGACTTAATAAAGAGAGAGTTAGTGTGAAAGCTGACAACCCTTTTGATCTAATACTCCCCGCTGCGATGGCCAAAGTTGCCGAAGAAGCGGGTGTCTATAAAGCAACGAAACACCCGATGACGACGTTCTATCTGGCGATCACCGCTGGTGTGTTCATCTCCATCGCCTTCGTCTTCTACATCACTGCTACCACCGGTACTGCTGCAATGCCTTTCGGTATTGCGAAACTGATTGGCGGTATCTGTTTCTCACTGGGCTTGATTCTGTGCGTCATTTGCGGCGCCGACCTCTTTACTTCAACGGTGCTTATCGTAGTGGCTAAAGCGAGCGGAAGAATCACCTGGGGTCAGCTGGCGCGCAACTGGATTAATGTCTACGTTGGCAACCTGATTGGCTGTTTGCTCTTTGTTCTGCTTATGTGGTTATCTGGCGAGTATATGACTGCCAACGGTGGCTGGGGATTGAATGTCCTGCAAACCGCTGACCACAAAATGCACCACACCTTTATCGAAGCCGTCGCTCTCGGCATCCTCGCAAACCTGATGGTCTGCCTGGCGGTCTGGATGAGCTACTCCGGACGCAGCCTGATGGACAAAGCCATGATTATGGTTCTGCCGGTTGCCATGTTCGTTGCCAGCGGCTTTGAGCACAGTATCGCAAACATGTTTATGATCCCGATGGGTATCGTAATCCGCAACTTTGCGAGCCCGGAGTTTTGGACTGCAGTCGGTTCAACCCCGGAAAGTTTCTCTCACCTGACTATTATGAACTTCATCACAGATAACCTGATCCCTGTCACTATTGGGAACATTATCGGTGGGGGTCTGCTGGTTGGGTTGACATACTGGGTCATTTACCTGCGTGGCGACAATCATCATTGATGGTTTCTCAGGCAGTAAAGAAAAATCCACTTAAGAAGGTAGGTATCACATGTCCGAGCTTAATGAAAAGTTAGCCACAGCCTGGGAAGGTTTTGCGAAGGGTGACTGGCAGAAAGAAGTCAACGTACGTGACTTCATTCAGAAAAACTATACCCCATATGAAGGTGACGAATCCTTCCTGGCTGGTGCTACTGATGCAACAACCAAGCTGTGGGACAATGTCATGGAAGGCGTTAAACTGGAAAACCGCACTCACGCGCCAGTTGATTTCGATACTTCCGTTGCCTCTACCATCACTTCTCACGACGCTGGCTACATCAACAAAGCGCTTGAGAAAATCGTTGGTCTGCAGACTGAAAAACCACTGAAACGTGCGATTATCCCGTTCGGTGGCATCAAAATGGTTGAAGGTTCCTGCAAAGCGTACGATCGCGAACTGGACCCAATGCTGAAAAAAATCTTCAGCGAATACCGCAAAACTCACAACCAGGGCGTTTTTGATGTTTACACCAAAGACATCCTGAACTGCCGTAAATCCGGTGTTCTGACCGGTCTGCCAGATGCGTATGGCCGTGGCCGTATCATCGGTGACTACCGTCGCGTTGCACTGTACGGTATCGACTTCCTGCTGAAAGACAAATACGCACAGTTCCTGTCACTGCAATCTGACCTGGAAAACGGCGTAAACCTGGAAGCGACTATCCGTCTGCGTGAAGAGATCTCTGAACAGCACCGTGCGCTGGGTCAGATCAAAGAGATGGCTGCTAAATATGGCTGCGATATCTCTGGTCCGGCTACCAACGCTCAGGAAGCTATCCAGTGGACTTACTTCGGCTACCTGGCTGCGGTTAAATCTCAGAACGGCGCAGCAATGTCCTTTGGTCGCGTATCCACCTTCCTGGATGCTTACATCGAACGTGACATCAAAGCAGGCAAAATTACCGAGCAAGACGCACAGGAAATGATTGACCACCTGGTCATGAAACTGCGTATGGTTCGCTTCCTGCGTACTCCAGAATACGATGAGCTGTTCTCCGGTGACCCAATCTGGGCAACTGAATCTATCGGCGGTATGGGCGTTGACGGCCGTACACTGGTAACCAAAAACAGCTTCCGTTTCCTGAACACCCTGTACACTATGGGCCCGTCTCCGGAACCGAACATCACTGTTCTGTGGTCAGAAAAACTGCCACTGAACTTCAAGAAATTCGCGGCTAAAGTCTCCATCGATACCTCTTCTCTGCAGTACGAGAACGATGATCTGATGCGTCCTGACTTCAACAACGACGACTACGCTATCGCTTGCTGCGTAAGCCCAATGGTTGTTGGTAAGCAAATGCAGTTCTTCGGTGCTCGCGCTAACCTCGCGAAAACCATGCTGTATGCAATCAACGGCGGCGTTGATGAAAAACTGAAAATCCAGGTTGGTCCTAAATCTGAACCAATCAAAGGCGACGTTCTGAAATTCGACGAAGTCATGGATCGTATGGATCACTTCATGGACTGGCTGGCTAAGCAGTATGTCACCGCCCTGAACATCATCCACTACATGCACGACAAGTACAGCTACGAAGCCTCTCTGATGGCTCTGCACGACCGTGACGTGGTTCGCACTATGGCATGTGGTATCGCAGGTCTGTCCGTTGCAGCTGACTCCCTGTCTGCAATCAAATATGCGAAAGTTAAACCAATTCGTGACGAAGATGGTCTGGCGACTGACTTCGAAATCGAAGGCGAATATCCGCAGTTTGGTAACAACGACTCTCGTGTAGATGACATGGCCGTTGACCTGGTTGAACGTTTCATGAAGAAAATTCAGAAACTGACTACCTACCGCAACGCTATCCCGACTCAGTCTGTTCTGACCATCACTTCTAACGTTGTGTACGGTAAGAAAACCGGTAACACCCCAGACGGTCGTCGCGCTGGCGCACCATTCGGTCCAGGTGCTAACCCAATGCACGGTCGTGACCAGAAAGGTGCTGTTGCCTCTCTGACTTCCGTTGCTAAACTGCCGTTTGCTTACGCGAAAGATGGTATCTCTTATACCTTCTCTATCGTTCCAAATGCGCTGGGTAAAGACGACGAAGTGCGTAAAACCAACCTGGCAGGTCTGATGGACGGTTACTTCCATCACGAATCTACCATCGAAGGTGGTCAGCACTTGAACGTGAACGTGATGAACCGTGAAATGCTGCTCGACGCGATGGAAAACCCGGAAAAATATCCGCAGTTGACCATCCGCGTATCTGGCTACGCAGTACGTTTTAACTCCCTGACTAAAGAACAGCAGCAGGACGTTATCACCCGTACTTTCACTCAATCCATCTAACTGGAATTGACTGAAATCACGCAGTAAAAAGCGTACAATAAAGGCTCCACATCAGTGGGGCCTTTTTAACACCTTCTCCAAACCAGTCTCTTTTGGCCGCTGTCTATATACTTAATGGATAACAGCCAAAACAGACTCGACATAGCCGATGAGCTATGCACATAAACAGGCCCCGGACGGGCCGAATCTGGAGATATCACCGCAATGTCAACTATTGGTCGCATTCACTCCTTTGAATCCTGTGGCACTGTCGATGGCCCAGGCATCCGCTTTATCACCTTCTTCCAGGGCTGCCTGATGCGCTGCCTGTACTGTCACAACCGCGACACCTGGGATACGCACGGCGGCAAAGAGGTCACCGTTGAAGAACTCATGAAAGAAGTGGTGACCTATCGCCACTTTATGAATGCGTCCGGCGGCGGCGTCACAGCGTCAGGCGGCGAAGCCATCCTGCAGGCCGAATTTGTCCGCGACTGGTTCCGCGCCTGTCGCAAAGAAGGCATCCACACCTGTCTCGATACCAACGGCTTTGTGCGTCGCTACGATCCGGTGATTGATGAACTGCTCGAAGTGACGGATCTGGTAATGCTCGATCTGAAACAGATGAACGATGAAATCCACCAGAACCTGGTCGGCGTGTCGAACCATCGTACACTTGAATTTTGCCGTTACCTGGCCAATAAAAATATCAACGTCTGGATCCGCTATGTGGTTGTTCCGGGCTGGTCAGACGATGACGACTCTGCGCATCGCCTCGGTGAATTTACCCGCGACATGGGCAACGTCGAGAAAATCGAGCTCCTGCCCTACCACGAGCTGGGCAAACACAAATGGGTGGCAATGGGCGAAGAGTACAAGCTTGACGGCGTGAAGCCACCGAAGAAAGAGACGATGGAACGTGTCAAAGGTATTCTCGAACAGTACGGTCACAAGGTGATGTACTAAACAAAAGCCCGGGCATTGGACTGACCCCATAAAGTTGGACAGTTCATGTTAAGCGGCTATCGGGGTCTGGGTTCGGTATTCTACCGGACTCAGGCCTTTTAATTTCAGGCTGATCCGCTCGTTGTTATAGTAATGGATATAGTCCTCTATCGCCTTCCTCAGTTCATTCAGATCGCTGAACCTGTTCAGGTAAAAACACTCCGATTTCAGTGTGCCGAAGAAGTTCTCCATCACCGCGTTATCCAGGCAGTTTCCCTTGCGCGACATGCTTTGTGTCATACCCCTCGCTTTTAACTTTGCCTGATAACCTGCCATTCGATATTGCCAGCCCTGATCCGTGTGCAGCAACGGTGCATCCTCCGGTTCGAGCACTGAGAACGCATCATGCAGCATCGTATTAACCATCTCCATCACCGGCCTTTCCGACAGGCTGTAGGAGATAATCTCCCGGTTAAACAGATCGAGAACCGGTGACAGGTACAGCTTTTTACCCTGCACCGAGAACTCGGTGACATCCGTGACCCATTTTTCGTTGGCTTTCGATGCACCGAAGTTCCGGCCCAGGATATTGGGTGCAGCCTTGCCCACTTCCCCTTTCCAGGCACGATATTTCTTCACCCTTATCAGAGAGCGGAGCGACAGCTCTGCCATCAGCCGCTGCACTTTTTTATGGTTTACCAACAACCCCAGTTTTCTCAGTGAGAGCGTGATCCTGCGGTAGCCATAACGCCCTTTGTGATAGTGGTAAATTTCTCTGATTTTGTCTTTCAGCCCGGCATGCCTGTCCACTCGCTTCAGCGCATTTATATTGTGATACCACGTACTGCGGGACATGCCCGCCGCACGCAGAAGATCACTAAGTGCATACTCCAGCCTTAGCTCACTGATTATTGCGGCTTTTCGCCGTTTTTCTCGCTTTGAACTAAGGCCTTCAGCTTTTTTAGATAGGCATTCTCTGCCCGCAGGTAACGAAGTTCAGCCCGCAACTCTTCGGGAGATAACTTATCCAGCGCAGCATCGGTAAGTGGAGGTGTTTTTTTGGGTTTTGTCATGTCCTTGCTCCGGCCAGGTTGTATGCTCAGAAGTCCTTTTTCACCTGCGTCTTTGTAGACATTCACCCAGTGCCGGACAACTGTTTCAGTGGAGATATTAAACCGTGCGGCAGCTTCGCGCATCGAAAGTTCTTCAGCGAGAACAGTGCGTACGACAGCAATGCGGAACGCCGGAGAATGGCGGTCATTTTTCCAGGTAATGCCATCAATGCCGTGGAGTTGCCATGCTCTTACCCAGCGTCGCACTGATGTTCTTTCAACACCAAAACGCTCAGCAGTACGATGTGTTCCATCTTTTCCGGCAAGGTAGTGATTGACTACAGCTAATCTGGTTTCGAGGGAATACTTTGGCTTTGCCATAAAAAAACTGCACCTTACTCAGTTGGGTGTCCAACTTTTGGGGTGCAGTCCAGCATCTGCACCGGGCTTTTTTGTATCAGGCGTGCGCCACTGGCGTTGGATGCTCGCCTGCTTTGCGCAGCAGCATCAGGAGATAGATAAACGACACGCTGGCGATCATGATAAACAGCAGATTGTCGGAATAGCTCTGCATCAGCATGGCAGTAAACGTCGGGCCCAGCAGGCTGCCGATGGTGTAGCTCAGTAGCAGAGCCTGATTCATCGCGACCAGTTGGTGGTGCTCGACTTTTTCACACGCCCAGGCCATCGCTACTGGATAAAGCGTAAAGCCCGCCGCACCAAGAATAAACAGCGCTGGTGCCATCGCCGCGCTGCCGAGCATCGCCAGACAACCCATGATTACCACAAAAACCTGCACGCGCAGCACCAGCAGGCGACCAAATTTGTCAGCCAGCTTACCAATAGGCCACTGGCCTACAATGCCCGCACTGACCATCACCGCCATCCAGAAGCCGATACTGGAATCACTGACGCCTTTATGGTTCAGATAAAGCGGCATTAAACCGTACAGGGAACCCAACACGATCCCGGAGATAATACAGCCGTTGATGCCAAGGCGCGCATGGCGCAGTCTGAGCATCGGCCAGACATGCGTCGCTTCCTGATGCTCACTGCTCTGGTTCACAATACGGGTAAACAGCAGCGGCAGAATCGCTGCCAGCACCATGCCCGTCACCCACGGCAGGACGCTCATTAAATCGGTCGGCAGTTTGCTGATCATCAACTGACCCAGCACCGTCCCCACGTAATAGACCATCATGTACGCCGCCAGCAGGCGACCACGATTGCGGGACGTGCCACTGCACATCAGCGCACTTTCCACTACCACCCAGATCATCGCGCAGCCAACGCCAGCGATAAAACGCCAGGTCATCCAGCTCCAGAACCCCATCATCACGCCCAGCCCAACACAACCGGCCGCAAAAATCAGTGAGGCCAGGTAATAGCTGCGGTTGAAACCAAAACGTTTGATTAATTTACCGGTCAGCAAAGTACCCAGCAGATTACCGGTAAAATAGGAGGAACTGACCATCCCCACCTGCCACGTCGGGAGGTTTTCATGGGCGAGCCAAAGCGGGACGAGGGTATTTAATACCGCTATCGCCAGGGTCAACAAAAGCAAGCCACAGAGCAAAAGCAGCACTGGGCGGGTATAGGTGGTCATGGGTAAAAACCGTGAGGAAGTAAAGATTTCGAGCGCATCATGCCACCGGCAAAAACAAAGTCAATCCATGCAGTTAGCGGCCTCGCACGATTTGTTCTCTGTCGATTTAAAAAATTCATCCTCCGTACGCATCCAATACAATACGTAATAATTATCTGATTGTTTTTATTCATCTCTGAGGCAAAGAAATACTCGCGTTCAGTAGAAAAATTTCATGATAGAAAATAAAAAAGCCGGAGCATTTGCCCCGGCTTAATATAACTAAAGGATCAATTAACTGGCGATTGCCATCCCTACTGTCATATGCAGACCGTAGAAGACGCCGCGACCAATCAGCTCCCCTGCCAGCACCAGCACAAAGGCCAGTGAAAGGAGTGGAACCGCAGGCTGATAACCTTTCACCTGCGGGATCACCCAGCAGGCCAGCGCCGCAACCAGCAGCCCGATACGCCAGGCCATCAGCGAACCGTAATCCGGTACCAGCGCAGAGGCTTGCTGAATAGAGCTATGGATAGCCGCCAGCTCGGCGCCCTGCATCAACGCCACCATCGCACTGATGACTAGCGCCAACAGCGAAACTGCAGGCAGCAGGCGCATCGCCCAACCATCGACGCCTGACACGCGCAGCAACAGGAAGCCTAAAAGCGGCCCACCAATAAACATAGTCAGGAAGAAGCTCATCGGCGTCCAGACACTGTACCAGGTTGGAACGGTATCGATGGTGTTGTAAACGCGCACCATCATCCAGACAAATACGACTCCGAGCACCATAGTCACAATTAGCCACACCCCGCGCAGCCCGGACGGTAGTTTCTTGAACGCTGCCAGCAGCCAGCCCAGGCCGCCGATAGCAAAGAAGATCGCTCCACTCGCAATTTCGTTACTGAGCGATGATGCACCGATACGGTTCAGGGAGTTGAACGCGCGCAGTGGCGATCCCAGGTGCAGGGTCGAGGCAATAAAGCCAATCCCCATCAGCACCCACAATCCAAACATGCTCAGGATCAGACGCTGTTGCTGCTCAGCGCGTAAATCCCCCTTGAGCAAAGCCAGCGCCAGGACGATAAACCCGCCCGCTACGCACTGTCCGAAGACGGTGAAAATCATTAACGGCCATTCATGCCATCCACTTCCCATCTCACACCTCCTTCGGATTAGCCAGATAGCCGGTGGTATCACCCGTCGGACGGCTATTGGCATTCGGTTTAATGACGATACTTGGCTTAGTGAAGTGCGCAGACGGCAGCGGCGCGACAGCTGCAAGCTGACCGTGTTTCTGACGCAGTTCTTCAATCGGACCAAAATCGAGTGCACGTAATGGGCAGGACTCTACACAGATCGGTTTTTTGCCATCCGCCACGCGCGAGTGGCAGCCGTCGCATTTGGTCATGTGACCTTTTGCGGCGTTATACTGTGGCGCGCCGTACGGGCAGGCCATATGGCAGTATCGACAGCCGATGCAGACATCCTCGTCCACCACCACAAAGCCATCTTCACGCTTATGCATCGCGCCGCTCGGGCAGACTTTGGTGCAGGCCGGATCTTCGCAGTGGTTACAGGCAATCGACAGGTAGTAAGCAAACACGTTCTGATTCCAGACGCCGTTGTCTTCCTGCCAGTCGCCACCCGCGTATTCGTAAATACGACGGAAGCTGACGTCCGGGGTTAAGTCTTTGTAATCTTTACAGGCCAGCTCGCAGGTTTTGCAACCGGTGCAACGACTGGAATCAATGAAAAATCCATACTGGGTAGTCATCGGTTACTCCTTATACCTTTTCAACCTGAACAAGGTTCGTGTGGGACGGGTTGCCTTTCGCCAGTGGCGACGGGCGCTGCGTGGTCAGCACGTTAATGCTGCCTGCCTGGTCGATGCGATTCGCATCCGGGTTATACCAGGCCCCTTCCCCCAGCGCGACCACACCAGGCATCATGCGCGGTGTCACTTTCGCTTCGATGTGTACTTCACCACGATCGTTGAAGATGCGAATGCGGTCACCGTTGGCGATGCCGCGTTTTTTCGCATCCATCGGGTTCATCCACATCTCCTGGCGACAGGACGCTTTCAACACGTCGACGTTGCCGTAGGTGGAGTGAACGCGGGCTTTGTAGTGGAAACCGGTCAGCTGCAGCGGGTATTTCGCCGTCAGCGGATCGTTATAGTTTTCAAACCCTGGGGTGTAGATCGGCAGCGGATCGATAACATCACCTTCCGGCAATTCCCAGCTGGCGGCGATTTTTGCCAACGCTTCGGAGTAGATTTCGATTTTCCCTGACGGCGTGGTCAGCGGGTTCGCCTGCGGATCTTCGCGGAAGGCTTTGTAGGCCACATGATGCCCTTCCGGATCGCGCTGCTTGAACATCCCCTGCTTGCGGAAGGTGTCAAAATCAGGCAAATCTGGGACCGCCTGACGGGACAATTCGTGCAGATGACGCATCCAGCCTTCCTGAGTGCGGCCTTCGGTGAATTGCTGCTCAACGCCGAGGCGTTTGGCCAATTCTGTCGTCATCTCGTAAATGGTTTTACATTCGAAGCGCGGTTTGATCACCTGGTCGGTAAAGATGACATACGACATGTTGCCGCAAGAGGCATCCAGCGCGAAGTCCATCTGTTCGGAGGCCGTGCAGTCCGGCAGCAGAATATCGGCATATTTCGCCGACGAGGTCATGTGGCAGTCGATCACCACTATCATCTCGCATTTTTTGTCATCCTGAAGGATGTCGTGGGTGCGGTTGATATCCGAGTGCTGGTTGATAATGCAGTTGCCCGCATAGTTCCAGATCATCTTAATCGGCACGTCCAGCTTATCTTTCCCGCGCACACCGTCGCGCAGGGCGGTCATTTCTGGGCCGCGTTCAATCGCATCTGTCCACATAAACATGGAGATACTGGTCTGGACTGGGTTTTCCAGCGTCGGCATACGTTCGAACGGCACTTCATAAGAGCCTTCGCGCGCGCCGGAGTTGCCGCCGTGGATGCCGACGTTGCCGGTTAAAATGGAGAGCATCGAAATTGCGCGGGTGGCGATTTCACCGTTCGCGTGGCGCTGCGGGCCCCACCCCTGGCTGATATAGGCCGGTTTCGCCGAGCCAATTTCACGCGCCAGTTGTACGATGCGTTCAACAGGAATACCGGTGATCGTTGACGCCCATTGCGGCGTTTTGGCTACGCCATCACTGCCTTGTCCAAGGATGTATGCTTTGTAGTGACCATTGGCTGGTGCGCTTGCTGGCAAGGTTTTCTCGTCGTAACCGACGCAGTACTTATCGAGGAACGGCTGATCGACGAGGTTTTCGGTGATCATCACCCACGCCAGGGCATTCACCAACGCGGCATCGGTGCCAGGGCGAATCGGGATCCATTCATCTTCGCGTCCGGCACCGGTATCCGTGTAGCGCGGATCGACGATGATCATTCGGGCGTTAGATTTTGCGCGCGCCTGTTCAAGGTAGTATGTCACCCCGCCGCCGCTCATGCGCGTTTCACCCGGGTTATTACCGAACAGAACCACCAGTTTGCTGTTTTCAATGTCAGACGGGCTGTTACCGTCTGCCCAGCCGCCGTAGGTGTAGTTCAGTCCCTCGGCAATCTGTGCGGAAGAGTAGTCACCGTAATGATTGAGGTAGCCGCCGCAGCAGTTCATCAGACGGGCGATCAGCGTTTTTCCTGGTGGCCAGGAGCGCGTCATGGTGCCACCGAGCGTGCCGGTACCGTAGTTCAGATAAATGGACTCGTTACCGTGCTCTTTGATCAGTCGCTGCATGTTCCCGGCGATGGTATCAAAGGCCTCTTCCCAGCTGATTTTCTCGAACTTACCCTCACCGCGTTTGCCCACGCGTTTCATTGGATATTTGAGGCGATCCGGGTTGTAAACGCGACGGCGCATCGAACGACCACGCAGGCAGGCGCGAACCTGATGTAACCCTTCGTAGTTATCATCGCCGGTGTTGTCAGTTTCGACATATTTAATTTCGCCATCGACAACGTGCATACGCAGCGGGCAACGGCTGCCACAGTTAACGGTACAGGCGCTCCAGACCACTTTTTCAGGTGCAGCCAGCGGCGCGATAGCTTCAGCCGCCGATGCCATACGTGAAAAAGGCAGGGAGAACGCGCTGCTGGCAACAGCGAGACCGCCAATCGCCGTGGTTTTCACTAACCCGCGACGACTCACCTCGGCAGCCAGTAGAGCATCAGGCGCTTTGATTTTCATAGAAACTCACTTTGGTTGCTCACAAAAAATTAAGATGCGGATAACACCGCTATATAGCTTTTTATATAACGAATTTCTTCGTTACTAGATTTTTATGCTAATAATAAGTGAGGTGAGTATTACTACTTTAGAGGGATGAGTTATTGTCTGGCGTCAAAACGAAGGCATAAAAAAAGCGCCCTCAGGCGCTTTTTTGTTTTAAGGCAAATCAACCGATGTACTGCTGGCCTTTCATGTACGGGCGCAGCACTTCAGGGATCTCGATACGACCGTCTGCCTGCTGGTAGTTTTCCAGCACCGCAACCAGTGTACGACCTACAGCCAGACCAGAACCGTTCAGGGTATGAACCAGACGGGTTTTCTTGTCAGATTTACTGCGGCAACGTGCCTGCATACGGCGCGCCTGGAAATCCCAGACATTAGAGCAGGAAGAGATCTCACGGTAGGTATTCTGCGCCGGGACCCACACTTCCAGATCGTAGGTTTTGCATGCGCCGAAGCCCATATCACCAGAGCACAGCGCCATACGACGGTACGGCAGACCCAGCAGCTCAAGCACTTTCTCTGCATGGCCGGTCATCTCTTCCAGCGCATCCATTGATTCTTCCGGGCGCACGATCTGAACCATCTCGACTTTGTCGAACTGGTGCATACGGATCAGACCACGGGTATCGCGGCCGTAAGACCCCGCTTCAGAGCGGAAGCACGGAGAGTGTGCAGTCAGTTTGATTGGCAGATCGTCTTCGTCGATGATTTCATCACGAACGAGGTTGGTCAGCGGCACTTCTGCAGTTGGGATCAACGCGTAGTTGCTGCTGTCTGCTTCTTCGTCCAGCGGACGAGTGTGGAACAGATCGCCAGCAAATTTAGGCAACTGGCCCGTACCGTACAGCGTATCGTGGTTAACCAGATACGGAACGTAAGTTTCGCTGTAGCCGTGCTGTTCGGTGTGCAGATCCAGCATGAACTGAGCCAGGGCACGGTGCAGATGCGCGATCTGGCCTTTCATTACCACAAAGCGAGAACCGGTCAGTTTAACCGCGGCGGCAAAGTCCAGACCCGCGTGCATTTCGCCCAGCGTAACATGATCGCGAACGTCGAAATCGAATTCACGCGGGGTGCCCCAGCGCTTCACTTCAACGTTGTCATTTTCGTCTTTACCGACAGGAACGCTATCGTCAGGAATGTTCGGGATCGCCAGCGCGATATCACGAATTTCGGTCTGAAGAGCATCAAGTTCAACTTTCGCCTGATCCAGCTCTTCACCCAGCTTGTTCACTTCAAGACGCAATGGCTCAATGTCTTCCCCGCGTGCTTTCGCCTGGCCGATGGATTTCGATCGAGAGTTACGCTCAGCTTGCAGATTTTCAGTTTGTACCTGCAGAACTTTACGACGCTCTTCAAGAGCGCGCAGCTTATCTACATCCAGCTTAAAGCCCCGGCGTGCCAGTTTTTCTGCGACTGCGTCTGGCTCGTTACGCAACAGATTGGGATCGAGCATGCTTATCCTGTGCTTATCGAATTAAAAGAGGAAATGTGACCACAGCCTGCGGTCACAGGGATACATTGCCAACATTACCGCAACGATCGCGCTAACGGTAGCGTTTTATAGGGCTATTTTGATCCTGTCCGGTAAGCCAGGCGAGCTTTTCGCCAATCTTGCCTTCAAGACCTCTGTTAGTCGGGCGATAATAGCGCGTTTGTGCCATTTCCTGCGGGAAATATTCCTCCCCGGCGGCATAGGCGTTCGGCTCATCGTGGGCGTAGCGATACTCCTGGCCATAGCCCATTTCTTTCATCAGTTTGGTCGGGGCATTACGCAGGTGAACCGGCACGTCATAGTCCGGACGATCGCGCGCATCGGCCATCGCGGCTTTAAACGCTGTGTAGACGGCATTACTTTTCGGCGCGCAGGCCAGATAGACAATCGCCTGGGCAATAGCGCGCTCACCTTCTGACGGCCCTACTCGGGTAAAACAATCCCACGCAGAGATTGCCACTTGCATCGCGCGCGGATCGGCATTGCCGACATCTTCCGACGCGATTGCCAGGCAGCGGCGCGCAACGTATAGCGGGTCGCCACCGGCGGTAATAATGCGCGCATACCAGTAGAGCGCAGCATCGGGCGCACTGCCGCGCACGGATTTGTGAAACGCTGAAATGAGATCGTAAAAGCGGTCGCCTTTGTTATCGAATCGCGCACTGCGTTCCCCGGCAATCTCAGTGAGCAACTCCGCTTTCAATACGCGCTTACCGGATTCATCCAGCTCGGCCATATCGGCCATCATTTCCAGCGTATTTAACGCGCGACGCGCATCACCGTTAACCAGCTCGGCAATTGCGCGACGCGTATCATCCGGCAGAACGATGTCCTGTCCGCCGTAGCCGCGCGCCTTGTCTTCCATCGCCTGAGTGAGGACCTGCTCAATATCGTCCGTAGTCAGTGATTTCAGCAGATAAACACGGGCGCGGGAAAGCAGCGCAGAATTGAGTTCAAACGAAGGATTTTCGGTGGTGGCACCGATAAAGAAGATGGTCCCGTCTTCAATGTGCGGCAGGAACGCATCCTGCTGGCTCTTATTGAAACGATGAACTTCGTCGACAAAAAGGATGGTTCGACGACCAGCATTACGGTTCTGGCGGGCGCGCTCGATAGCTTCACGGATCTCTTTCACGCCGGACGTGACGGCTGAAAGACGCTCGACGTCGGCATTGGCATAGCGAGCAATCACTTCGGCCAGCGTGGTTTTACCGGTTCCCGGTGGTCCCCACAGGATCATAGAATGCAGATGCCCGGCTTCGATAGCGCGCGGCAACGGTTTCCCGGCAGCCAGCAGATGCTGCTGGCCAATGTACTGCGCTAAATTTTCTGGCCGCATACGGGCGGCCAGAGGTTGAAACGCATTATCAGAAAAATCGAGCGACAGGTTGCCCACTCACGCCTCTTACTTATTGCGTTGGTCGTCCACCGTTACGCCCTGCGGCGGGGTAAAGGTGAATTTCGATGCGTCAATCGCGCCATTTTGCTGAGATTTGAGCTGGTAGCTGCTGCGCTGCTCGTCCTGCTCAACGGCGCTGAACTGATTGATAGTCCCGTTGTTGCTCACGTTAATGGTGAACTGTTTCAGGTTCCCGGTATTGCCCTTCGGCGTCAGCACAAAATCATCGCCATTCTGTTTAATGTTGTACTGCTGCCAGTCGCTGGTCTGGTTGCGGGCGATCAGCATGAACGGCGTATTGCTGGTTGCGTCTTTCAGCAACGTTGCGGTCGCCTGTTCAACAAACGGGTTATAGAACCACAGGGTTTTACCGTCGGAAACCAGAATGCTTTCATCCGGCTGAGTCATGTGCCAGTTAAACAGATTAGGACGTTTCACCCAGAGATCGCCCTGGCCTTCCTGCACCGCGTTGCCGCTGCCATCCGTCACTTTCTGCGTGAAGCTGGCGTGGAAGCTGCTGACTTTATCCAGGCGGCTTTTAAGGTCGCTTGCGGCATCGGCCCAGACGCTGCTGGCGACAAAGCTGGTCAGTAGTGCTCCGACAATTGCGATTTTTTTCATTATGAGTCCTTAAAATTCGTCATCCCCAAATGGGGTTCTGCCGTCTATTCTGAACCTGCCCGCAGGCAGGCGACAGAAGAAAATGCTTAATTTTTGCTGATTTACCCATCTTTGCAATCGACGAAGGATTACTCAAACGGTGGCGGTGCCAGCACTTCGCGGTTACCGTTGTGACCTTGCTCGCTTACAATGCCCTGCGCTTCCATCTGTTCGATAATACGTGCAGCGCGGTTGTAGCCGATGCGGAACTGACGCTGTACGCCGGAAATGGACGCTTTGCGTTTTTCTGTCACAAAGTTAACGGCCTGATCAAATAAGGGATCCAACTCTTCCGCGCCATCATAACCGCCACCACTGCCTTCGCTTTCGCTCTCGGAAGTGATGCCGTCTACGTATTGCGGACGACCGCGCGCTTTCCAGTCCTGCACGACGGCGTGGACTTCCTGGTCACGAACAAACGCACCGTGAACGCGCACCGGCGTCGTCGAGTTCGGGCCGGAATAGAGCATATCACCCATGCCGAGCAGCGATTCTGCACCCGCCTGATCGAGGATGGTACGGGAGTCGATTTTACTCGATACGGTGAACGCGATACGCGTCGGAATGTTCGCTTTAATCAGACCAGTGATGACGTCAACAGACGGACGCTGCGTCGCCAACACCAGGTGAATACCGGCTGCACGCGCTTTCTGTGCCAGTCGGGCGATCAGCTCTTCAACTTTCTTGCCTACTGTCATCATCAGGTCGGCGAATTCATCCACCAGCACCACGATGTACGGCAGTTTTTCCAGCACCGGATGCTGAGCATCCATGCTGTCGCCCGGCTTCCAGTATGGGTCCGGAATCGGACGGCCCATACGCGCCGCTTCAGCAATCTTGTCGTTATAACCGGCGAGGTTACGCACACCCAGAGCAGACATCAGCTTGTAGCGGCGTTCCATTTCGTTGACGCTCCAGCGCAGGGCGTTGGCGGCATCTTTCATGTCGGTCACAACTTCGGTGAGCAGATGCGGAATGCCTTCGTAGACGGAGAGTTCCAGCATTTTCGGGTCGATCATGATGAAACGCACATCTTCCGGCTGCGCTTTGTAGAGCATGCTCAGGATCATCGCGTTCACACCGACGGATTTACCAGAACCGGTAGTACCGGCCACCAGCAGGTGTGGCATTTTCGCGAGATCTGCGACGACAGGCTCACCCGCGATATCTTTGCCCAGCACTACGGTTAAAGGTGACGGGTTATCGCGGAATTTCGCGTTATCCAGCACTTCACGCAGATAAACGGTGTGACGTTTCTTGTTCGGCAACTCCAGGCCCACGTACGGCTTGCCCGGAATAACTTCAACCACGCGCACTGCAACGGTCGAAAGCGAACGCGCCAGGTCACGTGAGAGATTCGAAATACGCGCGGCTTTAACACCCGGCGCCAGATTGAGCTCGAAGCGAGTAATCACCGGACCAGGAGAGTAGTTAACAACGTCCGCTTTAATACGGAAATCAGCCAGACGTGTTTCAACCAGACGCGCCATTTGCTCAAGTGCAAAGGTATCGACCGGCTCAACTTCCGTCGGCGGAGAGGTTAAGAGATCCAGCGACGGCAGCGGCGTAGTCGGTCGTTGTACGGGACGGCTATCGCCATTGCGCATCAGCAGCGGGTGAATCAGGCTTTCCTGCGGCTGAGCGACAGGCTGCTGCGGTTGTGCATATTGCTGCGGTGCAGCGACCGGCTGCGCATACTGTTGCGGAGCCACTGGCTGCGGAACATGCTGAGGCTGCGCTGGAGCATATTGCGGGCGCGGTGGCTCTGCTTCCGGCATCACGCTCGGGGTAAACAGCGGCTCGCTCGGCGTGTCATCCACCAAATCTTTCATCGGTGAAAATTCAAAATCTGACAGAGAGAAAGGATTCGCATTTTTTGGCTGTTCGCCAGAATAACGCTGTTCCTGTGAAGCGGCGAACTGACGTGCCAGCTCTGCTTCTGCGGCGTCGTTTTCGTCGTCCTGAGTAACATCAGGCTGCGAGTGGTCCTGATATTCTTCACCGTAGCGCTGATGCTGCTGCGCAGCAAACTGGCGAGCCAGCTCGTCCTGCTGCATTTCATCCGCATCATCGATATCATTCGGATCTTGCGCTTTTTCCTCAGCCATACGCTGAGAAGGCAATTTGATACCGTATGACGCCAGCTCACGACGCGTTGGAACGCGCACGCGGTTTGGTCGCGGTAATTGTGGGCCGATACCCTCTTTCACCTGCGGACGAGGCGCTCCACCGGCGGCCAGACTAAACACCGGTGCGGCTGCCGCAGCGGTTGCTGTCGCAGCAACTGTCGCTTGCTTAACGCTTGCAGCAACAGGAGCAATGGCCGCTGTTGGATCGATATCTGGCGCACTAAACGCAGGCGACGTGACAGGATTAACCCCCGCAGGCTCAGGCACTGGCTGATACCAGGCCGCAAGCTGCTCACGTTCGCGGGCGCGTTTCTCTTCCACTTCTTCAAAATAGTACATCGGCGGACGAGCAGGTTTAACCTCTTCCACTTCAATCTGCGACTCTGAAACAGGTTCAGGGGTGTATTCCTGATAAGGCTGCTCAGGTTCGGCATATTGTTCTTCGTAAACTGGCTCAGGCTGATACGGCTGCTGCCACTGTTGATCCTGCGGCGGCACCGGTACATAGCTTTCTGGCTCTGGGGCAATAGTCGGCTCAGGCGTGTGAACGCCAGGTGCCGTTTGCCAGTCAACCATCGGCTGCTGCAGGGCAGGTTCTGGCGTCTGAACCGGCGCAACTGACATCACGGCCTCAACGGGCGCAGCGTAAGCTTGCGTCGCCGTCGTCGCGATTGCTGCTGCGGCAACCGGAGCCGTCACAGAATGACCGTTTAACAGCGGATCGTATTCATCGAAATCACCCGGCATCGCTCGATTGCCAGAGAACAGCACGTCATCCGGATCGGTGGCGACGCCGCCTGTGCTGTAAGTGACTTGCTCTTCGTCATCCATCCGTTTGCCGGAGAAGAGAGCCGCATCGGTTTTACGAGCCAAAGGATTAGTGAATTTTTCAGCGACGCGCTTACGACGCGCCAGCGCCCCGCGCATGATGCGCGTGCGTCGAGATTCGGTTCGGTTGGCGGATGACGACTCTTCTTCATAATCATCTTCGTATTCGTCTTCATCCACCCAGGTATCATCACGACGGGTGCGATTGCTGGCGAACGTCAGAATATTCAGGATAAAGCCGCCGAGTTTTTCAGCGATGCTCACCCACGACCAACCGGTAAAGAGCGTCAGCCCTGCCGCCCAGATACAGAGCAGCGTGATGGTACCACCGCTGCTGTGGAGCATGGGTTTGAGCGCCGTGCTCAACAGGCTGCCAATCACGCCACCGGAGGCGAAATACCAGATATCATCGGCGTTGATCGCTGCCAGACCGCACGAGGTCAGGATCAGCGCTAGTGCGCCAATCAAACGAAGTGAAACCGCAAAGTAGTCGATGTACTCTTCGTTTTGACGATGACGCCAGGCAAACCAGCACCCACCAACAATAATGATTGGAATGGTGTAGGCCATGACGCCAAAGACGAAAAATAGCGTATCCGCCAGCCATGCGCCGGGCACACCACCCAAATTATGGATAGGTTCATGCCACGCCGTTTGTGACCAGCTGGGATCGGAAGGGTTAAAGCTGAGTAAGGCGGCCATCAACCAGACGGCAAAAAGGGCAACAAGAATCAGTAACGCCTCAAGGAGTCGGCGCCCGCTGCTTAACTTCGTTAAAGTGACTTCTTTGTCTTCAGTATATTCCTGGCTCAAAAAAGGCTCTCCAGGTACCAGGCATTTCCTGCCTGTTTGCTAAAACGGACAACAGCGCCGGGATACCCGGCACTGTTGCTGTATGGATTAACAGGAGTGTAATCAAATTACGCTGATTTTGCACCTGTTCCGTATTAGCGCGTCTTAATAACCAGACGATTGCTCTGTTTGACTTCTTCCATCACCACGTAAGTGCGGGTGTCGTTCACGCCAGGCAGTCGCAGCAGGGTTTCACCCAGCAGTTTACGATAGGCTGACATGTCTGGTACGCGGGTCTTCAACAGGTAGTCGAAATCGCCAGAAACCAGATGACACTCTTGAATTTCTTCAAGTTTTTGCACTGCGGTGTTAAATTGCTCAAACACATCCGGTGCGCCACGATTCAGAGTAATCTCAACAAAAACCAGAAGTGAGGCATCCAGATAATGCGGGTTCAACAGAGCCGTATAGCCCTGAATGAAGCCTTGTCGTTCCAGACGGCGCACACGCTCAAGGCATGGCGTCGGTGAAAGTCCCACACGTTTTGAAAGCTCGACGTTGGAAATACGCCCATCCTTTTGCAATTCATTCAGAATGTTACGATCGATACGGTCGAGATCTTTGCCAGGGCGCTTCTTGCTATCTACCATTATTATTGTCTCTCTGTATTCCTTCCCTACTCCTGCCTGGACCCTGTGCACATCACTGTTCAGAGCCTGTACCCGTTGCTTATCACATCGCGTTTTATAGTGTGTATGCGATGCAGATTCGGGTTCTACGGTGAGAAGACCGTTGCCAAAAGGCTGTCACCAACATCACGCATGGCATCTGTCCACACCATGCGTAGATTTCGCTGACCCGGTAAAAATGGCGCCTGCGTGCATGTCTATGCGACACACAGTTAACGCGGATTTTTTTTCTTCCTTCAATGTTTTCGCAAAAGCGCAGGGGATTGTCAAAGCAAAACATCGTTTTTTAGTACAACGTGCCAGTTATTCATTGCGACCGGGGATTAATCCTCATTTAGTCGCCGTATAAACAACCGTTTTCATGAAAAACGTGATGTTATTACGCTCAATAAAGGCGGTTCATCACCCTCGCCTATTGCACAAATCGTTTACAAAATTGCTGCGCTCTTTTTTTACGGCAACAAATTCCCTACAATCCGAGCAAATGTCTGCCAACAACAATGGGGATCTCATGGGCACGGCTAAACACAGTAAGCTGCTAATCCTTGGTTCTGGACCTGCGGGATACACCGCAGCGGTCTATGCTGCACGCGCTAACCTGCACCCGGTATTAATCACCGGCATGGAAAAAGGCGGTCAGTTGACCACCACGACTGAAGTAGAAAACTGGCCAGGCGATCCGAACGACCTGACCGGGCCGCTGCTGATGGAACGTATGCACGAGCATGCGATCAAATTCGACACCGAAATTTTGTTCGACCACATCAACAAGGTTGATCTGCAGAACCGTCCGTTCCGCCTGACCGGTGACAGCGGCGAATACACCTGTGACGCGCTGATTATCGCCACCGGTGCCTCCGCGCGTTACCTCGGTCTGCCGTCTGAAGAAGCGTTCAAAGGCCGCGGTGTATCTGCCTGTGCGACCTGCGATGGTTTCTTCTACCGTAACCAGAAAGTCGCGGTCATCGGCGGCGGCAATACGGCCGTTGAAGAAGCACTTTATCTGGCCAACATTGCCTCTGAAGTGCACCTGATTCACCGTCGCGACACCTTCCGCGCGGAAAAAATCCTCATCAAACGCCTGATGGATAAAGTGGAAAGCGGCAATATCGTGCTGCACACCCACCGTACGCTGGAAGAAGTCACGGGCGATCAGATGGGTGTTTCCGGTCTGCGTCTGCGTGATACGCAGAACAGCGACAATATCGAGTCCCTGGAAGTCGCGGGCCTGTTTGTGGCTATCGGTCACAGCCCGAATACTGGCATTTTTGACGGTCAGCTGGAGCTGGAAAACGGCTACATCAAAGTCCAGTCCGGTATTCACGGCAACGCGACCCAGACCAGCATTCCTGGCGTCTTTGCTGCGGGCGACGTGATGGACCATATTTACCGTCAGGCGATCACCTCTGCGGGCACCGGCTGTATGGCTGCGCTGGATGCAGAACGCTACCTCGACGGACTGGCTGAATTAAGTAAATAATCTTTACAACTCAGTAACAAACGTAAATAAAGGCGGCCACAGGTCGCCTTTATTTTTTCCCACGTGTAACATGCGGTTGTCTAATTTCTTATAACTCACCTGCAAAGCGCGTAATGGAAAAAACCCGTCAACAAGAGTTAACTCGCTGGCTAAAACAGCAAAGCGTTATTTCCCGCCGCTGGCTGACTATTTCCCGTGTTTTGGGTCTTATCAGCGGTTTGTTGATTGTTGCCCAGGCATGGCTGCTGGCCCGCATTCTTAACCATATGATTATGGAGAACATTCCGCGCGAGGCAATATTATTGCCCTTTATCGTACTGGTGTTGATCTTTGTTCTTCGCGCCTGGGTGGTCTGGCTGCGCGAACGCGTGGGCTTTTACGCGGGACAGCAGATTCGCTATGAAATCCGTCGTCAGGTCATGGACAGGCTCCAGGACGCGGGTCCCGCCTGGATTCAGGGTAAACCTGCCGGAAGCTGGGCGACGCTGATCCTTGAGCAGATCGACGATATGCACGACTACTACGCCCGCTATCTGCCGCAGATGGCGCTGGCAGTCTGCGTTCCTTTGCTGATCGTGCTGGCGATTTTCCCGTCGAACTGGGTAGCAGCATTGATTCTGCTCGGCACCGCGCCGCTGATCCCGATGTTCATGGCGATGGTCGGCATGGGGGCTGCAGATGCAAATCGACGCAACTTCCTTGCGCTCGGCCGCCTGAGCGGACATTTCCTCGACCGTCTGCGCGGAATGGAAACGTTGCGCGTGTTTGGTCGCGGTGAAGCGGAAATCGAAAACATTCGTCACGCGTCACAGGACTTCCGCCAGCGCACGATGGAAGTGCTGCGCCTGGCGTTCCTCTCCTCCGGCGTGCTGGAGTTCTTCACCTCTCTGTCGATTGCGCTGGTCGCGGTTTACTTTGGCTTCTCCTATCTTGGCGCGCTGGATTTTGGCCACTACGGTACGGCCGTGACGCTCTCAGCCGGTTTCCTGGCGCTGATTCTGGCTCCTGAATTCTTCCAGCCGCTACGCGACCTGGGCACCTTCTATCATGCTAAAGCGCAGGCCGTGGGTGCCGCTGATAGCCTGAAAACGTTCCTGGAAACGCCGCTGGCGCACCCTGAGCGTGGTGATATCACGCTCAACAGCAAACAACCGATCACCGTTCATGCACAAGATTTCTCAGTGTTATCGCCGGAAGGTAAAGTGCTGGCCGGACCGCTTAGCTTCACGCTCTCTGCGGGTCAAAGAGTTGTTCTGGTGGGGATCAGCGGTTCAGGGAAAAGCTCGTTGCTGAATGCCTTATCCGGATTTATGGCTTACACCGGCTCGTTGCAGATCAACGGAACGGAACTGCGGTTACTGGAACCTGACGCCTGGCGCAAACAGCTCAGTTGGGTGGGACAAAACCCACAGCTACCGGCCTCAACGTTGCGCGAAAACGTGCTGCTGGCGCGTCCTGACGCCCGCGAAGATGAGCTACAGTCGGTACTAGACCGCGCATGGGTCAGCGAGTTTCTGCCAATGCTGCCAAACGGCGTCGATACCGTCGTGGGCGATCAGGCAGCAGGATTATCCGTCGGCCAGGCGCAGCGAATCGCCGTGGCGCGCGCATTGTTGAATCCAAGCCAACTAATGCTGCTGGACGAACCCGCCGCCAGTCTGGATGCCCACAGCGAACAGCGCGTCATGCAGGCACTCAATGATGCGTCACGCCTGCAGACTACGCTGATGGTGACCCACCAGCTCGAAGGCATTTCCGAATGGGATCAGATCTGGGTAATGGAAAACGGTCTTATCGTCGAGAGTGGTGATTACGCCACGCTCGCTGCCGCAGAGGGGCCATTTGCCGCCCTGCTGGCTAATCGTCAGGAGGATATTTAATGCGCGCCTTACTGCCGTATCTCGCCCTGTACAAACGCCATAAATGGATGCTGACGCTGGGCATTGTGCTGGCTATCGTTACCCTTCTGGCAAGCATCGGATTGCTGACGCTTTCCGGCTGGTTCCTGTCGGCCTCTGCGGTCGCGGGTGTTGCCGGCCTTTACAGTTTTAACTACATGCTGCCCGCTGCAGGCGTGCGTGGCACCGCGATTGCCCGTACCGCCGGACGCTATTTTGAACGACTGGTCAGCCACGATGCGACCTTCCGCGTCCTTCAACACCTGCGCATTTTCACCTTCAGTAAACTGCTGCCACTCTCCCCTGCCGGACTGGCGCGTTTTCGTCAGGGCGAATTGCTCAACCGCGTTGTCGCCGATGTCGATACGCTGGATCACCTTTATTTGCGCGTCATCTCTCCATTGGTTGGCGCCTTTGTGGTGATCGTCACCGTCACGCTGGGCCTCTGCGTGCTCGACGTGCCTATTGCGCTTACGCTTGGCGGCATTATGTTGCTTACGCTTCTCCTGCTGCCGCCGCTGTTTTATCGCGCGGGAAAATCGACCGGGGAAAATCTGACCCGTCTGCGCGGTGACTATCGCCAGCAACTGACCTCCTGGCTGCAAGGCCAGGCAGAGCTGACCATTTTTGGTGCCAGCCGCCGCTATCGTGCTCGGATGGAAAGCACAGAACTCAGCTGGCATGAAGCGCAGCGCCGACAGTCTGAACTGACGGCCCTTTCCCAGGCACTGATGATGCTGATTGGCGGGATTGCGGTAATCGCGATGCTGTGGATGGCGTCGGGTGGTGTTGGCGGAAACACTCAGCCGGGTGCGCTGATTGCGCTGTTTGTCTTCTGCGCGCTGGCGGCATTTGAAGCCCTCGCCCCGGTCACCGGTGCTTTCCAGCATCTCGGCCAGGTGATTGCCTCAGCGGTACGCATTACGCAGATCACCGAGCAAGAACCGGAAGTTCAGTTCACTTCACGGCAAGATGCTGCCCCTGAATCTGTGGCAGTGCAGATTAAAGAGGTGACGTTTGCCTACGACGGACAAGCACAAAACGCACTGGATGGCATTAGTCTGACAGTTCCGGCGGGCCAGCACGTTGCTATTCTGGGGCGAACCGGCTGCGGTAAATCCACTCTGCTGCAACTGCTTACCCGTGCCTGGGACCCACGCCTGGGTGAAATTCTGTTTAACGACACAGCGCTGACCGACTTTAGCGAACCGGCCCTGCGTAAGGCTATCAGCGTCGTCCCGCAGCGCGTACATCTGTTCAGCGCGACGCTTCGCGACAACCTGCTGCTGGCATCACCGAATGCCTCTGACAGTGAATTAGGCGCCATGCTGGAGCAGGTCGGGCTGCAAAAACTGCTCGAAGGCGATGGCTTAAACGAGTGGCTTGGTGAAGGCGGTCGTCAACTTTCGGGTGGTGAGTTACGTCGTCTGGCGGTTGCGCGTGCGCTGCTGCACGATGCACCGCTGATGTTGCTTGATGAACCGACGGAAGGACTGGATGCCACAACCGAAAGCCAAATCCTTGATTTATTGGCGCAAGTCATGAAAAACAAAACCGTGCTGATGGTGACGCATCGTCTGCGCGGACTGGCGAATTTTGACCAAATAATTGTAATGGACAACGGACACATTATTGAGCAAGGTAGTCACGCAGAGCTGTTAGCAAAACAGGGGCGCTACTACCAGTTTAAACAACGTCTGTAGACTATATTTGAACCGATCCTAACTCGCGTAGTGGAGTTTCGTTGTCATGCGCCTGGTCCAGCTTTCTCGTCATAATATTGCGTTCCCTTCGCCAGAGGGAGCGTTACGTGAACCCAATGGGCTGCTGGCGCTTGGCGGTGATTTAAGCCCGGCGCGCCTGCTGATGGCCTATCAGCGTGGTATTTTTCCGTGGTTCTCCCCAGGAGACCCCATTCTGTGGTGGTCTCCCGATCCTCGTGCGGTACTGTTGCCTTCACAGTTTCACCTGAGCCGCAGCATGAAACGCTTTCATGCTAAATCCCCCTATCGCGTCACGCTCAACCATGCCTTCGGGTTGGTTATCGAAGGCTGCGCCAGCGATCGTCTCGAAGGCACCTGGATAACCCATGATATTGTCGATGCGTATCATCGTTTACATGAACTGGGCCACGCGCATTCCATCGAAGTATGGGATAACGGCGAACTGGTCGGGGGAATGTACGGTGTAGCGCAAGGCACCCTCTTTTGCGGCGAGTCAATGTTCAGTCGCGCGGTCAATGCATCCAAAACTGCCCTGCTGGTATTTTGCGATCAATTTGCTCAGAACGGCGGGCAACTGGTGGATTGCCAGGTGCTGAACGAACACACCGCGTCGCTGGGCGCCGAAGAAATTTCACGTCGTCATTATCTGGAAAAGCTCGACGCCATGCGTTTGCAGAAGCTGCCGCAGAATTTTTGGGTGCCGAGAACGCTCTTTATGCCTCCGGTGTAAATGTTTTCCGCCCATTTCTGATGAGGAGTGTTATAATTGGTGCCGCAGAGTAGGTTCAGCCTGTTGCCCCGCCGCCGTTTGGGAATCCTTCGCACCAGATAACGTCCTTGCGTTTATCCGTCGCCTCCCCTTTACGAATGCGCTTCTCGTACGGTTATACCGTGACGACTGGGCAATACGCCGAAACTGTTTTGTTGCGTTTTAAACGCACAATTCTTTACTTAATTGATGAATTTCGGCATTATCTTGCCGGTTCAAAACTTGGTAGTGATACCCCAGAGGATTAGATGGCCAAAGAAGACAATATTGAAATGCAGGGTACCGTACTTGATACGTTACCTAACACCATGTTCCGCGTAGAACTGGAAAACGGTCACGTGGTAACCGCGCACATCTCCGGTAAAATGCGCAAAAACTACATCCGTATCCTGACGGGCGACAAAGTGACTGTTGAGCTGACCCCGTACGACCTGAGCAAAGGCCGCATTGTCTTCCGTAGTCGCTAATTGTTTTCGCCAGTAAAGGCGTAGAGATATTTAAAAAGGTCGGGGAATCCCCGGCCTTTTTTATTTCCGCTATAAACCAGGTTGAGCGGGTAAATGTATTACTAACTGCGGTTGATGCGACACAACTAAATCATTCCCCATGTCATGCGTAATATCGTGAAGCAGGCCAGTAAGATGCGGGAGCATATCGCGATCAAAATGAGAAACCAGCAAAACGTGATTTAAGGCACGGCAGTAATCGCATTTCACTTCCGTCTCCTCCAGCAACCATTCTCTTTTTTTCGGCTTTTCCGCTTCTTCCTCCAAATCAACGACGTAAAAATCGCTCATCGATTCAGCCAGTTCTTGTTTTACGATACCAAGATAAGCGTCAAGACAGCGGCAAATGGGCTGTAGTTGCGGAAGAGAGTTACAGCTTATAAGGATTTCGGTCATGAGATTGCAGCGCTCGGCAAGCGCAGGAAGATCTGGTTTGCGAGCCAGTTCGCTGTAGAGGCTGGAATTATTACGTTCGATAGTCATCATTCACCCTTAATGCACGCGAAATTATCCGCACACGTTTTTCAGGACGCCAATCCCGGCACCTGATTTTGCAGGTGCGCCGCCATTTTATTACTGTGATTTTATCCAGCAATAATCAGATGTAGATTCTGGAAAACGCCTCGCAAAATTTCAGCGGCTCAAGATATTCATCTTGTGAAGGTATCGCAGTGAGGAACGTGAGATGCGCAGCGTCACCACAGAGCCGCAAGTTCCCCCTCACCCTAACCCTCTCCCTCAAGGGAGAGGGGATTGATAGGGCCGAAAACAGGCATAAAAAAACCGGGCTTTCACCCGGTTTTTGTCAAAACGATCAAACTCAGTGAGCCGCTTCAGGCTTATGCTTCTGCGCACTCTGGAAGTCGTACGTCAACTCCCCTTTCGCCTGATCCAGCGCTACCGTCACTTGACCCCCGTCCACCAGCGAACCGAACAGCAGTTCGTTAGCCAGCGGTTTTTTCAGGTTGTCCTGGATAGCTCGCGCCATCGGACGCGCGCCCATCGCACGGTCGTAGCCTTTCTCAGCCAGCCAGTTGCGGGCCTCCTGGCTTACTTCCAGCGACACGCCTTTCTGATCCAGTTGAACCTGCAGCTCGACGATGAACTTGTCCACCACCTGATGGATCACCTCGGTAGATAAGTGATCGAACCAGATAATGTTGTCCAGGCGGTTACGGAACTCAGGCGTGAAGATCTTTTTGATCTCTTCCATCGCATCGGTGCTGTTATCCTGGTGGATCAGGCCGATCGATTTACGTTCCGTTTCACGCACACCGGCGTTGGTGGTCATCACCAGCACCACGTTACGGAAGTCCGCTTTGCGCCCGTTGTTGTCGGTCAGCGTCCCGTTGTCCATCACCTGCAAGAGGATATTGAACACGTCCGGGTGCGCTTTCTCGATTTCATCGAGCAGCAGTACCGCGTGCGGATGCTTGATCACCGCGTCAGTGAGCAGGCCGCCCTGGTCAAAGCCGACGTATCCCGGAGGCGCACCAATCAAACGGCTGACGGTGTGGCGTTCCATGTACTCGGACATATCAAAGCGCAGCAGCTCAATGCCCAACGCTTTAGACAGCTGTACCGTCACCTCGGTTTTCCCGACACCGGTTGGACCGGCAAACAGGAAGGAACCGACCGGTTTATGCTCGTGACCCAGACCCGCACGGGCCATTTTAATGGCTTCGGTTAACGCCTCAATGGCTTTATCCTGACCAAACACCAGCATTTTCAGACGGTCGCCAAGGTTTCTCAGGGTATCGCGGTCGCTCTGAGAAACACTCTTCTCAGGGATACGCGCGATACGCGCCACCACGGATTCGATATCCGCCACGTTGACAGTTTTTTTGCGTTTGCTGATCGGCATCAGACGCGCCCGCGCGCCCGCTTCGTCGATCACATCAATCGCTTTATCCGGCAGATGACGATCGTTGATGTATTTCACCGCCAGCTCCACCGCCGCACGCACCGCTTTGGCGGTGTAACGCACGTCGTGGTGCGCTTCGTACTTCGGTTTCAGGCCGTTAATAATCTGCACGGTTTCTTCAACGGACGGCTCAGTAATATCGATTTTCTGGAAGCGGCGCGCCAGCGCACGGTCTTTCTCAAAAATATTGCTGAATTCCTGATAGGTAGTCGAGCCCATGACCCGAATCTTGCCGCTGGAGAGCAGCGGTTTGATCAGGTTAGCGGCATCCACCTGGCCGCCAGACGCCGCGCCTGCGCCGATGATGGTGTGGATTTCATCGATAAACAGGATGCTGCTGGTGTCTTGCTCCAGCTGTTTCAGCAACGCTTTAAAGCGTTTTTCAAAATCACCGCGGTATTTGGTGCCTGCCAGCAGAGAGCCGATATCCAGCGAATAGATGGTGCAATCGGCCATGATTTCCGGGACATCGCCCTGAACAATACGCCAGGCCAGCCCTTCGGCAATCGCAGTTTTACCTACGCCTGATTCACCCACCAGCAGCGGGTTGTTCTTGCGGCGACGGCACAGTACCTGAATCGCGCGTTCCAGCTCTTTGTCGCGGCCAATCAGCGGGTCGATTCCGCCGACGCGAGCAAGCTGGTTAAGATTGGTGGTGAAGTTTTCCATACGATCCTCCCCGCCTGCTTGCTCTTCATTGTTATTGACCTGATTGCTGGAGTCCGACGCCTGATTCGGTTCGTCTTTTCGCGTTCCGTGAGAGATAAAGTTCACCACGTCGAGTCGGCTGACTTCGTGTTTGCGCAGCAGGTACGCAGCTTGCGACTCCTGCTCGCTGAAGATGGCAACCAGCACATTCGCGCCAGTCACTTCGCTACGGCCAGAGGACTGGACGTGGAACACCGCACGCTGTAAAACGCGCTGGAAGCTGAGCGTCGGTTGAGTATCGCGCTCCTCTTCGCTGACGGGCAGCACCGGTGTCGTTTGTTCGATGAAGGCTTCGAGTTCCTGACGCAACGCCACCAGATCCACGGAGCAGGCTTCCAGCGCTTCGCGGGCAGATGGGTTGCTGAGCAGTGCAAGCAGCAGGTGCTCAACGGTCATAAACTCATGACGGTGCTCACGCGCTCTGGCGAAAGCCATGTTTAAACTGAGTTCCAGTTCTTGATTGAGCATAGGCACCTCCCCCAATTTTTATGCCTTTTCAGGCTTTTTCCAGCGTACACAGCAATGGATGCTCGTTCTCCCTTGCGTATTCGTTCACCATCGCCACTTTGGTTTCGGCCACTTCAGCAGTAAAAACGCCGCAGATGGCTTTGCCTCGATAGTGAACGGTGAGCATCAATTGCGTTGCACGTTCTACATCATAAGAAAAGAACTTTTGTAGCACGTCAATAACAAATTCCATCGGCGTGTAATCATCGTTCATTAACATCACTTTATACATAGATGGCGGTTTTAGCGCGTCGCGCACTTTATCTTCCGCCAGCTGGTCAAAATCCAGCCAGTCGTTGGTCTTACCCATTGTCAGTCGTCATCATCGGTTACGGTTTCCGGCAGAACATTTTTCGCTGACAGGCATTGATACCTATTCTGAATCTACCTCAGATATCAGATAACAAACATCTATTACTGCCATCCGCGATGTCTGTCACATTCCCGTCAATAGCGTTAACTGCTTCAAATTTTGGTTGATTATTGTCCCAACTCCAGCGCCTGACACTTGACGAGAAGGTTGGTTTATCTAAATTGTACAAGCGTGAGTTGGCGAGGTTTTGAACAGCCCCCACTCCACCACCGGTTCATTCCATCTTACTTAATAAGATATACGAAGGATGTCGAAGCATGGAAATGGGTACTGTTAAGTGGTTCAACAACGCCAAAGGGTTCGGGTTCATCTGCCCTGAAGGCGGCGGCGAAGATATCTTCGCGCACTATTCCACCATTCAGATGGATGGTTACAGAACACTAAAAGCCGGACAATCGGTCCAGTTTGATGTTCACCAGGGGCCAAAAGGCAATCATGCCAGCGTCATTGTGCCCATTGAAGCAGAAGCTGTCGCATAGCCCTCTGATTCATTGTGTACATCCTGTCGTCAAAATGCCAGCCCGATCGGCTGGCATTTTTATTTCCAGCGCGTGTTGCCCGGCGGCGCTACGCTTGCACGGGCCTACAAAACCAATCACTTACTCGCGGGCTAATGCGTCTACCGGGTCAAGCCGTGCCGCATTGCGGGCCGGTAGCCAGCCAAACAACACGCCCGTCGCCGTCGAACATAAAAACGCCGTCAGCAGCGCGAAAGGTGAGAATCCAATTTCCCAGCCCGGTAAAAACAGCTGCAGCGTAAAGGCGATCAGCATCGACAGCGTGATACCAAACGCACCGCCCACCAGACACACCAGTACCGCTTCAATCAGAAACTGTTGCAGCACATCGCTGGCCCGCGCACCGACCGCCATACGGATGCCGATTTCGCGCGTTCGCTCCGTCACCGACACCAGCATGATATTCATCACCCCGATTCCCCCCACCACCAGCGAAATCACCGCCACCAGCGTCAGGAACATCTGAAGAGTACGTGTGGTCTTTTCCGCCGTTTTCAAGACGCCGTCCATATTCCAGGTGAAGAAATCTTTCTTCCCGTGACGCAGAGTGAGCAAACGTTCGATCTGCTGCTCGGCCTGGGTGCTGTCGTAGCCTTCCTTCACCCGTACGGTGATCGAGTTGAGCCACGACTGCCCCATGATTCGCCCGGAAATAGTGGTGTACGGCAGCCAGACGCGCAGGATTTTACTGCTGCCAAACATCGACTGTTTCTCTTCCGCCACGCCAATCACCGTTGCAGGCATGTTGCCCACCAGAATCACCTCCCCGACCACGCTGGTTTTGTTGGGGAATAGCTGTTTGCGCGAATTACTGTCTAGCACCACCACCTGCGCCCGTCCTGCAAGCTGCTCGGCGTTGAAGGTTGCGCCTTCACTGAAGGTCATGCCGTAGACGTTGAAATAATCGCCGCTTACGCCGTTAGCGCTGGCCGCCACGTCGATATTGCCGTAGCGCAGACGCAGGTTTTGCGACACCGCAGGCGTAGCAGAATTGACCCACGGCTGTTTTTGCAGTGCCACCAGGTCATCGTATTTCAGCGCCTGCTGATTTTGCGGCTCGTCGTCACCAAAGTCTTTGCCCGGATAGACGTCAATGGTATTGGTGCCAATCGCGCGGATATCCGCCAGCACCAGTTGTTTAGCCGCGTCGCCCACCACCACAATCGACACCACCGAGGCGATGCCGATAATAATGCCGAGCATGGTCAGCAGCGTGCGCATTTTGTTTGCCACCATCGCCAGCCAGGCCATCGTCAGCGCCTCGCGGAATCCGCTGACGAACTGCCCCCAGCCCATCGGGGGTGGCAGAATGTCTTTCTGTATACCGGCATGGCTTTTCTTTGCAGGCGGATTACTGATGAGTTCGCCATCGTGGATTTCGATGATCCTTTCTGCCTGCGCCGCCACCTGCGGATCGTGGGTGACGATAATCACCGTATGCCCCTGATCGCGCAGCTGATGCAGGATCGCCATCACCTCTTCGCCCGAATGGCTGTCCAACGCTCCGGTCGGTTCATCGGCCAGAATCACCTGCCCGCCGTTCATCAGCGCTCGCGCAATACTCACGCGCTGCTGCTGTCCGCCGGAAAGCTGCGATGGTTGATAATCAATACGATCGGCCAGGCCAAGACGCGTCAGCAGAGCCTGAGCGCGCTCAAGACGCTTTTTACGCTCCACACCGGCATACACTGCCGGAACTTCCACATTCTGCACCGCCGTCAGGTGTGAAAGCAGATGGTAGCGCTGGAAGATAAATCCAAAATGTTCACGGCGAAGTTTTGCCAGCGCATCGCTGTCGAGGGTCGAAATATCCGTTCCCGCCACGCGATAGGTTCCGCTGGTCGGTTTATCCAGACAGCCGAGAATGTTCATCAGCGTCGATTTCCCGGACCCCGATGCCCCGACGATAGCAACCATCTCTCCGGCCTCTACGCGCAGCGAAATGCCTTTCAGCACCTCGACCGCGCCGTCCCCGGAAGGATAGCTACGACGAATATCGTTCAGCTCCAGCAACGCCATTATTGAGCCGCTCCCGGCAGGCTTTCGCTGGTCACGACTTCATCACCCTCTTCCAGGCCTTTAAGGATCACCACGTCCGTATCGTTTCGCTCGCCAATTTCGACCTCACGTTCGCGGGTTTCGCCATTGCGCAGCACTTTCACCTTGTAGCGATTATTACCTGCCGGTTCACCCAGCGCGGCCAGCGGTACGGTGAGCACATCTTTCACACCCGTTAGCTGGATGTGAACCTGCGCAGTCATATCCAGACGCAGCACACCTTTGGGATTGGGCACTTCAAAACGGGCGTAATAGAAAATCGCATCGTTGACCTTCTCCGGCGTCGGCAGGATATCTTTCAGGACGCCTTCATAGCGGGTATTCGGATCGCCTAGCACGGTAAACCAGGCTTTCTGCCCCGGTTTCAGGTGGATAACGTCGGCCTCGGAAACCTGGGCTTTCACCAGCATGGTGCCCATATCCGCCAGCGTCAGAATGTTCGGCGCCTGCTGCGCGGCGATCACTGTCTGACCCTGCAAGGTGGTAATTTGCGTCACTTCTCCAGCCATCGGAGCCACAATGCGGGTGTAATCGAGATTGGTTTTCGCCGTGTCGAGTGATGCCTGGTTACGTTTGATTTGTGCGTCAATGGTGCCAATCTGCGCCTGTTTGACGGCAAGCTCTGTACTGGCAGTATCCAAATCCTGACGGGAAACCGCCTGCGTTTTTGCCAGCGCCTGCTGACGTCCCAGCGTCACCCTTGCCAGATTGCGTTCCGCTTCTGCCTGGCTGCGCTGAGCGCGTAATTCCATTAGCGTCGCTTCTACTTCGCGGATCTGGTTTTCCGCCTGCTCGGGATCGATCACCCCCAGAAGCTGGCCTTTTTTCACTTTGTCGCCAATCTCAACTGACAGCGTTTTTAACTGACCGCTGACCTGCGCACCCACGTCAACTTTGCGCAGGGCATCGAGCTTGCCGGTCGCCAGCACGCTTTGTTGCAGTTCACCAGGGCGCACAATCAGCGTCTGATAGTGTGGAACAGGCGCGTTCAATACCTGCCAGAGCCAGAAACCGCCCACCAGCACGACAACGGCCAACAGCAAAAACAGCTTCCTGCGTTTTCCCTTGAGATTCATAAATATTCCAAATAAATGTTCTGGCAATCATAAACGTTGATTCTATCTAAACTGTTCCTCAACGAAACCCCCGTTTTTTGTCTCACCGATCGTTTGTTGACGAGATGTTGATTAAACCCCTGCTGAAATAGAGATCTTGTCCAGGAAGCCAGGAATGATCATGTCTTCAATCGTCGATATAACGTCTTCACAACAGTCTCTGCCGAAATCCGGCTGGCGGCTTTTTCTAAACCTTGCATCCGGCGAATTTACGCCAGGACTTGCGTGGCAAAACCCCTCCTATCGACGTAAATTTATGGTGCGATCACTGGCGACACCGTTCAGCACCGCGCGTCTGCTGGCGAGCCTGGCAAAACAGCCTCGTTTACTGCAAATGTTGCAAGTTCAGCCGGGGCTTCCGTGCCGTTTGCACCGCCCGTGGCTGTCCGTCTCGATGAACCGTCAAAAAACTCTGGAAGCGCTGGGCTGGCATTACCAGACCATGAATAAAGCTCTCCCGGCCACGCTGATGAACGGTTACTTATCAAAACAAGGTGTCACGTTGTTGACACTAACCGGCAAAGACGAGCAGCAGTTTACTGTTCGTCTGTGTGCGGATGCGTTCCTCGACAAAGAGGGGGAAGCGACGCTGGCCTTTTGCGATCACCAGAACACCGTGTTGGCCGAAATGACGTTCACCCTTTGCTCGTTCGAAGGGAAAACGACGCTATTTATTGGCGGCCTGCAAGGGGCGAAAGCCTTTGTGCCGCATGAATTAATCCAGGGCGCAACGAAAGCCTGCCACGGCCTGTTCCCTAAACGTCTGCTGCTGGAAGCCGCAATGACCCTGGGGTCCGTGTTCCCGGTTGAGCAGATTATGGCCGTCAGCAACGCCACCCACATCTATCGCAGCTGGCGTTATCGCAAGAAAAAAGAGGGCAAACTGCTGGCGGATTACGACAGTTTCTGGCTTTCACTCGGCGGCGAACAGAAAGCAAACGGCCACTTCCAGCTGCCGCTTGAAATGGCGCGCAAACCGATGGAAGAGATCGCGAGCAAAAAACGCTCCGAATATCGCCGTCGTTACGAACTGCTGGACAGCCTGATCGATCAGGTCAAACAGGCTGCCCGCAATTAATCGGCTTTCCCGCGTGCCAGCCACAGCACGCGGGAAAACATTTTGCGCAGTAACGTAGGTACCGATTCAACGCCCCTTCTTCCCGCTTCCGCCGCCACTTCAATCGCCAGGTCCGGTTTCGATGAACGGTGAATGGCTTTGGCAATCACGCGGCGCATATTCATCGGCACATCCGGCGAAATCATCGCCACGCGATGAAACACATCCCCGAACCCCTGGCGATACATAAAGTGTTCCATGTCCATCGCCGGTAATTCCGTGAGATGCTCGCGCTCCTCTTCCCGATTGTTGTTCAGCAAGCCGCGCACGGTACTGGCGTATTTTTTCCCGGCCTCGTCACCGTCAACCAGTACATGCCATTCGATGCCCATTCGGCGGGCAAACTTGATCAGCGGTTTTAATCCCGACTGAGCAAACTCAATAACTTTGATCCCTTCCGCGTCGAAATGGTGACCGCACTGACGTGCCAGCTCGTTAATCACCCAGGTTTCTGTTTCGCCCTCGACCAGTAACCAGCAGCGGGCAAACAGCGACGACGCGCGGTTAAAGCGAATGTGAAACGCAATCCGGCGACCATCTTCGGGGCTTAATCCCCCCGGCCCCAGACGAAATGCGGTAACGCGCGACGATTCACGCACCAGGCGACAGACATGTTCAACCGGCGTCAGTGAAAGCAGCTCGCCCGAATTGGTGGTAGTAATGCGCTGAAGCGGCAGCAGATTCAGAAGGTGCCACGCCACTGAGAGCATGATCGGGTGCAGCCGCGTTTCCGGGTCTTCCACCAGCAGCAGCGGGCGCGCATCGCGATCCAGACGCACCGCGCCTTTCGCCTGCAATAGCGTGGAGAACAAACCCAGCAGGATCACCCGATGCGCCCGTCCGCCGGGTTTGTCGATCATGCGGTTGATGATATCGAGATAGCGCCAGCTGCGTTGTTCATCGTGCGAGCGACGTCGCATCAGGCGGTTGTGCGTTTGCGAAATACCCTGTTCGGAAAAGTAGTGCTCCAGCAATTGCACCATCGCTGAAAGCCCCTGGCGAATCTGTCCATCCGTCAGATTCTGCGGGCGTGCCACCAGTTCGCGGGCTAAAAAATCCAGCTCGCGGGCGGTGACTTCTACCGCCGGAAGATTGGGAACCGAACCGTTGCGGATTCGACGCATAAAGCGCGCATCACGCAGGCGTAAAACCGGCATCAGGCGCACCAGATGCCCGGCCAGCGCATCAATATCCTCAAGGGGAATCAATTGCCCACGGGCATCCATAAATCCGCGCAGGGTCAGAACGCTGTCGTCTTCTGCCAGCTCGCCTTCAAGACGGTAAAAAATACGCTGATAGCCATCATCGGAGGCCGTCCAGCAGAGTGAGAGCGGTCGATAGCGCCGTACGCGATGACGACCTGGCTCAAGCTCACGAAAGGTCAGAACGATATGCAGATGGTGCTCACGCCCTTGAATATCGCCCGGCGGAAACCAAAAGTCCTCCCGAACGAAGCTGTAAAGGTCTGCTTCCGGCGAAAGCAACAGGGTTAACGCATCCAGAAGGCTGGATTTACCCCAGGCGTTTTCCCCGATCAGCACGTTGTTCTGCTCCAGCATTAACGATAAACGGTTAATACCGCGAAACCCGACGATCTCCACACGTTCGAGAAACATAAATCCCCCGTGAAATGCTCACTTTTTCCTTCAAGTTATCAGCAGTATAGCGGGCAGTGGTGTGACACGACACCTTAACATTTCCCCATTATTATGTGGCAGAGGGTAAAAATCAGAATTTGCTCCACGGCTTTCGTTTGAAACATATTAATCAGCATAAGATACTACTCATCCTGAATTGGGCTATGCTTTATTTCTGCCCAGTCCGAACAAGGATTAACATCACATTGCCATAAATCAAATTAATTAGATTTATTTAACTGGCGAAGGGGTGTTGTTGGTTTTTAAAATAATGGCTCTTTGAGTCGTCCCCTTTAGGCGATTTAGTAGCCCGTGCGCAGGACCGCGCGCGGAAATTAACGAGGTGGTTATGTTTAGAAAATTAGCAGCGGAGTGCTTCGGCACATTCTGGCTGGTGTTTGGTGGTTGTGGTAGCGCCGTTCTGGCAGCAGCATTCCCGGAATTAGGTATTGGTTTCGCGGGCGTGGCCTTAGCTTTTGGCTTAACCGTATTAACTATGGCCTTTGCCGTGGGCCATATTTCCGGCGGCCACTTTAACCCGGCGGTCACATTAGGTCTGTGGGCAGGCGGTCGTTTCCCGGCGAAAGATGTGATTGGCTATATTATTGCGCAGGTGGTTGGCGGCATTATTGCAGCAGCGGTACTGTACGTGGTGGCCAGCGGTAAAGCAGGCTTCGACGCAGCAGCAAGCGGCTTTGCTTCTAACGGCTATGGCGAACATTCGCCGGGCGGTTTCTCTATGCTGTCGGCGATTGTGATTGAAATTGTCCTGACCGCTGGCTTCCTGCTGGTGATTCACGGTGCAACAGATAAACACGCTCCAGCCGGTTTTGCACCGATTGCTATCGGCCTGGCACTGACCCTGATTCACCTGATCAGCATTCCGGTGACCAATACTTCTGTTAACCCTGCACGTAGCACCGCAGTGGCGATCTTCCAGGGTGGCTGGGCACTGCAGCAGCTGTGGTTGTTCTGGGTGATGCCGATTGTTGGCGGTATCCTCGGCGGCCTGCTGTACCGTACGCTGCTGGAAAAACGCGACTGATAGATTGTGCACAAGGTAAATGCAAAACGGCGACTTCGGTCGCCGTTTTTTATGTTTTCTCCCTCTGCCTATGGGAGAGGGCCGGGATGAGGGCATCAGGCCGCACCGATTGTCTCTTTGACTGCGCAGCCGGAATTGGGTAGTGTCACACGCGCGATTCGGACATTCAAAAAAGGACCCGGCTGTTCATGTTTTCAGGACTCTTAATCATTCTACTGCCGCTGGTAGTGGGCTACCTTATTCCCCTTCGTCATGCGTCGGCATTAAAACTCATTAATCGCTTTCTGAGCTGGATTGTTTACGTGATCCTGTTTTTCATGGGAATAAGCCTCGCCTTCCTGGATAACCTGGCCGCCAATTTACTCTCTATCCTTCATTATTCTGTTGTGACTATTGTGGTTATTCTGCTGTGCAATATTGCTGCGCTATTTTGGCTTGAGCGCTCACTGCCGTGGAAAAATCACCACCAGCAGGAAAAATTGCCTTCACGAATTGCAATGGCGCTGGAGTCATTAAAATTATGCGGCGTGGTGGTACTCGGCTTTTTACTGGGCCTGACCGGTTTAGCTTTTTTACAGCACGCCACCGAAGCCAGTGAATATACCCTGATCTTCCTGTTATTCCTGATTGGTATCCAATTACGTAACAATGGGATGACGCTTAAGCAAATTGTTTTAAATCGCCGCGGTATGATCGTCGCGGTAGTTGTCGTCGGCAGTTCGCTCATTGGCGGCGTCATTAACGCCTTTATTCTCGATCTGCCGCTCAAAACTGGGCTGGCAATGGCCTCTGGTTTTGGCTGGTATTCTCTGTCCGGTATTTTAATGACCGAATCGTTCGGCCCGGTGATCGGCAGCGCGGCGTTCTTTAACGATCTGGGTCGCGAGCTTATCGCCATCATGTTAATTCCTGGCCTGGTGCGCAAAAGCCGCTCCACGGCGCTCGGCCTGTGTGGCGCAACGTCGATGGACTTTACGCTACCTGTCCTGCAACGCTCAGGCGGTCTGGAACTGGTCCCTGCCGCCATCGTACACGGTTTTATCCTGAGCCTGCTGGTGCCAATCCTGATGGCGCTGTTCTCCGCGTAATACCTCTCTGGCGGTAGGTCTCTGCCGCCAAAATTGCGTTAAATCAATCTCCCTTTACTTTGTAGCAGAAAGGCCTTTTCTCTGCGCATCCACAAGCATAACCTTAAACATGTATATCAAATATAACTTTAACAGGTGTCATTATGTTTTGTGTGCAATGTGAACAAACCATCCGTACCCCAGCCGGCAACGGCTGCTCCTACGCGCAGGGCATGTGCGGGAAAACCGCCGAAACGTCTGACCTGCAAGATCTGCTGATTGCCGCCCTGCAAGGCCTGTCCGCCTGGGCGGCAAAAGCGCGCGAATACGGCATTGTCGATCACTACATTGACAACTTCGCCCCGCGCGCATTTTTCTCGACGCTGACTAACGTTAACTTCGATTCACCGCGTATCGTCGGTTACGCCCGCGAAGCTATCGCCCTGCGCGAAGCGCTGAAAGCACAAAGCCTGCAAGCTGATGCCAACGCTACCGTGAATAACCCAATGGCCAGTCTGCAACTGGTGAGCGACGATCTGGGCGAACTGCAGCGTCAGGCCGCGGAATTCACCCCGAACAAAGATAAAGCAGCAATCGGCGAAAACATTCTCGGCCTGCGCCTGCTGTGCCTGTACGGCCTTAAAGGTGCGGCGGCCTATATGGAACACGCCCACGTTCTCGGTCAGTACGACAACGATATCTACGCCCAGTACCACAAAATCATGGCGTGGCTCGGCACCTGGCCTTCCGATATGAACGCTCTGCTCGAGTGTTCCATGGAAATCGGCCAGATGAACTTCAAAGTGATGAGCATTCTGGATGCGGGCGAAACCAGCACCTACGGCCATCCGACACCTACGCAGGTCAACGTTAAAGCCACTGCCGGGAAATGCATTCTGATTTCCGGTCACGATCTGAAAGATCTCTATAACCTGTTGCAACAGACCGAAGGCACGGGCGTAAACGTCTACACCCACGGCGAAATGCTGCCTGCCCACGGCTATCCGGAGTTGCGTAAATTCAAACATCTGATCGGGAACTACGGCAGCGGCTGGCAGAACCAGCAGGTCGAGTTCGCCCGCTTCCCTGGCCCTATTGTGATGACCTCAAACTGCATCATCGATCCGACCGTGGGCGCGTATGACGATCGTATCTGGACCCGCAGCATCGTCGGTTGGCCGGGCGTGAGCCACCTTGAAGGCGATGATTTTGCCCCGATTATTGCCCAGGCACAGCAGATGGCAGGCTTCCCGTTCAGCGAAATCGAACACCTGATTACCGTCGGCTTTGGCCGCGAAACCCTGCTCGGTGCAGCGGATTCCCTGATCGACCTGGTGAGCCGTGAAAAGCTGCGCCACATCTTCCTGGTCGGCGGCTGCGACGGCGCGCGCGGAGAACGTAACTATTTCACTGACTTTGCGACCAGCGTTCCGCACGACTGCCTGATCCTGACTCTGGCGTGCGGTAAATACCGCTTCAATAAACTGGACTTCGGCGATATCGAAGGCCTGCCGCGCCTGATCGATGCTGGTCAATGTAACGATGCCTACTCGGCGATCATTCTGGCTGTGACGCTTGCCGAGAAACTGGGCTGCGGCGTGAACGATCTGCCGCTGTCGCTGGTGCTTTCATGGTTCGAGCAGAAAGCAATCGTGATCCTGCTGACGCTGCTGTCACTCGGCGTGACCAACATTGTCACCGGCCCGACGGCGCCAGGCTTCCTGACCCCGGATCTGCTGGCCGTGCTGAACGAGAAATTTGGTCTGCGTTCCGTGACCACCGTAGAAGAAGACATGCAGCAACTGCTGAGCGCGTAAGGAGTTTTTCATGACGATGCCAACCTCACAATGCCCGTGGCGGATGCAGGTTCATCACATCCATCAGGAGACGCCGGATGTGTGGACGCTGTCGCTGCTGTGCCATGATTTTTACCCGTATCGCGCCGGTCAGTATGCGCTGGTCAGTGTCCGCAATTCAGCGGACACCTTGCGCGCCTACACCCTCTCCTCAACGCCGGGCGTGAGTGAATACATCACGCTCACCGTGCGGCGGATCGATGACGGTGCGGGCTCTCAGTGGCTGACCAACGAGGTGAAGCGCGGGGATTATCTGTGGCTCTCCGACGCGCAGGGGGATTTCGTTTGCGACGACAAAGCCGACGATAAATTCCTGATGCTGGCGGCAGGTTGCGGCGTGACGCCGGTGATGTCGATGCGTCGCTGGCTGGCGAAGAACCGCCCGCAGGCTGACGTACAGGTAATCTTCAGCGTTCGTTCGCCGGAAGATGTCATTTTTGCCGACGAGTGGCGCCATTATCCGGTCACTCTGGTGGCAGAAAACAACGCCACTCACGGTTTTGTGGCGGGACGCCTAAGCCGCGAACTGCTGCAAAGCTTGCCGGATATTGCGTCGCGCACCGTGATGACCTGCGGCCCTGCGCCGTATATGGAGATCGTGGAGAAAGAGGTGAAAGCGCTCGGCGTGACCCGCTTCTTTAAAGAGCAGTTCTTTACGCCAGTGGCAGAAGCGGCAACCAGCGGGGTGAAATTCACCAAACTGCAGCCTGCGCAGACCTTCTTCGGGCGTGTCGGCACCACGCTGCTGGAAGCCCTGGAAAGCAATAAGGTTCCGGTAGTGGCGGCCTGTCGCGCGGGCGTGTGCGGTTGCTGTAAAACGAAAGTGGTTTCCGGCGAGTATTCTGTCAGCAGCACCATGACGCTGACGGACGCGGAAATTGCCGAGGGTTACGTGCTGGCATGTTCATGCCATCCGCAAGGTGATTTGGTTCTGGCATAACTCTTTGCGAACTGCGCCGGGCGGCACTACGTTTGCCCGGCCTGCGGTATCGCACAAACCTGTAGGCCCGGTAAGCGTCAGCGCCACCGGGCATTTTTTTATTCTTAACGCCAGGCCGGATCCCGCGCCAGCGCATACCGCCCTGCCCCCATAAACGCCACGGCCAGCGCGCCGATGAAGAAATAGACCAGGCTTTCAATCGCCCAGGCCCCGACTGCATCCAGCGCGAAGGTTTTGCCGGTTCCCACCATCAGCCACGCCACAATCATGGTAAACGCCAGCACCAGCGCCGCCGGACGCGTGAGGATCCCCAGCACGATCAGAATCGGCGCCACCACCTCACCAATCAGCACGCCATAGGCGATAAACCCCGGTAACCCTTTCTCCACCAGCATCCCGCTGATAAATCCCACACCGCCAAACAGCTTGTGCAAACCGTGAAACAGCATCAGTCCGCCGACCGCCAGACGTAATAACAGCTTGCCGAAATCGTCGTGAGTTAGCGTTTTATTAACAGCAATTAACAATGATTTAACCATTTGAAATGATTCCTGTTTTCACCCGAGGTTCAATCAGAATATGTCGAATTGTTGCACAAAGAAAGTCACTATTTATCAGGGGGATTATTCAGGCATAACCGCCAGTTTCTTCTAAGCTTGTAAGCGTTATCACAAAAACGGAGATGGACAACCATGAAACAGACCGTAGCGGCTTACGTGGCAAAAACCCTGGAACAGGCTGGCGTTAAACGCATCTGGGGCGTCACCGGCGATTCTCTGAACGGTTTAAGCGACAGCCTCAACCGAATGGGCACCATTGACTGGATGCCGACCCGTCACGAAGAGGTGGCGGCCTTTGCCGCAGGTGCTGAAGCGCAGCTGACGGGCGAACTGGCGGTGTGCGCTGGCTCGTGCGGGCCGGGCAACCTGCATCTGATTAACGGTCTGTTCGACTGCCATCGCAACCACGTTCCGGTGCTGGCGATAGCGGCGCATATTCCGTCGAGCGAAATCGGCAGCGGCTATTTTCAGGAGACGCATCCGCAGGAGCTGTTCCGTGAATGTAGCCACTATTGCGAACTGGTCTCCACGCCGGAGCAGATCCCGCAGGTGATGGCCATCGCCATGCGTAAAGCGATCCTTAATCGCGGCGTGTCGGTGGTGGTGCTGCCGGGTGACGTGGCGCTCAAAGCCGCGCCGGAGGGCGCAAGTACCCACTGGTATCACGCGCCGCAGCCGGTCGTCATACCGGCGGAAGAGGAGCTGAAAAAACTGGCGCAACTCCTGCGCTACTCCAGCAATATTGCCCTGCTGTGCGGCAGCGGCTGTGCGGGGGCGCATAAAGAGTTAGTGGAATTTGCCGGAAAAATTAAAGCGCCGATTGTTCACGCCCTGCGCGGTAAAGAGCATGTGGAATACGATAACCCTTACGATGTCGGGATGACCGGCCTGATTGGTTTCTCATCCGGGTTCCACACCATGATGAACGCCGACACCCTGGTGCTGCTCGGCACCCAGTTCCCCTATCGTGCATTCTACCCAAGTGATGCCAAAATCATTCAGATCGACATTAATCCCGGCAGCATCGGCGCGCACAGTAAAGTCGACATGGCGCTGATCGGGGATATCAAATCGACGCTTGCCGCGCTACTCCCGCATCTGGAGGAGAAAACCGATCGCAAGTTCCTCGACAAGGCGCTCAGCGACTATCGTGACGCACGCAAAGGGCTGGACGATCTCGCCAAACCGAGCGAGAAAGCCATTCACCCGCAGTACCTCGCCCAACAGATCAGTCATTTCGCCTCTGACGACGCCATTTTCACCTGCGATGTCGGGACGCCCACCGTCTGGGCGGCACGCTATCTGAAGATGAACGGCAAACGCCGCCTGATTGGCTCGTTCAACCACGGCTCAATGGCCAACGCCATGCCGCAGGCGCTGGGCGCACAAGCCACTGCACCGGAAAGACAGGTCGTCGCGATGTGCGGTGACGGCGGGTTCAGTATGCTGATGGGCGATTTCCTCTCGGTGGTGCAGATGAAGCTTCCGCTGAAAATCGTGGTGTTTAATAACAGCGTGTTAGGTTTTGTGGCGATGGAGATGAAAGCCGGTGGATACCTTACGGACGGCACCGAACTACACGACACCAATTTTGCGAAGATCGCCGAAGCCTGCGGCATTACTGGTATCCGCGTGGAAAAAGCGGCGGACGTCGACGAAGCGCTGCAACGCGCTTTCTCTATCGACGGCCCGGTGTTGGTGGACGTGGTGGTCGCCAAAGAAGAACTGGCTATCCCGCCGCAGATCAAACTGGAGCAGGCCAAAGGCTTTAGCCTGTATATGTTGCGCGCCATTATCAGCGGGCGCGGCGACGAGGTTATCGAACTGGCAAAAACCAACTGGCTCAGGTAAAACAGTCGGCATTGCCTTTAAATAATAGGGAAATGCCATGATTGATTTACGCAGTGATACCGTTACCCGTCCGAGTCGCGCCATGCTCGAAGAGATGATGGCCGCCCCGGTCGGGGATGACGTTTACGGAGACGATCCTACCGTCAATGAACTTCAGCGCTACGCCGCCGAATTAAGCGGCAAAGAGGCGGCGCTGTTCCTGCCGACTGGCACGCAGGCCAATCTAGTGGCATTGCTCAGCCACTGCGAGCGCGGCGAAGAGTACATCGTCGGCCAGGGCGCACATAATTATCTGTACGAAGCCGGTGGTGCGGCAGTGCTCGGCAGCATTCAGCCGCAGCCTATCGACGCCGCCGCTGACGGCTCCCTTCCGCTGGATAAAGTGGCGGCCAAAATCAAAGCCGACGATATTCACTTTGCTCGCACCAAACTGCTGAGTCTGGAAAATACCCACAACGGCAAAGTGCTGCCGCGTGAGTATCTGAAAGACGCGTGGGAGTTCACCCGCGAGCGCAAACTCTGTCTGCACGTCGACGGCGCGCGTATTTTTAACGCCGTGGTGGAATACGGCTGCGAGCTGAAAGAGATCACCCAATATTGCGACTCGTTCACCATCTGCCTGTCGAAAGGGCTGGGAACGCCGGTTGGCTCGCTGCTGGTCGGGAATGCGGAGTACATCAAGCGCGCCAACCGCTGGCGTAAAATGACCGGCGGCGGAATGCGTCAGGCCGGGATTCTGGCGGCAGCCGGACTGTACGCTCTGAAAAATAATGTCGCCCGCCTAAAAGACGATCACGACAACGCCGCCTGGATGGCGACGCAACTGCGCGAGATTGGCGCGGACGTGATGCGCCACGACACCAATATGCTGTTTGTACGCGTCGGCGAAGAAAATGCGGCAGCGCTGGGCGAATTTATGAAAGCACGCGGCGTGCTGATGAATGCCTCACCGATTGTGCGTCTGGTGATGCATCTCGACGTGAGCCGCGAACAGCTGGCGGAAGTGGTGAAACACTGGCAGGCCTTTTTACAGCGTTAAGGAGCACGACGTGTCGCAACGAATTCTGGTGCTCGGCGCCAGTGGGTATATCGGTCAACATCTGACGACGGCGCTCAGCCAGCACGGACATCAGGTGCTGGCAGCGGCACGTAATGTGGAACGCCTGGAAAAACTTAACCTGCCTAACGTCACCTGCCATACGGTCGATCTTAACTGGCCAAAGGCGCTGCCCGCGCTGCTGGAGGGCGTCGATACGCTCTATTATCTGGTACACAGCATGGGCGAAGTCGGCGACTTTATCGCTCATGAGCGCCAGGTTGCACTGAACGTGCGCGATGCGCTGCTCCAGACGCCGGTGAAGCAGGTCATTTTTCTCAGCTCGCTCCAGGCGCCGGAAAACGAACAGTCCGACCATCTGCGCGCCCGTCAGTTGACGGGCGAAATGCTGCGCAGCGCGGGGATTCCGGTGACGGAACTGCGGGCAGGCATTATCGTCGGCGCCGGTTCTGCGGCCTTCGAAGTGATGCGCGATATGGTTTATAACCTGCCGGTGCTCACGCCACCGCGCTGGGTACGCTCGCGCACCACGCCGATTGCGCTGGAAAACCTGCTGCACTATCTGGTCGAGCTGCTGAATCATCCGACAGAAAACCACCGGGTGCTGGAAGCCGCCGGGCCGGAAGTCCTGAGCTATCAGGAACAATTCGAGCACTTTATGACCGTCAGCGGCCGCCGTCGCTGGCTGGTACCCATTCCCTTCCCCACCAGCTGGATTTCGGTGTGGTTTTTGAATGTGATCACTTCGGTTCCACCGACCACCGCCAAGGCGCTGATCCAGGGGCTGAAACACGATCTGCTGGCCGACGACCGCGAGCTGCGGGCACTGATTCCGCAGGATCTGATCCGCTTCGACGACGCTGTACGCGATACGCTTAAGGAAGAAGAAAAACTGGCCAACTCCAGCGACTGGGGGTATGACGCTCAGGCCTTTGCCCGCTGGCGGCCGGAATACGGTTATTATCCGAAGCAGGCCGGTTGCACCGTGAAAACCACCGCCAGCCTCGCCGCGCTGTGGGAAGTCATCAACCAGATCGGCGGCAAAGAGCGCTATTTCTTCGGCAATATTCTCTGGACGACGCGTGGGATGATGGATCTGCTGGTCGGGCATAAGCTGGCCAAAGGCCGTCCTGCCCATCCGTATTTGCAGACGGGTGATAACGTCGACAGCTGGAAGGTGATTATCGTCGAGCCGGAAAAACAGCTGGCGTTGCTGTTCGGGATGAAAGCGCCAGGCCTGGGTCGGCTATGCTTTACGTTGAAGGACAAAGGCGATCATCGCGAGCTGGACGTTCGCGCCTGGTGGCACCCACACGGAATGCCAGGGCTGTTCTACTGGCTATTTATGATCCCGGCGCATCTGTTCATCTTCCGGGGTATGGCGAAGCGTATTGCGCATCTTGCAGAAGGAATGACGGAAAAAGTCTGATTAATCCTCTGATTCTTTCACCTTTCCCATTGCAACATGACGTAATTCACGGAAGAATGCGCACGAAATTCTTTTCAACACAGTGGATTGATATGAAGGTACTGGTTACCGGCGCCACCAGCGGCTTAGGTCGAAATGCGGTCGAGTTTTTGCGTCAGAAAGGCATCAGCGTCAGAGCCACCGGTCGTAACGAAGCGATGGGTAAACTCCTGCAAAAAATGGGCGCGGAATTTATCCACGCCGATCTGACGGAGCTGGTTTCTTCGCAAGCCAAAGCCATGCTCGCCGGTATCGATACACTGTGGCACTGCTCCAGCTTTACTTCTCCGTGGGGCACTCAGCAAGCGTTTGATCTCGCCAACGTGCGCGCCACCCGCCGTCTCGGCGAATGGGCCGTGGCCTGGGGCGTGCGCAACTTCGTGCATATCTCCTCCCCGTCGCTCTATTTTGACTATCACCACCATCGCGATATCCAGGAAGATTTCCGCCCGGCGCGTTTCGCCTGCGAGTTTGCGCGCAGCAAAGCCGCCAGCGAAGAGGTGATCGATCTGCTCGCGCAGTCTAACCCGCATACCCGTTTTACCGTTCTGCGTCCGCAGAGTCTGTTTGGTCCGCACGATAAGGTGTTTATCCCGCGTCTGGCGCAGATGATGCACCACTACGGCAGCGTGCTGTTGCCGCGCGGCGGCGATGCGCTGGTGGATATGACCTATTACGAAAATGCGGTTCACGCGATGTGGCTCGCCAGCCAGACCGAGTGCGATCACCTGGTCTCCGGTCGCGCCTACAACATCACCAACGGCGAACCGCAAACGTTGCGCAGTATCGTCCAGCGCCTGATCGATGAGCTGAACATTCACTGCCGCATCCGTTCCGTGCCGTACCCTATGCTAGACATGATCGCCCGCAGCATGGAACGCTTTGGCAACAAATCGGCGAAAGAACCGGCCCTGACGCACTACGGCGTCTCAAAGCTGAACTTTGATTTTACGCTGGATACCACGCGTGCCGAGACCGAGTTAGGCTATCAGCCGATCGTCACCCTCGACGAAGGGATCGTGCGCACGGCGGCGTGGCTGCGCGATCACGGCAAACTGCACCGCTGATCACCCCTGCCCGTACTTCTCCAGTAACGCTTCGGCAATCGCCAGCGTTTCAGCATCGGCAATACCGTTCCAGAGCTCGGGACGGTAGTGCATCTGGAAGACCATAATCACCCGTTTTTGCTGCGCGGCAGTGCTGTTTTCCGGCACTTCATAGCCGTAACGCGTCAGTAGATCGAGCAGTGTTGTCGTATCTACCGGCTCATACTTCGACTTTCCGTTGAGATAAAACGTCACACGCGCGGGATCGGGCCACGCACCGACGTCCTGCTGGGCCAGCATTTTCCACGGGAACAGCGGGCCGGGATCGTCTTTGCGCTGCGGGGCGATATCCGAGTGGGCGACCACGTTTTCCGGTTTGATGTCGTAGCGGGCGATAATGTCTTTGGCAAGTGGGATCAGCGCCGCAATTTGCGCCGGTTCAAATGGCGTAAAGGTTTTCTCACCGTTCGATTTTTGCCAGCCACGGTTTTCCAGCTCAATGCCGATCGAGGTATCGTTGATACGATTGGTTCCGCGCCAGAAACTGATGCCTGCATGCCAGGCTAAATCTTTCTCCGGCACCAGCTGCCAGATGCGCGGTTTGCCGGAAGGCTCAGGGGGTTTGGCCGGAATGAGATAGTGCGAGCTGACGTTTTTATCCGTGAGCGTCGCCAGCGAGCTGTCAAAATCATCGGCAGTGTAGTGGATCACCAGCACTTTGATGCGCGGATACGCTGCCTGCGCCTGATGGCGCGTATCCAGCTCATAGGCACCTTTATCAACAATCCCTTTTTCTGCGCAGCCTGCCAGCAATAGCGCCAGCAGGAGTGTCGATAATGCGCGTTTCATCGGCGCGTTTTCACCGCGGTGCCGCTGACGCTCACCATCAGCATACTGGCGTCTTTCCCGACCGTTTCGTAGTCGATATCAATGCCAACGACCGCATCTGCGCCCAGCGCTTTAGCCTGCTCGCCCAGCTCTTTAAAGGCGATTTCGCGCGCTTTGCGCAGCTCTTTCTCATAGGCACCCGAACGCCCACCGACGATGTCGCGAATACCGGCGAAAAAGTCGCGGAAAATATTCGCACCAAGAATCGCTTCACCGGTCACGACGCCGCAATACTCTACAATCGGTTGTCCTTCCAGCGTCGGGGTTGTGGAAAATTGCATAATTTATCTCCCTCTTTAGCGTTCAATGCCTTAGCGTAACGGTTGAACAGCATTATCGGTTCGTTACGCTATTATTGAAAGGATAGTTAATCATTAAGGAAATCAACATGCGCTATTCTGCTTTGACGCTTTTAGTGCCGTGCGCGCTGCTGCTCAGCGCCTGCACCACCACGGTGACGCCTGCTTTTAAGGACATCGGGACACGCAGCGGTCCGTGCATTGACGGCGGCCCTGATGCCGTCGCGCAACAGTTCTATGATTACCGTATTTCACACAAGAGCAGCGATCTCACGGCCCTGCGCCCGTACCTGAGTGACAATCTGGCGAAGCTGCTGAACGACGCTTCACGCGATCCGCAGCACAATACGCTGCTTAAATCCGATCCGTTCTCCAGCCGTACCACGCCGCCAGACAGCGCCGAGGTCTCCAGCGCCTCCACCATCCCGAACACCGACGCACGCAATATTCCGCTGCGGGTCAAACTGACCCAGGGCAGCCAGACCTGGCAGGATGAAGTGCTGATGATCCGTGAGGGCCAGTGCTGGGCTATTGACGACGTTCGCTATCTTGGCGGCAGCGTCCATGCCCCTGCCGGTACGCTGCGTCAGTCGATTGAGAATCGTTAGTTCAGAAAAGTTTCCCCCGTAAAATGTGCGGCATTTCGTGAGGAATGCCGACATTTATTCTCGGCCCCAAGACCGCACGAGATTTTGTGCTATGTTTATACATGGATACGGTTTATATTTAACTTTTAACGCATAAATATTGCATAACTATTCTGTCAACGGTACTATCTGCGGCTTCAATTGCTATAGATTGCCTGGATGAGTAAAGACTGCCCCGATGAGTATTCAACTAAACGGCATTAACTGCTTTTACGGCGCACACCAGGCGCTGTTCGACATCACGCTGAACTGCCCTGAGGGCGAAACGCTGGTTTTGCTTGGCCCAAGCGGTGCAGGCAAAAGCTCACTGCTGCGCGTCCTCAATCTGCTTGAAATGCCACGTTCCGGCCAGCTTGAAATCGCCGGGAATCATTTCGATTTCGCCAAAGCCCCTTCTGATAAAGCGATTCGCGATTTGCGTCAGAACGTCGGCATGGTGTTTCAGCAATATAATCTCTGGCCGCATCTGACCGTGCAGCAAAACCTGATTGAAGCGCCCTGCCGCGTGCTGGGTTTAAGCAAAGATCAGGCGCTGGCGCGTGCCGAAAAACTGCTTGAACGTCTGCGCTTAAAACCGTACAGCGATCGCTATCCGCTGCACCTTTCAGGTGGCCAGCAGCAGCGTGTCGCCATTGCCCGCGCGCTGATGATGGAACCGCAGGTTCTGCTGTTCGATGAGCCAACCGCCGCGCTGGACCCTGAGATTACCGCCCAGATCGTCAGCATTATCCGCGAACTGGCCGAAACCAATATCACACAGGTGATCGTCACCCATGAAGTGGAAGTGGCGCGTAAAACCGCCAGCCGCGTGGTGTACATGGAAAACGGTCATATTGTTGAACAAGGTGATGCGAGCTGCTTTGCCGCCCCGCAAACCGACGCCTTTAAAAACTATTTATCTCACTGATGTGTTAGGGAAAATGACAATGAAAAAAGTACTGATAGCCGCGCTGCTTGCCAGCGTCAGCCTTTCCGCTACCGCAGCACAGACGATTCGTTTTGCCATGGAAGCGTCTTACCCTCCGTTTGAATCCATGGACGCCAGCAATAAGATTGTGGGCTTCGACGTGGATTTAGCGAACGCACTCTGCAAAGAGATCGACGCCACCTGCACTTTCACCAACCAGGCGTTCGACAGCCTGATCCCAAGCCTGAAGTTCCGTCGTTTTGACGCGGTGATTTCCGGAATGGACATCACTCCTGAGCGTGAAAAGCAGGTGCTGTTCACCCAGCCGTACTATGAAAACTCGGCCCTGTTCGTCGGCCAGAAAGGCAAAATTGCCGATATCGCCGCGCTGAAAGGCAAAAAAGTCGGGATGCAGAACGGCTCCACGCACCAGAAATTCATTACCGATAAGCACCCGGAAATCACTGTTGTGCCTTACGACAGCTACATGAACGCCAAGCTGGATATGCAGAATGGTCGTATTGATGCGGTGTTCGGTGACACTGCCGTGGTGACCGAGTGGCTGAAAGCGGAACCGAAACTGGCCGCTATCGGCGATAAAGTGACAGACAAAGATTACTTCGGCACCGGTCTGGGTATCGCGGTTCGTCAGGGCAACACCGACCTGCAGCAGAAACTCAATACTGCCCTGGATAAAGTGAAAAAAGACGGTACTTACCAGACCATCTATTCCAAATGGTTCCAGAAGTAAGAGCTGATGAACGAACTTTTTCCATTAGCAAGCGCCGCCGGGATGACCGTCGGCCTTGCCGTTTGTGCACTCATAATCGGCCTGGTGCTGGCGATGATCTTTGCGGTGTGGGAGTCAGCCAAATGGCGTCCCATCGCATGGACAGGCTCGGCGCTGGTGACCGTTCTGCGTGGGCTGCCGGAAATCCTGGTGGTCCTGTTTATCTATTTCGGTTCCTCACAGCTGCTGCTGATGCTATCGGACGGCTTCACGATTAATCTCGGCTTTGCGCAGATTCCGGTGCAAATGCAGATTGAGAACTTCGACGTCAGCCCGTTCCTGTGCGGTGTAATCGCCCTCTCCCTGCTCTATTCCGCCTATGCGTCCCAGACGCTGCGCGGCGCGCTGAAAGCGGTGCCCGTCGGTCAGTGGGAATCCGGCCAGGCGCTGGGGTTATCTAAAGCAGCGATCTTCTTCCGTCTGGTGATGCCGCAGATGTGGCGTCATGCCCTGCCGGGGCTGGGTAATCAGTGGCTGGTGCTGCTGAAAGATACCGCGCTGGTCAGCCTGATTAGCGTCAACGATTTAATGCTGCAAACCAAAAGCATCGCCACCCGCACCCAGGAGCCTTTTACCTGGTATATTGTTGCGGCGGCTATCTACCTGGTGATCACGTTGCTGAGCCAGTACGTTCTTAAACGTATTGACCTGCGCGCAACGCGTTTTGAACGGAGACCAGGCTGATGCTTGAATACTTACCGGAGCTGATGAAAGGGCTTCATACCAGCCTGACGCTGACCGTGGCGTCCATCGTGGTGGCTCTCATTCTGGCGCTTTTTTTCACCATTGTTCTGACGCTGAAAACGCCGGTACTGGTGTGGATTGTTCGCGCCTATATCACCCTGTTTACCGGCACGCCGCTGCTGGTGCAGATCTTCCTGATTTACTACGGCCCGGGCCAGTTCCCGTCGCTGCAGAACTATCCGGTCATCTGGCATCTGCTGTCTGAACCCTGGCTGTGCGCACTGATTGCGCTGTCGCTGAACAGCGCCGCCTATACCACTCAGCTGTTTTATGGTGCGATCCGCGCCATTCCGGAAGGGCAATGGCAGTCCTGCGGTGCGCTGGGCATGAGCAAGAAAGACACGCTGGCAATCCTGCTGCCGTATGCCTTTAAACGCGCGCTTTCGTCGTATTCCAACGAAGTGGTGCTGGTGTTTAAAAGTACCTCACTGGCCTACACCATCACACTGATGGAAGTCATGGGTCACGGCCAACTGCTGTACGGACGCACCTATGATGTCATGGTCTTTGGCGCTGCCGGCCTGGTTTATCTGGTCGTCAACGGCCTGCTGACGCTGCTGATGCGTGTTATCGAAAGCAAAGCGCTGGCCTTTGAGCGTCGAAACTAACTGCATAATCAGTGCATCATTAAAACGGGTAAGTCTAACGACTGCCCGTTTTTTTTATTCAGATAAAAATACTTAATCATATTTATTGCATACAAATTCATTAACTGGCATTGTACGTCCATGCCGGAGACACGGCGCATAATGACAAGATTGACAGACGGGAGCATTAAAATGAAAAAGTTAGTTCTGGCTGCATTACTGGCAACCTTCGCCGCTGGCGCATCGGCGGCAGACAAAATCAACTTCGGCGTATCTGCGACATATCCGCCGTTTGAGTCGCTGGATGCCAGCAACCAGATCGTCGGTTTCGATATCGACCTCGCCAAAGCGCTGTGTAAGCAGATGCAGGCCGACTGTACCTTCACCAACCACGCGTTCGACAGCCTGATCCCGTCTCTGAAATTCAAAAAATACGACGCGGTGATTTCCGGTATGGACATCACGCCAGAGCGTAGCAAGCAGGTCTCCTTTACCGACCCGTACTACGCCAACTCGGCGGTGGTGATTGCGAAGAAAGGCGCGTACACCTCCTTTGATCAGCTGAAAGGCAAACGCATCGGCATGGAAAATGGCACCACGCACCAGAAATACCTGCAGGATAAACATCCTGAAGTAAAAACTGTGGCCTATGACAGCTACCAGAACGCAATCATCGACCTGAAAAATGGCCGTATCGATGGCGTGTTTGGTGATAGTGCGGTGGTGAACGAATGGCTGAAAACCAACCCACAGCTGGGGACCGCGACAGAGAAAGTGACTGACGCGCAGTACTTCGGAACGGGTCTGGGTATCGCGGTTCGTCCGGATAACAAAGCGCTGCTGGAAAAACTGAACGGTGCGCTGAAAGCGATTAAAACCGACGGTACGTATCAGAAAATTAGCGACCAGTGGTTCCCGCAGTAACATTGCATGATTGTGCCGGGTGGCGTCTACGCCTTACCCGGCCTACGGGATCGGGGTTATTGTAGGCCGGGTAAGCGTAAGCGCCACCCGGCATTTCATACAACGGCACATAAACCGGAATTGAGGTTTTTGTAGGTCGGGTAAGGCGCAGCCGCCACCCGACATCTCTTAGAGCGGAACGTAGAACCTGAACTTCGCCCCCGGTTCAAAATCCTGCAAAGAAATCCCGCCTCCGTGCAATTCGAGCATCCGCTTCACAATCAACAACCCCAGCCCGCCGCGATTTTCCCGAGACGCCTGCTGGCTCAGCGCGGAAGGCCGCTGGAACAGTTCATCACGCAATGACGCTTCAATCCCAGGCCCGCTGTCGGTGACTTCAACCTGCAACTGCTCATTTTCCTGCCACACCGACAGCCGAATATCCCCCCCCGATGGCGTATGGCGCACTGCGTTATCCAGCAGATTGGTCACCACTCGCTCGATCATCGACACATCAGCAAATACCAACGGTAACCGTCCCGGCACGTCGATATGCAGCCGAAGCTGGCGCGTCTGCGCGGTCAGCTCAAATTTCTGCGCCACGTCAGAGATCAGCTCCGCCATCGCAAAACGCTCGCGCTGCGGTTTGATGCCACCGTGCTCCAGCCGGGCCAGCTCAAAGAGTTGCTGCGAAAGATGACGCACTTTTTGTCCCTGCCGCAGCGCCGTCGCCAGATATTGCTGATGCTGTTCGGTAGTCAGAGTAGATGACTTCAGCGACAGAGTTTCGAGATAGCCCAGTAACGATGTCAGCGGCGTGCGCAAATCGTGAGAGATATTGGCGATAAATTCCCGGCGCTGGCGGTCGCTGTCGGCCAGTTTGTCCCACTGAGACGTAATCTGGCGCGCCAGTTCAATAAAGGTATTGCGCAACTGAGTGACTTCGTCCCGTGATCCGGGTTCGGGCGTTTGTGCCGCCAGTTGCTTGATCGCGCTGATACTGTCCTGTTCCAGCCCGGAAACCTCCGCCGTTAGCCGTTTCACCGGTCGCGTCACCCAGTACCAGACCAGCAGCCCCGCCAGCAGGGCGAAGCTCGCCACCAGCAGTAAGGACCACATCGCCGTGCTCCAAAGCGCCTTGTGCCACGCCATTTCTGCTAGCGAGTTAAACTCTTCGCCCTGTAGGATGATATACAAATAACCGCGCAACTCCCCGCCCTGGCGTAGCGGCGTCACGCTGAAGACTTTCTGTTTATCGAGGCTCCTGGGATCATCGCCGTACACTGGCCAACTGGTGCCGCTGAGAAAGGTTTGCAGCGGCACCATCGAGATTTTTTGCCGCTGGATATGCCCCGGCGGCGCGGCATCCGCCAGCAGATCGCCGTCGGGTGAGACAACGTACAGCTCAACGCTGGGGTTAAAGGTCATCAACCGATCAAACAGCGGTTTCAGACGGCCGCGATCGACCTGCCCCTGCGCGTCGAGCACCGGTTCGCGCTGGACAATCTGCTGCGCCAGCCCGCTGGAAAGCCGCTGCACCATCGCGTTGCCGTACTGCATGCTGGTATAAAGCTGTACCGCGCAGGCGACGCTGGCACAGAGGAGCAGTAGCAGGATAAACAGCAGTGTCAGACGCTGGCTCAGGCTAAGACGTCGCATCATGGTTCAGCTCCGCAAATTTGTAACCTTTACCCCAGACGGTGCGAATAATTTCCGGTTCGGCGGCATCTTTTTCGATTTTGATTCGCAGGCGGTTGATGTGCGTATTAACGGTGTGCTCGTAGCCTTCGTGCTGATAGCCCCAGACCTGTTCCAGCAGCGCCAGACGGGAGAATACTTCGCCTGGATGGCGGGCAAAAAACCAGAGTAACTCGAATTCACGCGGGGTGAGATCCACCTCTTTGCCGTGCAAACGGACATTGCGCGAGAGCGGATCGAGCGTCAGGCCATGAGCAGAAATAGCCCCGCTGGTCTGCGCCTGTCCCATCGCCTGCTGACGACGAAACAGGGCTTTGATACGCGCAATCAACTCCTGCACAGAAAAAGGTTTTGCCAGATAATCATCGGCACCCGTTTCGAGGCCGGTGATGCGGTCGATTTCACTGCTGCGGGCGCTGATGATGATGATCGGCAGATAGCGGGTGAGCTGGCGGATGCGACGGCAAATCTCCAGTCCGTCGACGTTCGGCAGCATCAGATCGAGGATCACCGCATCCCAGTGCGTTTGATCGAGCAACTGCAGGGCTTTCGCACCGTCCACCTCATGCGTGATCGTGTAGCCCTCATCTTCTAAATTTAGACGCAGCAGCGCGGCGATATCGTTATCGTCTTCCACCAGCAAAATGTGCTTCATCAGTCAGCCTTTATTCACCTTCAATAATTAAAGCTTACCTGATTTTGGGCGGCGAAAGAGTTCACATTTTGTTGAAGATTGTGCGGGGGGGTTGTGTCGGGTAGGTGCGGTCTGATGCCCTCACCCCGGCCCTCTCCCACGGGGAGAGGGAGAAAACACTAAAAATGGTCACTACCGTGACCATTTGCTTTTACCTCGCCACCCGGCATTTCTTACAAACGCACCAGCAGCGTCAGCACTTCATAATGCGCCGTATGCGGGAACATATCGAAAAGCTGCACCCGCTCGACGCGATAACCCGGCAGCCCGGCGATATCTTTCGCCATCGTCTGTGCGTTACAGCTGGAATAGATAATGGTTTTCGGCGCCATCTGGCTAAGATAGTCGCAGAGCGCTTTGCCAATCCCGCGGCGCGGCGGATTGACCAGCACCAGATCCGGCACACTTCCTTGCCCAGTAGCAAACTGTGTCGAATCCAGCGCCTGGAAGTGCAGATCCGTTAAGCCGAGTTCGGCGGCTGACTGTTTTGCACAGGCAATGGCCTCAGCGGAGATTTCTATTCCGGTCAGCTTCATGTTTGGCGTGGCGCAGTGCAGGCCAAAACCGCCGACCCCGCAGAACAGATCCCACATATGATCGATATTTAACGCCTGCACCCAGTCACGCGCGGTGGCATAGAGACGACTGGCAACGACCGGATTGGTCTGGAAGAAACTTTGCGGGCGGACCCACAGCGGCACGCCGTTGAAATTCTCTGCCAGCGCCTGCTGTTCGGTGAGGAAAATCTCTTTCTCCCCTTCCATGATCGCCATGTGCACCGGCTGAATATTGGCGGTAATCAGTTTCAGCTGCGGCAGCTGCTGTTGCAGCCACGGCAGCGCGGCGCGCAGTTGTTCTAGCTTGGTTTCCGAACGCAGCACAAAGCGCAGCATCATGCCGCCATCGAGCTGGCTTTCGGTCAGCAGGAGATATTTCAGCTCACCGCGCTGGCGGGCGACGTTGTAAGGCGTCAGACCGGCGCGAGCGATAAAGGGCTTCAGCGCGGCGAAGACCGACTCAAAGGTGGCGGGATAGAGCGGACAATCGGTCAAGTCTTCCGGCGTGCCGTCGCGATGCAACATGCCCAGCAGCGGTCGTTCGACGCTGCCGCTGACCACCATTTTAGCTTTATTGCGAAAACCCTGCTCCGGGCCACTAACAGGCGCGCACCACTCCGCCACCGGATGCTCCACAAGCAACTGCTGGAGATCGCCCATTTTGGCGGCGAGTTGTTGGGAAACCGGCTGTTCTATCCACTGACAGGAGCGGCAGCGACCGGCGTCATAGAGTGCGCACTGCATAGGAAAACCTTAAAAATTGAGGGGCTGCGATTATACACAAAATCATTCAAGTTGCATCAAGGCGGCAAGTCTGAGAATCCCCAGGAACTTACTCTAGTAAGTGACTGGGGTGAGCAGACGCAGCCAACGCGGAGGCAGCTTGAATGATGAAGTGTATACACATTATTGCAGACGGAAGAAGCGTCGACTGGACCCCGGGATGAATAGCAGGAACAGCACCAGCAGGTCAGGCAGTTTCTGCATCACCAGCGAGCGGAAAATTTCTCGCTTCGATTCCCCGGCAATGCTGAACAGCTCAGGATAGCCGTAGCCAATTGAGGCTGCCCACAGATAACCCGTCGCAATGACCTGCGTCAGGAGATACACCCAGCGCGCCCAGTTGCGCCCTCTCGCCAGCGAAAACGCGCAGTAGATCTCGACGAAAACCAGCATCAGGCTTGCGAAAAAGACCAACGTCAGATTCCATGTCTGCACGCTGCGATGGATAAACTCGCCAATACCCCGCACGCCGAGCATGTTAAACAGCATCAGCAAATCCAGGCAGCGAATCAGAATAATGGCGAGCGCAGCCACCTGCACCAGAGCAGGAACATTCAGGCGCGCATGCGAATGTCGTGATTTGCGAAAAAATCCCACTGTTTTTACTTCCCTGAAAAACAGTGCCGCGACAGGCGCGGCACTTCACTGAGAATTTTAAATGCTTCAGCCGCGTCTTGCACGCTGGATATCACGCACACGCTGTTTTTCCGCCCGCGCCATCAGATACCAGGCGATAAAACCGACAACGCCGACCACGCCCAGAATGATTGACGCCAGGGCGTTGATTTCTGGATTCACACCCATGCGCACGCTCGAGAAAACCAGCATCGGCAGCGTGGTCGCCCCCGGTCCGGAGACGAAGCTGGCGATCACCAGATCGTCCAGCGACAAGGTAAACGCCAGCAGCCAGCCGGAAATCACGGCAGGCATGATCATCGGCAGCGTGATGATGAAGAAGACCTTCAGCGGCGTTGCGCCGAGATCCATCGCCGCCTCTTCGATGGAGTGATCCAGTTCGCGCAGGCGCGACGAAATCACTACCGCCACGTAAGCGGTACAAAACGTGACGTGCGCCAGCCAGATGGTCAGCATCCCGCGATCCGCCGGCCAGCCGATGGCGTGCGCCAGGGCGACGAACAGCAACAGCAGCGACAGACCAGTGATCACATCGGGCATCACCAGCGGGGCGGTGATCATAAACGCAAAGCCATTCGAGCCGCGGAAACGACCAAAACGCACCATCACCATCGCTGCAATAGTGCCTAGAATCGACGCCATCGTTGCCGCGCAGGCAGCAATCGTCAGACTCAGCCCTACCGCGCTCATCATCGCATCGTCGCGGAACAGTTCGCCGTACCAACGCGTCGACCAACCCGCCCAGACCGTCACCAGTTTCGAGCTGTTAAACGAGTAAATCACCAACATCAGCATCGGCGCGTAGAGGAAGGTAAAGCCGAGCACCAGAATCAGAATACGCCACGGGGAGCGCACGACCGGTAAGTTGTTCATCCGTTCCCTCCCATTTGTTTTTGCTGATGTTTATGGAACCACATGATCGGCACGATCAGCAGGAGGAGCATCACAATCGCCACCGCCGACGCCACCGGCCAGTCGCGGTTATTGAAGAACTCCTGCCACAGCACGCGACCAATCATGATGCTGTCCGGGCCGCCGAGCAGTTCCGGGATCACAAACTCGCCCACCGCCGGGATAAAGACCAGCATCGAACCGGCGATAATCCCGCCTTTGGTCAGTGGCACGATCACCTGGAAGAAGGTTTTCAGCGGGCGCGCGCCGAGATCCAGCGAAGCTTCCACCAGCGAGTAATCAATACGCGTTAATGCGGTATAAATCGGCAGCACCATGAACGGTAAATAGGCGTACACAATCCCGATATAGACTGCCAGGTTGGTGTGCAAAATCGTCAGCGGCTGATCGATAACGCCCAGCCACATCAGGAAGTTATTCAGCACGCCGTTGTTTTTTAATATTCCCATCCAGGCGTAAACGCGGATCAGGAACGAGGTCCAGGACGGCAAAATCACCAGCAGCAGCAAAATGTTGCGCGTTGACGGTTTGCTGTGCGCCACCGCCCAGGCGAGCGGATAGCCCATCGCCAGACAGCAGATCGTCGAGATCGCCGCCACCTGCAACGATTGCAGATACGCTTCGAAATATAGTGGATCGTCGGTGAGCTGCAGGAAATTACCGAGATTCAGAGTGATCGACAGCTGCCCGTCGGCCCACTCCATCAGATTGGTGTACGGCGGGATTGCTCGCGCCATTTCCGCGAGACTGATTTTGAAAACAATCAGGAACGGCAGCAGGAAAAGCAGGATCAGCCACACGTATGGCATGGCAATCACCAGCTTGCGACCGTGCGCCATCTGTATGCGCGTCAGCCACTGCGCGAACCCGCCCGGTTTTTGGACGCGGGCCGGTGGTTCAAGTGTACTCATAGCCGCTCCTTATACCGTCAGCACAACGCAACTGTCCGCATCCCAGCACAGACGCACTTCGTCGCCCCAGGTCGGCAGCCCCTTCCGGTAGCGGTGTTCATTTTGCAACTGAGCGCTAATCATCTGCCCACTTTTGAGGCGCACGTGGTAGATCGAGAGATCGCCGAGATACGCAATGTGGACCACTTCCCCGACGGCAAAGTTATAGCCATCGGCTGGCGGCTCGTCGCAGAGCATGATTTTTTCCGGGCGCAGCGCCACGTAAACCGGAACGTTATCGACAATCGATGCGTCCGGGTCAACTTTGAGCGGATGCACCAGCCCCGGTGAGTCAATCACCAGTCCGTTGTCCTGGCGATCCTTCAGCAGCCCTTCGAAGACATTCACCGAGCCGATAAACTCCGCGCTGTAGCGGGTGGTCGGATGCTCGTAAATCTCTTCTGGTTCGCCGATTTGCACGAACTTCCCGCGATTCATGATCGCGATACGTCCGGCCATCGTCATCGCCTCTTCCTGGTCGTGCGTCACCATCACGCAGGTCGCGCCGACGCGCTCGAGGATATCCACCACTTCGAGCTGCATTCGGTCACGTAATTTCTTATCCAGCGCCCCCATCGGTTCGTCGAGGAGCAGCAGTTTTGGCCGTTTCGCCAGGCTTCGCGCCAGCGCCACACGCTGACGTTGACCGCCAGAAAGCTGATGCGGTTTGCGTTTTGCAAACTCCTGCATGTGCACCAGGCTCAGCATTTCCGCAACGCGTGCGGCGATTTCTGCTTTCGGCAGCTTGTCCTGCTTGAGCCCAAAGGCAATGTTCTGCTCCACCGTCATGTGGGGGAACAACGCGTAGGACTGGAACATCATATTAATCGGGCGCTCGTACGGCGGAACGCGGGAGAGATCGACACCATCCAGCATAATTTGTCCGGCCGTCGGAGGTTCAAAACCGGCCAGCATGCGCAGCAGCGTAGATTTTCCACAGCCGGAAGCGCCCAGTAGCGCAAAAATTTCGCCTTTATAAATGGTGAGGCTGACATCGTCCACGGCGTGCTGGCCGTCGAAAGATTTGGTCAGATTACGGACTTCGAGAAGCGGAGTCAGCGCTTTACGGGTTTTCGCCTGCGGGCGGGGGATGGTTTCGTTCACGGGGTGCTCTCCGGCAAAATCTAAAATAGTGCAAACGCACCGGAACAGTGCGCTTCGCCGGGCTGCGTGAAGCCAGCCCGGCGCACATAACGGCTGTTATTTACCGCTTTTCACCTTCGTCCATGCGCGAGTACGCACACGGTCGATTTTCGGATCTTGTACTTTCAGGGTGAACATTTTTGCGCGCACGTCAGCCGGTGGGTAAATCCCCGGATTGTCGCGTACTTCAGCGCTCACCAGCGGCGTCGCTTCTTTGTTGGCGTTGGCGTAGAAGACGTGGTCAGAGATGTGGGCAATCACGTCAGGACGCAGCAGATAGTTCAGGAACTGATAGGCTTCGTCTTTGTTTTTCGCATCCGCAGGCATCGCAAAGACGTCAAAGAACGCCATCGCCCCCTCTTTCGGAATCGAATAGGAGATATTCACGCCATTTTTGGCTTCTTTCGCCCGGTTCGCTGCCTGCCAGACGTCACCCGCCCAGCCGATGGCCACGCAGATATCACCGTTCGCCAGATCGTTGATGTACTGTGAGGAGTGGAAGTAGCGAATGTTCGGGCGCAGCTTCAGCAGCAGATCGGTCGCCGGGCCGGTGTAGTCGTCCGCTTTGGTGCTGTTCGGATCTTTACCGAGGTAGTTCAGCACGGTGGCAAACACCTCTTCCGGTGCATCGAGGAAGGAGACGCCGCAGCTTTTCAGTTTTTCGAGGTTTTCCGGTTTAAGCACCAGATCCCAGCTGTTCACCGGCGCGTCTGCACCCAACGCTTTTTTCACTTTATCGACGTTATAGCCAATACCCGTGGTCGCCCACATGTACGGCATGGCGAATTTGTTTTCCGGGTCGTGTTTGGAAATGAGTTTCAGCAGTTCAGGATCGAGGTTTTTCCAGTTCGGCAGTTTGCTTTTATCCAGCGGCTGGAACACACCGGCGGTGAGCTGACGCTCCAGGAAGCTGGCTGACGGGACGACCAGGTCAAAACCGGTGCTGCCCGCCATCAGTTTACCTTCCAGCACTTCGTTGGAGTCAAAGACGTCGTAGACCACCTTAATGCCGGTCTCTTTTTCGAAATTCGCCACCGTGTCCGGCGCGATATAATCAGACCAGTTATAGATGTGCAGCGTTTTTTGTTCCGCAGCGAGCGTACCGGCAGAGACAGCCATCAGAGCACCCGCAACCAGACCCGATAACCATTTTTTATTCAAGGCGATCATATCGTTATTCCTTATGAAAGCTCGTTAACTATTGTTAACAAACGAACTAAAACCATGCAATTGATGATATGCAAGAATCATGCATATTTTGTCGATCTGCCTGACGCATAAGAAAAATATTTGAGTCAGTTTCCGCTCGCTTTTTTAAGCTCCGCAAGAATAACTGTAGCCCGTGCCCCAGGCTATAGCCCAAATTAAAAAACGCCTTTTATCAATTTTTTATGCAGAATCTGTCTATGTGATAAGCCGAAACGGCCTTCAGGGAGGTGAATAATTCTTTAATGAAAGGTTAACAGCAGAAGAAAATTTGGTGTTACGCAGCCGCTCTGGCAGCGACTGCGTGAATGTCAAAAAGGCCTAGTGCAAAAAAGACTCGCGTGGATCGTTATTCTCCATATCCTCTTCTGTCGTAAAGAGTAGATGGTGTGCGCTGGCTTCGAGCATGACCATAGAAATCTGCTCTTCGCTCAGGCGCATAAACCAGGAAAACTGCTTAAACGATACCCCCGCACCAGAGAATAAAGACTGGCAAACCACCAGCTTTGGCAGATTATCATCCTGTATATCGAGAAATGCTTTCACCGTCAAAGAACCGGCATTAATGGCTGACAAATCAGAGGCCAGAGCCAGCAATGCCGAGGGCTTGACCTCCGCCAGCGCCGAGAAAAGGATAACGTCGTTGATCAGATCGATTTTGGCATCGAACACGCCGTCGAAATTTTGCATATGCGGCAGGTGCAGCGCCTGACAGGAATCACACTCAAAATAAGTGATACCTGCATCATCGAGCCATTGGCGCAATGTATCCAGCGTGGGAACGATCTGTAAGTCCATATCCATAGCAGTGCAGCCTCATCAAAAAACTTCGTCTAGATTACGCAAAAATGACAGTTCTAACCACCCGTTTTCAGGCAAAAGCCCGGCGTGGCCTGGCGTTCGATCCAGGAGATCATTTTACCTGCAATATCAATTCCTGTGGTTTTTTCAATGCCTTCAAGACCTGGCGAGGCGTTGACTTCCATTACCAGTGGGCCACGATTCGCCCGCAAAATATCCACGCCAGCAATATCCAGCCCCAGTGTTTGCGCCGCCTTAATCGCGATTTCACGTTCGCGCTCACTGATAGTAGCGATACGCGCCACGCCGCCACGGTGCAGATTCGATCGAAAATCGCCGTCTTTGGCCTGGCGTTCAATGGCTGCCACAACTTCATCGCCCACCACCAGGCAGCGGATATCGCGGCCTTTTGCCTCTTCGATATATTCCTGCACCAGAATATGGGCGTTCAGTCCGCGAAAAGCATCAATCACGCTCTCTGCGGCCTGGCGCGTTTCGGCCAGCACCACACCGATGCCCTGCGTGCCTTCGACCAGTTTCACCACCAGCGGCGCGCCGCCGACCATATCAATCAGATCGCTGGTGTCGTCCGGGGAATGGGCAATGCCGGTAATGGGCAGGTCGATCCCCTGACGGGCGAGCAGTTGCAGGGAGCGCAGCTTGTCGCGCGCGCGGGTAATGGCGACGGATTCATTTAAGGGGTAGCTGCCGAGCATCTCAAACTGACGCAGTGCAGCGGTGCCGTAAAAGGTAATTTGCGAGCCGATGCGGGGAATAACCGCATCGAAGTGCGGCAGATGGCGGCCTTTGTAGTGAATAGAGGACGCCGCCGGGCTGATGTTCATATAGCACGACAGCGGATCGAGGATTTCAACCAGATGGCCACGCTTATTGGCTGCCTCAAGCAGACGTTTACACGAATAGAGCGTTCCATCCCGGGACAAAATGGCAATTTTCACCCTGCACCTCTCTAAAGACTCGATAACAGCCTGCGTATCATACACGCAGGCTGGCACAGGATGAATGGGCTTATCGCACAGCCCAGCCCTGTTTATGCAAATAGTCGAGAATAAACGGACGGTTTTCTTTAATGATGGTGCGGCGAATGTGATCGCTCCAGGTATCGCGGCGGGTATTGCTGCCGCGCGACAGATAGTAACTGGCGATTTCTTCGTCATACTGCGCAAGAACGTCTGTATCCACCGGTTGGTAGTGATTTTCATGCATCAGCATTGCCGCAGGCAGACGCGGCTTGAGATCCGGGTTATCCGCAGGCCAGCCGAGGCACAGACCAAACAGTGGCAGCACGTGCTTTGGCAGTGAAAGCAGTTCGGTAACGGCGTCGATGTTATTGCGCAGCCCGCCGATATAAACGCCACCTAATCCGAGAGATTCCGCCGCCGTGAGGGCATTCTGCGCCATTAGCGCGGTATCGACCACGCCCAGCAGCAACTGTTCCGCCAGCCCAAGCTCGGCTTCAGGGCAAATTTGCAGATGGCGGTTGAAGTCGGCGCAAAACACCCAAAACTCCGCCGCCTGCGCCACATGGGGTTGTCCGCCCGTCAGCGGGACAAGCTGTTCGCGCATAGCCGGGTCGGTGACGCGAATAATCGACGTGCACTGTAAGAAGCTTGAGCTGGAGGTGGCTCTCGCGCTGTCCACTATTGCCTCACGCTCGGCGTCGCTAATCGGCTTATCGGTAAAATGGCGGATGGAGCGGTGGGCGCGAATCACATCAATCGTCGGCGTCATTAGGTCTCTCTTTTCTCTGTCTGTACGCGGAATGACTGCCAGTATAGGCAAAGAAAAGTGTGATGTAATTGGCGAAACATAGCCTGTAAGTATTAAAGCGACAGGTAAAACCTGCTTTCCATCAGCAAGTGTTATCGGGCACACTAAGCGACATTCGCCGTTAGGCTTACGTTTTGAGGAGAGAGATATGTTTGCAGTGATTTTTGGACGTCCGGGATGCCCTTACTGCGTGCGCGCTAAAGAACTGGCAGAAAAACTGACCGCCGAGCGTGATGACTTTAACTTCCGCTACGTGGACATTCACGCGGAAGGCATCAGCAAAGCCGATCTGGAAAAAACCGTGGGTAAACCGGTTGAAACCGTACCGCAGATTTTCCTCGATCAGACGCACATTGGCGGCTTTACCGATTTCGAAGCCTACGCGAAAGAAAATCTGGGACTTTTTGCAGCCCAGTAAGCGACAAGCGCCCTCTCAGGAGGGCGTTTTTATTTGTGCCGTGCACGATGAAAAAGACTGCGCACAAACATAAAACTTAGCGCGCCCAACGCACACCAGAAAATCCCGCTCATCAGCCACGCCAGCTCTTGCCACAGGGAGCGCGACGAGACAAAAACCAGTCGCAGCAACACCAGACACAGCGGTGCTGCCAGCATCGCACCGATCAACGGCTTCACCACTTCTCCCCCGCGAGAGAGAAAGCTCGCCACCACGCCGGGTAAAATGAAAAACAGCAAACCCAGCTCAGGATGACCTGACGTTCTGAATGCGCCCTTCACGTGGAATGCTAACGAAAGGCAAACCGCGATAAACAGTAGAAAACAGCAGACGACGCCTGCCCAGTTCCGCTTTATGTTCAAAAATCCTCCTGACTCCATCACTATCGAATACACAATCGTCCAGAGGACGCCCAGTCAGATAATGCAATGTGGCATTCCTTGCCAAAGCTCATACGTTGTTACGCGATCTTTTCTGGCCCTGGATATCTAATACGATTAGACTATCGGCCAGTTATTGTTCTGTGGGATATATTCTGTATGGGCGAAAGGGGTAATCCCTGCACTCATACGGGTTAAAACAGTAGCCTAAATCCCCCATCCTTTCAACAGCTTAACGGTAAACAAGAAGTTAGCCTCCGTGAATATAAACGTCGCAGATTTGTTAAATGGGAATTACATCCTGTTATTATTTGTTGTACTGGCACTGGGACTGTGTCTGGGTAAATTACGCCTGGGTTCAGTTCAACTTGGTAATTCCATTGGCGTTTTAGTGGTCTCATTATTATTAGGCCAGCAGCATTTCAGCATCAACACGGATGCGCTCAATCTCGGTTTTATGCTGTTTATTTTTTGCGTGGGTGTGGAAGCCGGGCCGAACTTTTTTTCAATTTTCTTCCGCGACGGCAAAAATTATCTGATGCTGGCGCTGGTGATGGTTGGCAGCGCGCTGGTGATTGCGTTAGGGCTGGGTAAACTGTTTGGCTGGGATATCGGCTTGACCGCAGGTATGCTCGCCGGTTCGATGACCTCGACACCGGTGCTGGTTGGCGCAGGCGATACGTTGCGCCACTCCGGCATGGAGGGCAGTCAGCTTTCTTTAGCACTCGATCACCTGAGCCTCGGCTACGCCCTCACCTATCTGATCGGGCTAGTGAGCCTGATCGTCGCCGCACGTTATCTGCCTAAATTACAGCATCAGGATCTTCAGACCAGCGCCCAGCAAATCGCTCGTGAGCGCGGCCTGGACACCGACACCAAACGTAAAGTTTATTTGCCTGTTATTCGCGCCTATCGCGTCGGGCCGGAACTGGTCGCCTGGGCCGACGGTAAAAATCTGCGCGAGCTGGGGATTTATCGCCAGACCGGCTGCTATATCGAGCGTATCCGCCGCAACGGTATTCTTGCGAACCCGGACGGCGATGCCGTTTTGCAAATGGGCGATGATATTGCGCTGGTCGGCTACCCGGATGCGCACGCACGTCTCGACCCAAGCTTCCGTAACGGCAAAGAAGTGTTCGACCGCGACCTACTCGACATGCGTATCGTCACAGAAGAGATTGTGGTGAAAAACCACAACGCCGTCGGTCGCCGTCTGGCGCAGCTCAAGCTGACTGACCACGGCTGCTTCCTGAATCGCGTGATTCGCAGCCAGATTGAAATGCCAATTGACGACAATGTCGTGCTGAATAAAGGCGACGTGCTGCAGGTGAGCGGTGACGCGCGACGCGTGAAAACCGTTGCCGACCGCATCGGCTTTATCTCCATTCATAGCCAGGTCACCGACCTGCTTGCCTTCTGCGCCTTCTTCATTGTCGGCCTGATGATTGGGATGATCACCTTCCAGTTCAGCAACTTTAGCTTCGGCGTAGGTAACGCAGCCGGTCTGCTGTTCGCCGGGATTATGCTTGGCTTCCTGCGAGCCAACCACCCGACCTTCGGTTATATCCCGCAGGGCGCGCTAAATATGGTGAAAGAGTTCGGCCTGATGGTCTTTATGGCAGGTGTCGGTTTAAGTGCAGGCAGCGGCATCGGCCACAGTCTCGGCGCGGTTGGCTGGCAGATGTTAGTGGCTGGTTTGATCGTCAGCCTGCTGCCGGTGGTCATCTGTTTCCTGTTCGGCGCCTACGTCCTGCGTATGAACCGTGCGATGCTGTTCGGCGCAATGATGGGTGCGCGCACCTGCGCTCCGGCGATGGAAATCATCAGCGACACCGCACGCAGCAACATCCCGGCACTGGGCTACGCAGGCACTTATGCTATCGCCAACGTCCTGCTGACCCTCGCCGGTACGCTGATCATCATCATCTGGCCCGCACTCGGATAACTCTGAAGATGGCGCATCGCACAATTATTTTTGCGATGCGCAGAACTTTTCGTATATGAGGCAGTCATAACTATTGCCACTGCTTTTCTTTGATGTCCCCCAATTTGTGGAGCCCATCAACCCCGCCACTTTGGTTCAAGGTTGATGGGTTTTTTGTTGCCTGAAATTCGCGTCCTTTCCATATCCCCCCTTGCCTGCGTTCCAGGCAAACTCTGATAGAATAATCCCCCATGCTCAACTGGAGGCTCATATCTTGGCAACCAAACGATTAAAAAAAGAAGAACGCAGGCAGCAGCTTCTGGACGTGGCCAGAGCGATCATTCGTGAAGAGGGTACGGAGAATCTGACGCTGGGCTATCTCGCTGAGAAAGCCGGGGTGACAAAACCCATCACCTACGATCATTTTGGCGACCGGAAGGGTCTCCTGGTCGTCCTTTATGCGTCATTTAATGAGCAGCAAATTGCCAATTTCAAACAGGCACTGACGAGTCCCACCACCAGCTTTGAACAGGCCGTCCGACTCTACAGCACCGCCTACATCAAGTGCGTCATCAGTACCGGACCCGAGATTACTCAGATAATCGCGGCGCTTTCCGGCTCTGAAGCGCTGATGGAAGCCCTCGATAAAGGGCGCAAAGCCTGCGCGGACAGCCTTATTGAAGCGTTGCAACCCTATATCAACTTGCAGGGCTCTCTCGGCGAAAGTGTGATTGCCACGCAACTCGGTGCTGCTGACGCCATATCAGCTCTGGCAAGCAGAAACACGATTTCTGCCGATGACGCCATCAATATTTTGACAGGGGCAATGCTCGGGAGCCTTAACGCGTACCAGCAAATCTAGAAAGCACAAATTGGCTTGCCTTACCTAAGTTACCAACAGTAACATACTGTGAAATTCACAGGAGGCAGCTATGTCTAATCTTCAAAATATTCAAAACGTCCTTATTATTACGGCTCATCCGGTAGAGGATTCACTGACGCGTTCTCTTGCCGTGAGAATTGCAGAACAATATTCCCGCCAGGGAATTCGCGTGGATATGAATAACCTTGATAGTGCTTCTTTTCAGCCAGCCATGACGAATGCCGATCTGGGCGTTTACCACGGTAAGCAAGCCTTACCGGACGATATCCAGGCTGAGCAAGCGCGTGTGGACAGTGCGGATATGCTAGTCTTTGTGTTCCCTGTTTACTGGTGGTCCGTGCCGGGTATTCTTAAAGGCTGGTTTGATCGTGTGCTGACCAATGGCTGGGCTTATAAAACAGCAGATGATGGCCGTATCGTTGGGATCATGAAAAATATCCCGGTTCGTTTGGTCGCCATCGCCGGGAGTGATAAAAGTGGGTTTGATCGCCACGGATATACCACCGCGATTCACACGCAAATTGTCGAAGGCGTATTTGGGTTCTGCGGACTCAAAGATATTACTCTTGATTATCTCTATGAGGCCGATACCGCTAATAGTGCTCAAATTGATGATTTCTTGAAAAATGTCAGCCCTGCATTAATACCTCACATGGAATAAATGAATGAGAGGGATGGGAAATCAAATTCATTTTAATTTCCCACTCTTTATCGCATTCTTCAGCATAACAAAAACTGACCTCTTTATTTGGGAGGAAATTGCGCAAATGCGATTATTACGACCATTATCACAAAGGCAACAATGGTTATAGTGACCACCGGAGCGACACACTAAAGCCCCGCGATACGCCCTACCATCGCCCGGATTTCTTCCCGCGACAGCGGTTCTCGATCCGTCACGAAATGCAGGGTCATACCCTCAATAAATGCATCGAGTGCACGGGCTGTTACCGGATCAAACCACTGCTCAAGAGTGCTTTGGCTGGTTTGCATCCAGTCCTGCATGACGTTTTTCAGCGCCGGTTTACGGTTCATCAATGCGTAAAGCTGATACATCAGCTCCATATTGTACGGCGTAGTGACTTCAGAGCTGTGGATCAGCGTCGTGATGGATTCGCAGGCCATTTCTGGCCCCGTTACGCCCGCAAAAAAATCCTGATACTGCTGCGACATATCACGGGTGAATCCCATGAAGGCCTCTTCGAGCAACGAATCTATCCCATCGAAATAATAGGTCATCGACCCCAACGGCACGCCCGCACACGTGGCGATTTTCCGGTGTGTAACGGCATTGATCCCATGCTCGGCAATAGACTCCAGCGTCGCCTGCAGTATCCGTTCCCGCCGCTGCGGATCGTTTGGTCGTCTGCTCATAAATTCTCCTTCCGGTTTATGTACAAATGTACACAAACTTGTTAGTGTTGTCGCTATTGTTGTACTTCTGGTGCTTCTCAATGACGTTGATTTCTCCTCGTAAAGCCCTGCAGCGACGCCTGTGGGCGCTGTTTATGTTCTTCTTTATCCCCGGATTGCTGATGGCATCCTGGGCGACGCGCACTCCTGCGATCCGCGATATTTTGTCGGTATCGACCGCTGAAATGGGCATCGTACTGTTCGGTCTGTCGATCGGGTCGATGAGCGGTATTTTGTGTTCGGCGTGGCTGGTAAAGCGCTTTGGCACGCGCAAAGTGATCCGCACCACCATGTGCTGCGCCGTGGTCGGCATGATTTTCCTGAGCGTCGCCCTGTGGTTCACCTCGCCAGTGATGTTCGCGTTTGGTCTGATGGTCTTTGGCGGCAGCTTTGGCTCAGCGGAAGTGGCGATTAACGTCGAAGGTGCAGCCGTTGAACGCGAGCTGAATAAAACGGTTTTGCCGATGATGCACGGCTTCTACAGCCTCGGCACGCTGGCTGGTGCGGGTGTCGGTATGGCGCTGACGGCCTTTGGCACTGCTGCCAGCCTGCATATTTTACTGGCAGCGTTGGTGTGCATTCTCCCAATCCTGACCGGCATTACTTTTATTCCTGACGGCAACGGCAAAAACAGCGCAGAAGAACAAAAATCGGCTGAGAAAGGTTTACCCTTCTATCGCGATATGCAGCTGATGCTGATTGGTGTGGTGGTGCTGGCGATGGCGTTTGCCGAAGGCTCTGCCAACGACTGGCTGCCGCTGCTGATGGTTGACGGCCACGGTTTTAGCCCAACCTCCGGTTCACTGATTTACGCCGGGTTTACCCTCGGGATGACCTTAGGTCGCTTTACCGGCGGCTGGTTTATCGATCGCTACAGCCGCGTAGCCGTGGTGCGCGCCAGTGCGCTGATGGGCGCGTTGGGTATCGCGCTGATTATCTTCGTCGATGTGGACTGGATAGCCGGGGTCTCGGTCATCCTATGGGGCGCGGGCGCGTCACTCGGCTTCCCGCTCACCATTTCAGCGGCCAGCGATACCGGCCCGGATGCGCCAACGCGCGTCAGTGTGGTCGCTACCACCGGCTATCTTGCCTTCCTGGTTGGCCCGCCGCTGCTCGGTTTCCTAGGCGAACATTACGGCTTACGCAGCGCTATGCTGGTCGTGCTCGGCCTGGTGATCATCGCCGCACTGGTCGCGAAAGCCGTCGCTAAACCTACTACGCAACATTCAGCAATGGAGAAGGGATATGAGCGTTAAGTTAATCGCCGTCGACATGGATGGAACCTTCCTGAGCGACGCCAAAACCTATAACCGCGAGCGCTTTCTGGCACAATATGCGCGCATGAAAGAGCAAAATATTCGCTTCGTGGTCGCCAGCGGAAATCAGTATTACCAGCTGATCTCCTTTTTCCCGGAAATTGCCGATGAGATTGCCTTTGTCGCCGAAAATGGCGGCTGGGTGGTGAACGCTCGCGAAGATGTATTCAACGGCGAGCTGACCAACGCCCAGTTCGATAAGGTGGCGCGTTTTCTCTGTGCATTGCCCGATGTGGAAGTGATCGCCTGCGGCAAGAGCAGCGCGTACACCCTGAACGCCTATGACGACAGCCTAAAAGAAATGGCAGCGAAATATTACCATCGTCTGGAAATGGTCGATAATTTCGACCATCTGGACGACATCTTCTTTAAATTTGGACTTAACCTGCCGGACAGCGATATTCCGCGCGTTCAGGAGATGATCCACGCCGAGCTGAGCGACATTATGGTTCCGGTGACCACCGGGCATGGCAACATCGACTTGATTATTCCGGGCGTGCACAAGGCTAACGGTCTGCGCATTTTGCAGCAGCACTGGGGCATTGCAGATAGCGAAGTCGTGGCATTTGGTGACAGCGGAAATGACGTTGAAATGCTACGTCAGGCGGGCTTTAGCTTTGCGATGGCCAACGCCAAACCGCACATCAAAGCGGCCGCGCGTTATGAAGCGCCGCACAATAACGATGAAGGCGTGCTGGATGTGATTGAGAAAGCGTTGAATGGGGAAGCGCCGTTTAACTAATGCCCGGTGGCGCACCCTACAGCTTAGTGCGGTCTGGTGCCCTCACCCCGGCCCTCTCCCCCGGGGAGAGGGAGAAAACACGCGTTGCTCTTGTAGGCCGGGTAAGGCGCAGCCGCCACCCGGCACAAAGACCGCACCGAATCCGCAGAAGTTACTGCAATGCGCTACCTACGCGTTTATCTTTCAGGAACACCACCATCAGCCCCAGCCACAGCACGCCGTTCGCAAGGTTAAACAGGCTGAACAGCCCGTTGCCGCCAAAGCCGTACGCGTGCTTACTGACTTCGATCCCGACGGTAAATATCAGCATCTGCAACATGCCCATTGCGGCAGAAACTGTCCCTTTACTCATTTCGCTGGCGAACAGCGTCAGACGCACCAGACCTGCGTTAGCCAGACCAATGCCGAACGCATAAATGCTCAGCCCGGCAGTCATCCACAGATAAGCGTGTGATGAGGCGACGGTGGCGGCCGCCGCAACGACCAGACCCGCCATAATAGGCCAGCCGCCCATGATGATCAGCGAACGCACGCTGCGACGCGATGTGAGACGCGCCAGCACCAGGTTACCGATAATCAGCGCACCAAAAATCGGTACCTGCAACAGGCCATATTCATAGCTGCTGAGCTTCTCGCCGCTAATGATGATAACCGGCGACTGGGCAATCCACGCCAGCAGTGGCAGGCTGACAAAGCCCGTCGCCAGCGCTCCTGCTACAAAACGCACATTTCTGAGCACTTCTTTGTAGTCGCGCCCCAGCTCTTTGAGCGACAGCTTTTCGCCGAGGCGAGTGGCGGTTTCTGGCATCGCACGATGCAGACCGAAGAACGAGATTGCCGCCAAAAGTGCGAACAGCACAAACATTCCTTCCCACGGAGCCACGTGCACCCACGCCGCACCCACCAGCGGGCCGAGCAATGGCGCAATCAGTGCCACGTTCGCCATCAGGGCGGTGATTTTGATGCACACCGCCTCCTCGAACGACTCCTGGATGGCGGCGTACCCTACCGCGCCGATAAAGCACAGACTTACCCCCTGCAAAAAACGCAGGATCGTAAATTGTTCAATGGTTTGCGCCAGCAGAATGGCGAGGCAGGTGACGATAAACCACACCACGCCGGTGAGCATTACCGGGCGACGGCCAATGCGATCCGACAGCGGCCCAAGCAGCCACTGCAAAAACATGCCGCCAGCCAGATAGGCGGTCATGGATGTCGGTACCCACTCGATACCAGCGTTGAACTGCTCAACCACCGCCAGCATACCCGGCTGAATCATATCGTTGCCGATATAGGTTGAGAATTCGTACAGCACCAGACAGAGAGGGAAAAGTAACGCCTGACGACCCAGACGATTACCGGAAGAAGAACGGTTTAACATGCAGTCTCTTTTTGATGAAAAAATCGCGATGAGTGTAATGAAATGACCGGTCGCGAGATAGTAAATTATCGAAGATAAACAGAAATAAAGCACATATCGTCGCCGTTTAAGGTTTCCTTAAGTTGACACATTTATGATGGCCTTATTCCCCGTCAATGAATGTCATTTATGGCCCACAATACTGCCCCATCGGATTTATCTAAGTCGCCGACAACTAAGACAAAACCCCTTTACCGATTACCGGCACGCTTTTATGGTTATCAGCTTTTCGCACTGATTGCTTTGGCGATGCTGTTTACCTGGCTTTCACGCGATGAAACGCTGGATCGGTGGATAACGGGTTTCTGGTATGACGCCGCCACTCACCATTTTCCGTTACAGCAAAATCACCTGCTGGATCTGCTGAATCATCGGCTGGCGAAGTACATCGCTATTGCGATGGCGGCCGTGGCGCTGATTTACGGCGCATATCGCCGCAATATGCCGCTGGTGACAGGCGCTCTGCTGATGGGGCTCGGGACGCTGGTGGTCGGCATACTGAAAGGTATAAGTCATCATAGCTGTCCGTGGGATTTGCTGGAGTACGGCGGCAAGGCGGTTTCTTATCCGCTGTTTGGTAGCACGCCTGACGGCAGCGGCCCCGGTCGTTGCTTCCCTGGCGGGCACGCCTCAAGCGGCTTTATGGTGATGGGGCTGTTTTTCGCCTTCTGGCGCGAGCGTCCTCGCCTGGCGTGGTGCTTTGTCGCCCTGGGCATTTTTGCCGGGCTGGCGATGGGCTTCGGTCAGGTAATGCGCGGGGCGCATTTTTTCTCTCACAACCTGTGGGCAGGTTGGTGGGTGTGGTTTTCTCAGGTCGTGGCTTACGGCCTTGTTTCTGCCTGGTTTGCTAAAGAGTGATGATGGAATGCTAGAGAATCTCAATTACGGACTGTTTTATCTGATTAATGCCACCCCTGCTTCGCCGGAGTGGATGATTATTTTTGCCAAATTTGTGGCAAAAGATCTGATTAACATCGTGCCGCTGCTTATCGCGATACTCTGGCTATGGGGCCCGCGCAAGCAGGTCGGCGCCCAACGTCAGCTGGTGATTAAGGTAGTGATGGCGTTGGCCGTGAGCATGACCGCGTCCTGGACGCTGGGACATTTGTTCCCGCACGACCGTCCGTTTGTCGACCATATCGGCTCAAACTTCCTGCACCATTCAGCTGACGACTCTTTCCCTAGCGATCACGGCACGGTGATTTTCACCTTCGCGCTGGCGTTCTTGTTCTGGCATCGCGTCTGGTCAGGCGTGGTGTTGATGGTCATCGCTCTCGGCATTGCGTGGTCGCGCGTTTACCTTGGTGTCCACTGGCCGCTGGATATGCTGGGCGGATTGCTGGTTGGTTTTATGGGCTGTCTGACGGCGCAAATCCTGTGGAATATCATGGGCCAACAGATTTACCGCGGGCTGCAACGGGTTTACCGTATTTGCTTCGCCCTGCCTATCCGCAAGGGCTGGATACGTGACTAATCCCGGTCCGACAGGTTACACTTGAACCCCCACATTGTGGGGGTTCACTTTTTCGCCCCGAGGATCTATGGAAACACGACGCGACGACCGCATATCCCAGCTGCTGCACGCCCTGAAGCGCAGCGATAAGCTGCATCTCAAAGAAGCCGCCCAGTTACTCGGCGTTTCCGAGATGACCATTCGTCGCGACCTGAACAGCGAAAGTGCCCCGGTAGTGCTACTGGGCGGGTATATCATGCTGGAGCCACGTAGTGGCAGCCACTATCTGCTAAGCGATCAAAAGACCCGTCTGGTTGAAGAGAAACGCAAAGCCACGCGGCTGGCTGCGTCCCTTGTGCAGCCGCATCAGACACTGTTTTTTGACTGTGGCACCACCACGCCGTGGATTATCGAAGCCATCGATAACACGCTGCCGTTCACGGCGGTGTGTTACTCCCTGAACACCTTTCTGGCCTTACAGGAAAAGCCCGAGTGTCGGGTCATCCTTTGCGGCGGGGAGTTTCACGCCAGCAACGCCATTTTTAAACCACTGAATCTGCAGGATACGCTCAGTAATTTATGCCCTGATATCGCCTTTTACTCGGCGGCGGGCGTGAGCGTGCTTCAGGGCGCGACCTGTTTTAATCTCGAAGAGTTGACGGTGAAGCACTGGGCGATGAATGCCGCTCAGTATCATGTGCTGGTGGTGGATCACAGTAAATTTGGCAAGGTCCGTCCGGCGCGGATGGGCGAGCTGGCGCGTTTTGATGCGATAGTGAGCGACTGCAAGCCTGACGACGAACTGGTCGCACACGCAAAAGCGCAGCAGATTAAGTTGATGTATTGAGTGCGGGTTTTGCCGGGTGACGGCTACACCTTACCCGGCCTACAAAACCGGATTAAATTGATGTATTGTGCGCGCCACACGGCCTACGGGTTTTGTAGGCCCGTGCAAACGAAGCGCCGCCGGGCATAGCAGACGGCGCTGTAATCACTTAAAACCAACCGCCAAACCACGAGTGGAATTTCATCATCACGAAGTCCCACATCCGGCTAAAGAATCCACCCTCTTCTATCGCTTCCATTACGATCAGCGGACGCTGCTCGATGGATTTGCCATTCAGCTGGAAATCAATCGTCCCGACAACCTGGCCCTTTTTCAGCGGAGCCGTCAGCTGCGGATCGGTCAGCGTGTAGCTCGCTTTCAGGTTTTTCAGCTGCCCGCGCGGGATGGTCACCGAGCCGGCTTCACCCGCGCCAAGATTCACTTCGCTCTTATCACCGAACCAGACACGCTGGCTGATAAATGTCGCATCCGGCTTAATCGGCGTGACCGTTTCAAAGAAACGGAAGCCCCAGGTCAGCAGTTTTTCGGATTCGTTAAAGCGGATACGGTCGGTTTTGGTGCCGAGCACCACGGAGATCAGACGCATATCGCCCTGGGTGGCAGAGGCCACCAGGTTATAGCCCGCGCCCGCAGTGGTCCCGGTTTTCATACCGTCCACATTCACGTTGCTGCTCCACAGCAGACGGTTGCGGTTCGGCTGACGAATCTTGTTGAAGGTAAACTCTTTCTCTTTGTGGATCGCGTACTCATCCGGTACGTCGTGGATCAGCGCTTTGCCCAACAGCGCCATATCGCGCGCGGTACTGAACTGCCCCGGCGCATCCAGGCCGTGAACGGTTTTAAAGGTGGTTTTGGTCAGCCCCAGCTTTTGCGCGTAGCCATTCATCAGGCCGATAAAGGAGTCCTGGCTCCCGGCGACGTAATCCGCCAGCGCGATACAGGCGTCGTTACCCGACTGAATAATCACCCCTTTATTCAGATCTGATACGGAAACCTGGTCACCCGGTTTCAGGAACATTACGGATGAACCGCGCAGCGCCGGGTTGCCGGTGGCCCAGGCGTCTTTGCCAATGGTCACCATATCGTCGAGCTTAATTTTGTTGGCTTTGAGCGCCTGCCCGACCACGTAGCTGGTCATGATCTTGGTCAGACTCGCCGGATCGAGCTGCTCGTCAGCGTTACCTTCGGCCAGCACTTTGCCGCTAGCGTAATCCATCAGGATCCACGCGCGCGCGTCAACTGGCGGCGCTTCAGGTGCCGCGGCTTCCGCTGCATACAGGGTTGGAGAAAACAGGAAAAGCAGTGCGGAGCCAGCTGCGAGGCTGCGCAGAGAAGAAGTTTTATGCGTCATAAATGCCACCCGAGTGTCCTTTCTAAAAAATCACGTCACATCACCGTGTCGCAAGAAGCGATGAGTAATAACGTACTAATGAGTCTAAAGAAACCTAAACCAGGTAAAGTTTTTAAAGTTTACGCAATAACGGGCCGGGGCGCTGTTCCTGATGCGATTTTTTTGTCTTCTGTTGCGTAAATGTTAGGTTTATCTCACCATGTGAAACCGCAGGCTTTGATTCACCACTCAGGTTATTTCACTCATTCAGGAGTCATTATGATTACGCTGTGGGGCAGGAACAATTCAACCAACGTCAAAAAAGTGCTGTGGACGCTGGAAGAGCTGGATTTACCGTTTAACCAAATCATGGCCGGTTTGCAGTTTGGTGTGAACAAAGACGCCGAGTACCTGGCGATGAACCCGAACGGGCTGGTGCCGCTGTTACGCGACGATGAAACCGATTTAACCCTGTGGGAATCCAACGCCATCGTGCGTTATCTGGCGGCGCAGTACGGGCAAAACCGCCTGTGGGTGGATAATCCTGCCCGTCGTGCCGAAGGGGAAAAATGGATGGACTGGGCGAACCAGACGCTTTCTGTGGCACACCGCCCAATCCTGATGGGACTGGTCAGAACCCCGGAAGCCGAGCGCGATTACGCCGCCATCAACGCCGGGAAAGAGGCCTGCGAGAAAATGTTTGCGCTGCTGGATGACGCCCTGGCGAATCAGCCGTGGCTCTCGGGCAGCGCGTTTGGTGTGGGGGATATCGCCGTCGGGCCGTTTATCTGGAACCTGACCAACGTCGGTCTGGAGTGGCAGTCGCATCCGAACCTGGAGCGCTGGATTGCGCAGCTTAAAGAGCGCCCGGCCTTCCAGAAAGCGGTGATGATCCCGGTCAGCTAATCAGGTCCCGGACGGGCTGACTTTCAGCAGTTGCCCGTCCGATTCATCGGTCAGCACATACAGATAACCATCCGGCCCGACCCGCACATCGCGAACGCGATCCCCTTTATCCCCCAAAATTCGCCCGTCTTCCGTCACCTTATCGCCATTCACACTCAGGACAATCACGTCCTTCTCTTTCAACGCGCCGACAAACAGTTTGTTTTTCCACTGCGGGAACACGTCGCTGTTATAAAACGCCATCCCGCTCACCGCAGGCGACACTTTCCAGACGAACAGCGGCGGCTCTGTGCCTTCGACGTGCTCGCCTTTAGCTTCCGGAATTTTCAGGCCGCTGTAGTTGATGCCGTGCGTCGCCAGCGGCCAGCCGTAGTTTTTGCCTTTTTCGGGAATGTTAATCTCATCCCCGCCGCGCGGGCCGTGCTCGTTGAGCCATAGCACGTCGGTCCACGGGTTCATCGCCATGCCCTGCGGATTGCGAATGCCGTAGGACCAGATTTCCGGGCGCGCGCCCGCTTTATCGACGAACGGATTATCCGTCGGAACTTTGCCCTGATCCGTCAGGCGCACCACTTTGCCCTGGAGTTTATCCAGATCCTGCGCTGTCGGGCGCTGGTTGTTTTCACCGAGTCCGATAAACAGATAGCCTTTGCCGTCGAACACCAGTCGCCCGCCGAAGTGATTGCCCGTTGAGAGTTTCGGCATCTGGCGGAACACCACCTGGAAGGCTTCGACGCGCGAGAGATCGTCACTCAGACGACCATACCCAACCGCCGTACCCGCTTTGCCGTCGTTGCCGACTTCGGCGTAACTGAGCCATACGCGGCGTGATTTCTCAAAATCCGGAGCCAGCACCACGTCAAACAGTCCGCCCTGCCCGCTATCCCAAACTTTCGGGATGCCGACAATCGGGTCCGACAGCCCTTTACCCGTCTGCCAGTGCTTGAGCTGTCCACCCCGCAGTGTTATCAGCATTCCCTGATTATCCGGCAAAAAGGCCAGCGACCAGGGATGATCGAGTTTGGTTTGCAGCACGTCGACCTTCACCGCGGCGGGTGCGGCCATCACAGAAGTGGAGAGGAACAAGAGAGACAGAGAAATCAGCGAAGATCGGCGCATTACGCACTCCTTTTTCGACGTTTGGCATAAAGAGTAGCCAGGTCGTTCGGGCGCGTGAGCACTTTTACAAAAGCTTAAGCAGAAGGGGGAGTCGCCTCCCCCGAGATTTAGTGCTGATGGAGCGCGGCATGCTCTTTCAGGCACATAATGCAGAGAGTCAGTGTCGTCAGGCAGTGTTCGAGTTTCTCTGCGCTGACGGCGACAAACGTTGGACAATCATGGTGTCCGGTCATCAGGCATACGGCAGCTTTGGACAACGCGTCAGCCGCGCGTTGCAGGACAAGCTGTTCATCAGCGTCGTAATGTTCCCGCAGGATCGGCGCTTTCTCACGCATGTAGTCACACAGTTCAAAACAATTATCACGCAGATGGTCGCTTTCGCTGACTGACATATACCCTTTTGCCATCCTTAACTGCAGGTATGCCGCAAGGTCAATTCGGGCATTGATCAGCTTGTTCAGAAGATCGCGTTTCAGTCTGTCAACGGACATGCTATTTCCTCCCTTGTCAGCCATTGTGCAAGATCAGAGTAAGCTCAATTTTTGTACAGAATAATGCGTCAGGTCAATAAATCGAAACTAATTAACATCATTTACAATGTAACAACTTTCCTGGTGCCAGGGCCGTAGGCCGGGTAAGGCGCAGCCGCCACCCGGCACTTTCCGCCACACTACCCCTTAATCTTCGGATCCAGCGCGTCGCGTAAACCATCCCCCAACAGGTTAAACGCCAGCACCGTGAAGAAGATCGCCAGGCTCGGGAAGATCGCCACATGCGGAGCAATCACCATATCGGCTCGCGCTTCGTTGAGCATCGCGCCCCACTCCGGGGTCGGTGGCTGCGCGCCTAATCCCAGAAACGACAGGCTCGCCGCCGAGATGATCGACACGCCGATACGCATGGTGAAATAGACCACAATCGAGGAAACCGTACCGGGCAGAATATGGTTGAACAAAATCGTCGCATCGCTGGCGCCGATACTGCGCGCCGACTCGATAAAGGTCTGCTGTTTCAGCACCAGCGTATTGCCGCGCACCAGGCGGGCAAACGCCGGAATGGAAAACACCGCCACGGCGATGATTACGTTCGCCATGCCGCTGCCCATGATCGCCACCACCGCAATTGCCAGCAGAATACCGGGGAAGGCAAACAGCACGTCGCAGATGCGCATGATAATGCGGTCCCACCAGCCTTCGTAGAAACCGGCCAGCAATCCCAATACCGTACCGATGGCCGCACCGATCAGCACCGCGAAAACTCCCGCCGCCAGCGAGATTTGCGCCCCCACCAGTACCCGGCTAAAGATATCGCGCCCCAGGGAATCCACGCCAAACCAGTGCATCATCGACGGGCCGTCGTTCAGCCGATCGTAGTCGAAGTAGTTTTCGGCATCGAACGGCGTGATCCAGGGGGCCAGAATCGCCACCACGATCAGCAGTAGAACAAACAATCCGGCAGTCATCGCCACCGGCTGACGGCGAAATCGACGCCAGAACTCCAGCCACGGCGTGCGGATATGGTCCGGTTTTAACCCCGGCATAGCCTTCAGAATGGCCTGACGACGCCAGTTAAACAATCGCATCTTACTTGTACCTGATAGCCGGGTTAATGGCGGCGTAGAGCACATCCACCACTAAGTTGATAAGAATAAACTCCAGTGAAAACAGCAGCACTTCCGCCTGAATCACCGGATAGTCGCGCATGTCGACGGAATCGACCAGCAGACGACCGAGCCCCGGCCAGTTAAAGACCTTCTCCACCACAATCGAGCCGCCGAGCAAAAAGCCAAACTGCAGGCCCATCATTGTGACGACCGGAATCATCGAGTTGCGCAGGCCGTGCTTGAGGATCACCCATTTTTCGCTCACCCCTTTGGCTCGCGCGGTGCGCATGTAGTCTTCACTCAGCACATCAACGAACGAGGCACGGGTAAAGCGCGCCATCACCGCAGCCACCGCCGCGCCTAAGGTCAGCGACGGCAGGATGTAGTGCTTCCAGGTATCTGCGCCGACTGTCGGCAGCCAGCCTAGTTCGACGGAGAAGATTTGCATCAGCAGCATCCCCAGCGCAAACGCCGGGAACGAAATCCCGGTGACGGCCAGCGCCATGCCGAGCTTATCCGGCCAGCGATTGCGCCAGACGGCAGCGATAATCCCTGCCGCCAGACCGAAGATCATCGCCCAGCACATACTAGCAATCGTCAGCCAGAAGGTCGGCATAAAGCGGCTGGCGATTTCCTCGGAGACCGGACGGCGCGACACCATCGACGTACCAAAATCGCCCTGCAACACGTTAGTGATGTAATGCCAGAACTGCACATACAGCGGCCTGTCGAGACCCAGCTGCTTGCGCACCATCTCGATCACCGTCGAATCCGCTTCCGGCCCGGCGATAAGTCGAGCCGGATCGCCTGGCAGCATATGGACAAACAAAAACACCAGCACCGCCACAATCAGCAGCGTGGGGATTAAGCCCAGCAGGCGTTTAAAAACATAATTCAGCATGCCTTTCCCTCTCATCCCGCAGGCCGTCGCCCGCGGGAATGAGTTCTGTTATTTCAAATCCGCGTCATCGAAGCTGAAGCCCGTATCCGGCATGATGTAGAACCCGGTCAGCGCCTTGTTATGGGCAGAAACCAGTTTTTCGACCACCAACGGTACCCACGGCGACTCTTTCCACAGGGTATCCTGCGCATCCTTGTACAGACGCTCTTTCTCGTCGGTTTTGGTGGTTTTCAGGGCGTCAGTCAGATCTTTATCCACCTGCGGATTGCTGTAAAACGCGGTGTTGAACAGCGTCGGTGGCCAGTTCTGCGAAGCAAACAGCGGCGACAGCGCCCAGTCGGCTTCACCTGTTGAAGCCGTCCAGCCGGTGTAGAACATTCTCACGCCGCTCTCTTTCTGCCCTTTGCCTTCGACTTCAGCCGCACGCTGTCCTGCGTCCATCGCCGTCAGTTGGGCTTTGATGCCCACCTGCGCCAGTTGCTGCTGGGTGAACTGCAGCACTTTCTGCGCGGTGCTGTGATTATGCGAAGACCAGAGCGTGGTGCTAAAACCGTTCGGGAAGCCCGCCTCTTTCAGCAGCTCACGCGCTTTTGCCGGATCGTAAGGCCACGGCTTGTAGGTTTGCGCGTAGGCAATCGACGGTGGGACGATACCCGTCGCCGGCGTGGCGTAGCCCGCAAAGGCCACTTTCACCAGCGCCTGACGGTTAATGGCGTAGTTGATCGCCTCGCGCACTTTTGGATTATCAAACGGCTTTTGCGTGACGTTCATGCTGATGTAGCGCTGCATGATCGACGGGCTGGCGACCAGCTCCAGCTTGCTGTTTTTCTCCAGAATTGCAGCCTGCTCGTAAGGGATCGGGAACGCAAACTGCGCTTCACCGGTTTGCAGCATTGCGGCGCGGGAGTTGTTATCGACCACCGGACGCCAGGTGATAGAGTCCAGCTTCGGCAAGCCTTTCTGCCAGTAACCGGCGAATTTCTTCACCTTCACAAAATCGGTCTGATTCCAGGTCACCAGCTCGTACGGTCCGGTTCCGACCGGGTGGAAGCCGATCTCTTTGCCATATTTTTTCAGCGCATCCGGAGAGATCATCGCCGTCGCCGGGTGCGCCAGAATATTGATAAACGCCGAGAACGGCTCTTTCAGGGTGATTTTCACCGTCGTCGGATCGACCGCTTCGGTGCTGGCGATATTTTTATACAGGTTATAGCGCTTGAGGCTGTTTTCTTTATCGCTGGCGCGATCGAGGTTGATCTTCACCGCCTCGGCGTTGAAATCGGTCCCGTCCTGGAACTTGACGCCGCTGCGCAGTTTGATGGTGTAGACCAGCCCGTCGTCGGAGACGGTATAGCTCTCGGCCAGCACGTTTTTCAGCTTCATCTCTTTATCAAGGCCGAACAGCCCCTGATAGAACGATTTCGCCACCGCCTGCGACAGCGTATCATTGGCGTCATACGGGTCCAGCGTGGTGAAGTTGGACGCCACGGCGACCACCACATCTTTGGCAGCAAACGCGGGCGCGGTCGCCAGCGCTGCCGTCACGCTCGCGGCTAACAGCCATGAACGAGCAACAAATTTTGTCATTGTATTCTCCTGTTGTTCCCTGTCTGTCAAAGGCTATAAGCGTGAAAATGCATTGTTCTGATGCGGCGGAGCCACAAAATGTCCGGGGCCGACTTCGCGCAGAACCACACGTTCGGCCGCCTCGCCGCGTTTACGAATATTGCCGGGCATTTCATCCTGCAACAGCACGCGCTGACCGTGGCGGTGCGCGGGATCGGCCACCGGAACGGCGGCCATCAGCTTGCGGGTGTACGGATGCTGCGGGTTTTCAAACACCGCGCGGCGTGGGCCAATCTCGACGATTTGCCCCATGTACATCACCGCCACGCGATGACTGATGCGCTCCACCACCGCCATATCGTGCGAGATAAATAAGAACGCGATACCCAGCTCGCGCTGGAGATCGAGTAGCAAATTGATGATTTGCGCGCGAATAGAGACATCCAGCGCCGAGACGGACTCGTCGGCAATCACCACTTTCGGATTGAGAGCCAGCGCGCGGGCAATGCAGATGCGCTGACGCTGCCCGCCGGAAAATTCGTGCGGATAACGCCAGGCATGTTCCGGCTTTAATCCCACACGTTCCAGTAACCAGGCGACGCGACGCTGTCCCTCTTCACCTTTCAGCAGGCCATGTACCCGCAGCGGCTCCATGATCGAGTAACCGACCGTCTGGCGCGGATCGAGAGAGGCATACGGGTCCTGGAAAATAAACTGAATGTCACGACGCAGCGGCTGCAATTTACTGGCGGGCAAGGTGTCGATGCGCTCACCGTTAAAGGTAATGCTGCCTTCCTGCGACTCCACCAGCCTCAGCAATGCCCGTCCAGTGGTGGATTTCCCACAGCCGGACTCGCCCACCAGAGCCAGCGTTTCGCCCGGCCAGAGATCAAAGCTAACGTTTTCGACGGCGTGCACTTCGCGCTTCACGCGGTTGAGCAGTCCACCGCGCAGCGGGAAACGGGTCACCAGATCGCGCACCTTAAGAATCGGCTCGCCCGGTACCACTGTGTCCTGTTCGGTTTCCTCACTTTGCGCCACGCCCGGCGAAATCAGCGGGAAGCGGCGCGGTAAATCGCTGCCGTTCATCGCGCCCAGTCGCGGCACCGCCGCCAGCAGCGCTTTGGTGTAAGGATGTTCCGGCGCATGAAAAATCTGTTCCACGCTGCCGGTTTCAACGGCTTCGCCCTGGTACATCACCAGCACCCGGTCGGCAATATCCGCCACCACGCCCATATCGTGGGTGATAAAAATCACCCCCATCTCCATCTCTTGTTGCAGCACTTTGATGAGCTGGAGGATCTGCGCCTGAATGGTCACATCCAGCGCGGTAGTCGGTTCATCGGCAATCAGCACCGCCGGACGGCACGACAGCGCCATCGCGATCATCACTCGTTGGCGCATCCCGCCGGAAAGCTGATGCGGATAACGCCCGAGGATGGTTTGCGCTTCAGGAATACGCACCAGTTCCAGCATGCGTTTGGCTTCCGCCAGCGCCTGCTCGCGGTTGAGTCCCTGATGCAATCGAATCGACTCGGCAATTTGTTCGCCCACCGGAAATACCGGGTTCAGCGAGGTCATCGGTTCCTGGAAAATCATTGCCATGTCCGCGCCGCGCACACTCTGCATTTGCGACTGGCTGAGTTCGGTCAGATCGATAACCTGCTGATTGCGACGACGCAGCAGCAGACTGTCGCACTCGATAATCCCGCCCGCCTGTTCCAGCAAACGCATTAATGAGAGGGCCGTGACGGATTTACCGGAACCGGATTCACCGACAATTGCCAGCGTCTCGCCTCGCTTAAGGGAGAACGAAAGCTGTTTTACCGCCGGGACAGGCCGCCGCTCTTCCTGAAACGCAATATTCAGGTTGTGGACGGCCAGAACTTCCCGGCTATCCAGACTGTTACTGTGCGGCACTCAACATCCCCTTATTCACGATAAATTCCCGTTGATGGCGCATCACCCGCGTAACCCCACGCGCGATACATCCCTTCACTGTTAAACGGCAACGCGATGTTGCCTTCGCGATCGACGGCGATCAGCCCACCGCTGCCGCCGAGCGCAGGCAGTTTTTCCATCACCACGCGCTCGCAGGCCTCTGCGAGGCTCAAATTACCGTAATCCATTAACGCGGCGATGTCATACGCCGCCAGCGTGCGAATAAAGACTTCGCCGGTGCCGGTGCAGGAGACCGCCACGCTGGCGTTATTGGCATAACATCCCGCGCCCGGCAGAGGGCTGTCCCCTACCCGGCCAGGCAATTTGTTGGTCATACCGCCGGTCGACGTGGCTGCCGCGAGGTTGCCCTCTTTATCCAGCGCCACCGCACCGACGGTGCCCATTTTGGTGCTCTCATCCAGCGGTGCCGCGTGATCGAGTTGGGTTATCCCGGCGTCGCGCGCTTCCAGTAGTTGCTGATAACGCTCGGGCGTCGAGAAGGTATCGCCAGGCACCAGCGCCATGCCGTGTTGTGCTGCGAATTGCTCCGCCCCTGCGCCCGTCATCAGGACGTGCGGGCTTTGTTCCATCACCATACGCGCTGCCAGAATCGGATTGCGCAGATGACTAACACCCGCCACCGCGCCCGCTTTCAGGGTGTTTCCATCCATCACACAGGCGTCCAGCTCGTGAGTTTCGTCGCGGGTAAATACCGAACCAATGCCCGCATTAAATAGCGGACACTCTTCCAGCAAACGCACCGCCTCGGTGACGACATCCAGCGCGCTTTCGCCCGCCTCCAGCATCCGTTGGCCCGTTTCCACAATCGCAGACAGCGCATCAACATAGCGAATTTCCTGCTCCGGACTCAGCTTTGCTCGGGTAATCGCCCCCGCGCCGCCGTGAATTGCGATCACCGCATTACCCATTTCATCACCCATCAGCGTAAAGGCGCTGCTTTTCCTATAAATATCATTATCGTGGTCAGATCTTCAGATGAATTTTGAATATAGAAAGACGTAAGGGTGATGTAAAGGGTAAGGCCCTCTAAGCCTGTTGAGTCATACAGTTGAGAGCACTTTTCTGTCATAATGCCCACTTTCGCCGCTATCCCGCAGGAGTAACTCATGGATTTTACCGCCGGACTGATGCCGCTTGAAACGGCACTCGGACAGATGCTCGACAGAATCACCCCGCTGAAAGAGCATGAAACGCTGCCTTTGCTGCGCGGCTTTGGGCGCGTGCTGGCCAGTGACGTTGTCTCTCCGCTTAATGTGCCGGGGTTTGATAATTCGGCGATGGACGGTTACGCGGTGCGCCTTGCGGATATTCAGGCGGGAAATGCCTTACCGGTTGCCGGAAAAGCCTTCGCCGGCCAGCCCTTCTTGGGTGAGTGGCCGAAGGGTACCTGTATTCGCATAATGACCGGCGCACCGGTGCCTGACGGCTGCGACGCGGTGGTGATGCAAGAAGAGACCGAAAAGACCGACGCTGGCGTGCGCTTTACCGCCAGCGTCAAAGCGAACCAGAACATTCGCCGCGCCGGGGAGGATATCGCCCAGGGCGCGACCGTCTTCGCCGCCGGAACAAAACTGACCGTGGCGGAGCTGCCGGTGCTGGCGTCGCTCGGCATTCCTGACATCGACGTGGCGCGCAAAGTGCGCGTTGCGGTGTTCTCCACCGGCGATGAGCTACAGCTGCCGGGCCAGCCGTTGCAGGCGGGGCAAATCTACGACACCAACCGTCTGGCCGTGCATCTGATGCTGGAGCAACTGGGGTGCGAGGTGATTAACCTCGGTATTATTCCGGACGATCCGGAAAAACTGCGCGCGGCCTTTATCGAAGCGGATAAATCCGCCGACGTAGTGATCAGCTCCGGCGGCGTTTCCGTCGGCGAAGCGGATTACACCAAAACCATTCTCGACGAGCTGGGTGAAATCGGCTTCTGGAAACTGGCGATCAAACCAGGCAAACCTTTTGCCTTTGGCAAACTGGAACACAGCTGGTTCTGCGGCCTGCCGGGCAATCCGGTGTCGGCGGCACTGACGTTTTATCAGCTGGTGCAGCCGCTGCTGGCGAAACTCTCCGGTGACACGGCATCAGTCCTGCCCGTTCGTCAGCGCGTGCGTGCCGCGACAAGGCTGAAGAAATCGCCAGGGCGTCTGGATTTCCAGCGCGGCATTTTGGCACGTAATGCCAACGGCGAGCTGGAAGTGAGCACCACCGGACATCAGGGTTCGCATATCTTTAGCTCGTTCAGCCAGGGTAACTGCTTCATCGTGCTGGAGCGCGAGCGCGGGAATGTCGAAGCCGGTGAGTGGGTTGAGGTCGAAACCTTTAACCATCTGTTCGGAGGCTAAGATGGCGGTGGAGTTGAACGACCAGGAGATGCTGCGCTATAACCGCCAGATCGTCCTGCGCGGATTTGATTTCGACGGGCAAGAGGCGCTGAAAGCGGCAAACGTGCTGGTCGTCGGACTGGGTGGTTTAGGCTGCGCCGCTGCGCAATACCTGGCGGCGGCGGGCGTCGGCAGTATGACCTTGCTGGATTTTGATACCGTGTCGGTGTCGAATTTACAGCGCCAGACGCTGCACAGCGATGCGACTATTGGCGAACCGAAAGTGGTTTCGGCGCGCGACGCACTGGCGAGAATCAACCCGAACGTTCAGTTTACCCTTATCGATGCAATGCTTGACGATGCGGCGCTGTCCGCACAAATCGCGCAGCACCATATCGTGCTCGACTGTACCGACAATGTGACCGTGCGCAATCAGCTCAACGCGGGCTGTTTTGCCCATAAAACGCCGCTGATTTCCGGGGCGGCGATTCGTATGGAAGGACAGATCAGCGTCTTTACCTACGCGGATGGCGAACCGTGCTATCGCTGTCTGAGCCGACTGTTTGGCGAGAATGCCCTCACCTGCGTGGAAGCGGGCGTGATGGCGCCGCTGGTCGGGGTGATCGGTTCATTGCAGGCGATGGAAGCGATTAAAGTGCTGGCGCATTACGGCACACCGGCCGCCGGGAAAATCGTGATGTACGACGCGATGACCTGTCAGTTTCGGGAGATGAAGCTGATGCGCAATTCGGGGTGCGAGGTGTGCGGGGGTTAAAACCTGTGCTGTGCGGTCTTGTGCCCTCACCCCAGCCCTCTCCCACGGGGAGAGGGAGAAAACATTAAAAACGGCAACGATGTTGCCGTTTTGCATTTACCTCGCCATCCGGCTTATTTGCATCAAATCGACGTACGACCAAACGCACTCTGCCAGTCCTGCTCAAACTTGACCACCGCCGCGTCGACCGCTGGAGAAGTAATAAACTGCTGCGCCACGTCCAGCGGCAGGGTGATCGACTCGCAACCCGCCAGCATACAGTCCAGCGCCTGACGCGGGGTCTTGAAGCTCGCGGCCAGCACTTTGGCGTGCGGCGCGTGCAGCGTTAACAGCTGCTGAAGTTCCACCACGGTCTGAATTCCATCTCCACCCTGCGCGTCCAGGCGATTCACGTACGGCGCGACATAATCTGCACCCGCTAACGCCGACAACATCCCCTGCGCCGCGCTGTACACCGCCGTCCCGAGCGTTGGAATGCCTTCCGCTTTCAGCATTTTGATCGCCGCCAGCCCTTCTGCCGTGACCGGCACTTTCACCACCAGATCGTTAATGATGGCGCGAAGCTTACGGGCGTCTTCCACCATGCCTTCTGCGGTGGTCGCCATTACCTGCGCGAACAGACGCCCTTTTCCGCCAAGCGCGTCGTGCAGCTCTGGCAACAACACGTCCAGCGGTTTTTTACCGGCGGCGACAATGCTTGGGTTGGTCGTTACGCCCGCTAACGGGAAAATGCGTGCCAGTTTTTTGACTGCGGCTACGTCAGATGTGTCGAGATAGAATTCCATGATGTCACCCTCAAAATTAACCTGCCGTAACACTACCACGTAAAAACCTTCCTCAGAGTTGACGCACATCAAAATAACTTTCATTTGAAAGTTATTTAATCTTCATACGCAACAAGAGGCGAAAATATGATCTTCAATATTCAGCGTTACTCCACCCACGACGGCCCAGGTATTCGTACCGTGGTGTTCCTGAAGGGCTGCTCTCTCGGCTGCCGCTGGTGCCAGAACCCGGAAAGCCGCTCCCGCACGCGAGATGTGCTGTTTGATGCGCGTCTGTGCCTCGAAGGCTGCGACCTGTGCCAACAGGCGGTTCCGGGAATTATCGACCGTGCGCTGAACGGACTGATCATCCATCGCGAAAAACTCAACGAAAGCCATCTCGACGCCCTCACCGACTGCTGCCCGACCCAGGCGCTGACGGTCTGCGGCGAGGAAAAACAGGTGGCCGACATTATGGCGACTGTCCTGCGCGACAAACCCTTTTACGATCGCAGCGGCGGAGGCATCACGCTCTCCGGGGGCGAACCCTTTATGAGTCCGGAGCTTGCCCATTCGCTGTTTAAAGCCAGCCACGAACAGGGCATTCACACCGCGGTTGAAACCTGCCTGCACGTGCCGTGGAGTTATATCGAACCCTCTTTGCCGTATGTTGATCTGTTCCTCGCCGACCTGAAACACGTCGATGCCGAGGTGTTTAAACAGTGGACCGACGGCTCGGCGAAACGGGTGCTGGAGAACTTAAAACGCCTGGCCGCCGCCGGAAAACAGCTGACCATCCGCGTGCCGCTGATTCAGGGTTTTAACGCCGACGAAGCTTCGATTAAAGCCATCACCCGTTTCGCCGCCGATGAACTCAACGTCCGCGATATCCACTTTTTGCCGTACCACACCCTTGGCATGAACAAATACACCCTGCTAGGCCTTCCCTACTCTGCCCCTGACAAACCGCTCGATAACCCTGAGTTACTGGATTTTGCCCAACAGTTTGCGGCCCAGAATGGGTTGACTGCGACCTTACGAGGATAATGTTATGACACAGCTGAATCTGAACACCCTGACAGACCGCATTAAGGCGCACAAAACCGCTCTGGTGCATATCGTGAAACCGCCGGTCTGTACCGAGCGCGCGCAGCACTACACCGAAATGTACCAGCAGCACCTCGACAAACCGATCCCGGTGCGTCGTGCGCTGGCCCTGGCGCATCATCTGGCCAACCGCACCATCTGGATCAAACATGACGAGCTGATTATCGGCAACCAGGCAAGCGTTGTGCGCGCCGCGCCGATCTTCCCGGAATACACCGTCTCGTGGATTGAAAAAGAGATCGACGATCTGGCCGACCGTCCGGGCGCAGGCTTCGCGGTGAGCGAAGAGAACAAGCGCGTGCTGCACGACGTGTGCCCGTGGTGGCGCGGCCAGACGGTTCAGGATCGCTGCTACGGCATGTTTACCGACGAGCAAAAAGGGCTGCTGGAAACCGGCATCATCAAGGCCGAAGGCAACATGACCTCCGGCGATGCGCATCTGGCAGTGAATTTCCCGCTGCTGCTGGAAAAAGGCCTCGACGGCATGCGCGCCAAAGTGGCCGAGCGCCGGACTCGCATCAACCTCACCGTGCTGGAAGATTTGCACGGCGATCAGTTCCTGAAAGCGATTGATATCGTGCTGGAAGCGGTCAGCCTGCACATCCAGCGTTTTGCCGCCCTGGCACGTGAGATGGCGAGCAATGAGAGCCGCGAAAGCCGCCGCAACGAGCTGCTGGCAATGGCGGAAAACTGTGATCTGATCGCTCACGAGCCGCCAAAAACCTTCTGGCAGGCGCTGCAGCTGTGCTATTTCATCCAGCTGATTCTGCAAATTGAGTCCAACGGCCACTCGGTGTCGTTTGCGCGTATGGACCAGTATCTCTATCCGTTCTACCGCCGCGACGTGGAGCTGAACAACACCCTGGCGCGTGAAAAGGCCATTGAACTGCTGCACAGCTGCTGGCTGAAACTGCTGGAAGTGAACAAGATCCGCTCCGGCTCGCACTCGAAAGCGTCGGCGGGCAGCCCGCTGTATCAGAACGTCACTATCGGCGGGCAGAAACTGGTGAACGGCGAGCCGATGGATGCGGTGAACCCGCTCTCCTACGCGATTCTGGAATCCTGCGGTCGTCTGCGCTCCACCCAGCCAAACCTGAGCGTGCGTTATCACGCGGGGATGAGCAACGACTTCCTCGACGCCTGCGTGCAGGTGATCCGCTGCGGCTTCGGGATGCCAGCGTTTAACAACGACGAAATTGTTATCTCCGAGTTCATCAAACTCGGCGTCGAAAAAGAGGATGCTTACGATTACGCGGCAATCGGCTGCATCGAAACCGCCGTCGGCGGCAAGTGGGGCTATCGCTGCACCGGCATGAGCTTTATCAACTTCGCCCGCGTGATGCTGGCAGCGATGGAAGGTGGCCGCGATGCCACCAGCGGCAAGGTGTTCCTGCCTCAGAACAAAGCGCTGTCGGCGGGTAACTTCGAGAACTTCGACGAAGTGATGGCAGCCTGGGATCACCAGATCCGTTACTACACGCGTAAATCGATCGAAATCGAGTACGTGGTCGACACCATGCTGGAGGAAAACGTCCACGATATTCTCTGCTCGGCGCTGGTGGATGACTGCATCGAGCGCGCAAAAAGCATCAAACAAGGCGGCGCGAAATATGACTGGGTGTCCGGTTTGCAGGTCGGTATCGCCAACCTCGGCAACAGCCTGGCGGCGGTGAAAAAACTGGTGTTCGAACAGGGAGCCATTGGTCAGCAGCAGCTGGCAAAGGCGTTGGCGGATGACTACGACGGCCTGACCCATGAGCAGCTGCGCCAGCGTTTGATCAACGGCGCACCGAAATACGGTAATGACGATGACAGCGTGGATCTTCTGCTGGCCCGTGCGTATGAAACCTATATCGAAGAGCTGAAGCAGTACCACAACCCGCGCTACGGTCGTGGTCCGATTGGCGGGAATTACTACGCGGGTACCTCGTCCATTTCCGCGAACGTGCCGTTTGGCGCAGCGACGATGGCAACGCCGGATGGCCGTAAGGCCCATACGCCGCTGGCGGAAGGGGCAAGTCCGGCTTCCGGTACCGATCACCTCGGCCCAACGGCGGTGATCGGCTCGGTCGGCAAACTGCCAACCGAGGCGATTCTGGGCGGCGTGCTGCTGAACCAGAAGCTGAACCCGGCGACGCTGGAAAACGATTCAGACCGCCAGAAACTGATGGTGCTCCTGCGTACCTTCTTCGAGGTGCATAAAGGCTGGCATATTCAGTACAACATCGTGTCGCGCGAGACGCTGCTGGAAGCGAAGAAACATCCTGACCAGTATCGTGACCTGGTGGTGCGCGTCGCGGGCTATTCCGCATTCTTCACCGCCCTGTCGCCAGATGCGCAGGACGATATTATCGCCCGTACTGAGCATACGCTTTAACCTTCACGCCCGGTGGCGCTACGCTTACCGGGCCTACATGTTTCTCCCCGTAGGCCGGGTAAGGCGCAGCCGCCACCCGGCGCCTTTACTTTCATTCGAAATAAATTTGTGGTTCGGGTCACATTGTTATTAGAATGTTGCTGGTCGCAGTAATATTCTGGAGAGCAATGTATGACCGTAAAAGTTATCGTCACCGATATGGACGGAACTTTCCTTGATGACGCCAAGCAGTACGATCGTGAACGCTTTATGGCGCAATTTCAGCAGCTTCAGGCCCGCGACATCGAGTTCGTGGTCGCCAGCGGGAATCAGTATTACCAGCTCATCTCCTTCTTCCCGGAACTGAAAGAACAGATCTCCTTCGTGGCGGAAAACGGCGCTCTGGTCTTCGATCACGGCGAGCAAATTTTTCACGGCGAACTGACGCGTCACGAATCTCAGATCGTGATCGGCGAATTACTGAAAGACAAACAGCTCAACTTCGTCGCCTGCGGGCTGGAGAGCGCCTACGTCAGCAAAAACGCGCCGGACGAGTTTGTCGCACTGATGTCAAAACACTACCACCGCTTACAGCGCATCAGCGATTATCAGGAGATCGACGATGTACTGTTTAAGTTCTCCCTGAACCTGCCGGACAGCGATATCCCTGATCTGATCGATAAACTGCACGTCTCGTTAGACGGCATCATGAAACCGGTCACCAGCGGCTTCGGCTTTGTTGATTTGATCATTCCTGGCCTGCATAAAGCCAACGGGATCAGCCGCCTGCTGAAACGCTGGAATGTCTCTCCTCAGGAGTGCGTGGCGATTGGCGACAGCGGCAACGATGCGGAGATGCTCAAGCTGGTGAAATACTCGTTCGCTATGGGCAATGCGGCGGAAAGCATCAAAACCATCAGTAAATTCAACACCGATGACAATAACCACCAGGGTGCGCTGTACGTCATTCAGGCCGTGCTCGACAATACTGCTCCGTTTTAACCTCTGATTTCCTCTCTCGCCGGGGTAATACTCCGGCAGATCACTCTTTTTCCATCCTGTGCTATCCGTCAAGTTTTTAAACTTGCATTAACTTATTTTTAACTTAAAGTATCACTTGTAGATACTTTTACTTTCGAATGAAAGATAGCGAGGCAGTTATGACCTTCTCCAGTGAAATTTTGCCTGCGGACCACAAAGCCGCCATTCGCCAGTTGAAACGCGAGTTGCGTGCGCAGATCGGCGACGTTCAGGCTGTGTTTGACCAGCTCAGCGACAAAATCGCCACTCGCGTGGCGGAAATCAACGCCCTGAAAACCAAGGGTGAAAGTGTGTGGCCGGTCATTCCGTTTGAGGATGTGAAGAACGGGAAGATCACGACGGCGCAGCGTGAAGCCGTAAAACGCCGTGGATGCGCGGTGATCAAAGGTCATTTCCCGCGCGAGCAGGCGCTGGCGTGGGATAACTCGATGCTCGACTATCTCGATCTCAACCAGTTTGACGAGGTGTACAAAGGGCCGGGGGATAACTTCTTCGGCACTCTGACCGCGTCGCGTCCGGAAATTTTCCCGATCTACTGGTCACAGGCACAGATGCAGGCGCGTCAGAGCGAAGAGATGGCGCAGGTGCAGTCGTTCCTGAACCGTTTGTGGACTTTCGAGAGCAACGGCAAACAGTGGTTCAACCCGGATGTCAGCGTGATCTACCCGGATCGCATCCGCCGTCGTCCGCCGGGCACCACCTCGAAAGGACTGGGTGCGCATACGGATTCTGGCGCGCTGGAGCGCTGGCTGCTCCCGGCCTATCAGCAGGTGTTTGCCCGCGTGTTTGACGGGAATGTCGATCAGTACGATCCGTGGAATGCGGCGCACCGTACCGAAGTGGAAGAGTACACCGTGGATAACACCACCAAATGTTCGGTGTTCCGTACCTTCCAGGGCTGGACCGCGCTGTCGGATATGATCCCGAACCAGGGCCTGCTGCATGTGGTGCCGATCCCGGAAGCGATGGCCTACATTCTGCTGCGTCCACTGCTGGACGATGTGCCGGAAGATGAACTCTGCGGCGTTGCGCCAGGGCGCGTGCTGCCGGTCTCCGAGAAGTGGCATCCGCTTCTTATCGAAGCGCTGACCAGTATTCCGGCGCTGGAAGCGGGCGATTCCGTGTGGTGGCATTGCGATGTGATCCACTCGGTCGCGCCGGTGGATAATCAGCAGGGTTGGGGCAACGTGATGTACATTCCTGCCGCACCGATGTGCGAGAAAAACCTCGCTTACGCGCAGAAAGTGAAAGCGGCGCTGGAAACCGGCGCGTCCCCGGGTGATTTCCCGCGCGAAGATTACGAGAAAACCTGGCAGGACCGCTTTACCCTGAACGATCTCAATATCCACGGGAAACGCGCGCTCGGCATGGCCTAAGCGTCGTAAAGCCCCTCCCGTTCCACGGCGGTGCGTCGTTTCCCCTGACGTATCCGCCGTACCGACTCCCGCACCGTCAGCGTACCGTTCAGCAACAACGTGCCGACCGGCGCGTCCGGGCGCATCAGCCTTTGCTGGAGCATATGCACTGCTTCAGTTCCCAGCTCATCACGCGGAACATGTACTGCCGTTAACGGCACATCCTGAATCGCGGCCAGATTAAACCCGTCGATACTCATCACCGACACATCCTGCGGGACGCGCAGACCGTGCTTTTGTAGCGCGCTAATAGTGCCCGCCGCCATAAAATCCCCACCAACCAAAAACGCCGTCGGCAGCGCTTTTTCCGCCATCTGACTCAGCCACTCGCTCACCTGCTGCTCAGTCTCTTTGGCGCTGAAACTCGGCACCACCAACAGATCGCGTTTGTCGTTAAACTTCAGATTATGACCGCGCCACGCATCGCGGATGCCCGCCAGACGCAGCTCCATTGTGTAGCGGCGCAGACACAGAACGTTCATCACCTCGCGATGGCCCATCTCGAACAAATACTCTGCCGCCCGCTCGCCAATAGCGCGATGGTCTGGCGCCACGGCCGGCAGGCGCATCCGCTGGTCCCGGCAGTTAATCAGCATGCAGGGCTTGCCAATATCGACGGCCAGATCGTGAATATGCGGATCGTCGATGCCGAGCAGAATCGCCGCCTGGGTGTCGGTTTCATTCATTCGCGCGAGGAACAGCTGCGCGTCACTGTCGTTTTCTTCCAGTGCGCAATAGCGAAGCCGGACTTCATGAGACGCCAGCCCTTTGCTGACACTCTGGATCACGCGGTAGTAAAAGATATCAGACCGCTCATCAAACGCGCGCTGCGGGGCGAAGACCACCAGGCTGTTGAGCAACAAACGTCCAGCGGCCATACCGTCCATGACGCCCAGCTCCCGCGCACATTCCAGCACTTTGGTTCGCGCTTTTTCACTGGTGTTCGACTTCCCGGCCAGCACGCGAGAAACGGTGCTGATCGAAAGCTGCGTGCGGGAGGCGATTTCAGCGATTTTGAGTCTTTTATCCATTTTGTGATCTCGCTCCATTTGCTAAATGAAAAAATTTTCATAACGTGAGATTGCGGTAACAGCAGGCTGTATCGGCATCATGCCAAACTTCGACGCATACCTATGAGAAAGCTTGCACAAAATCCACTATTTCCCGTCCATTTTCTCCCTTAAGGTGAACTTGTCACACCACTTCCATACTAGTTGTATAGCAACTTGAAGTGATAAAACCGATAACGATCAAAGGCATAAAAACCGGTGTGACACCCGATACGTTCATCCCCTTACCGTCCGTCTTGTGGAGAGAAAAATGAGTCAGGACATTAATACCCCTGTCGTGGCGAGCAAAACCCGCCGCGTCGTGAAGAATCTGCGCTGGTACGTGCTGGTGCTGTTTTTACTGGGCGTCACCGTTAACTACATCACCCGAAACTCGTTAGGTATTCTGGCCCCAGAGCTGAAAGAGAGCATGGGGATCACCACCGAACAGTACTCCTGGATCGTCGGTGCCTTCCAGATTGCTTATACCCTGTTCCAGCCCCTGTGCGGCTGGCTGATTGACGTAATTGGCCTGAAGATTGGCTTTATGGTCTGCGCCGGGATTTGGGCGCTGATGTGCATTTTCCACGCTGGGGCAAACAGCTGGCTGCATCTGGCCATCTTGCGCTTCTTTATGGGCGCATCAGAAGCGGCCGCGACTCCGGCGAACGCCAAAACCATCGGGGAGTGGTTCCCGAAATCTGAGCGTCCGGTGGCTGCCGGTTGGGCAGGTGTCGGGTTCTCGATTGGGGCGATGCTCGCCCCGCCGATCATCTACTTCGCTCACGCCTCCTTCGGCTGGCAGGGCGCGTTTATGTTTACCGGCGTGCTGGCCCTGCTGTGGGTGATTCTGTGGTGGGCGTTCTACCACAACCCTGAGCAGCACCCGAATCTGGGCAAGGACGAACTGGACTACATCAAGCAGGATAACGAACCGCCTGCCGTGCGACTACCGTTCCTGACCGCGCTGAAAACCGTCTCCAAAAACAAACGCTTTTACGGAATTGCTATTCCCGCCTTTATGGCGGAACCGGCCTGGGCCGTGCTGAGTTTCTGGGTGCCGCTGTATCTGGCGAAAGAGCACGGCATGGACCTGAAACAGATTGCGATGTTCGCCTGGCTGCCGTTCCTCGCCGCCGATCTGGGCAGCGTGGTCAGCGGCTACCTCACCCGCCTCTATACCCGCTGGTTCGGCTGCACCCGCGTGAACTCCGTCGTGGCAAGCTCCGTTACCGGTGCGTTCCTGATGATCTCCCTGGCCGCTGTCGCCATCACCCGTGACCCGTATATCACCATCGTGCTGATCTCCATCGGCGGTTTCGGCCATCAAATCATCTCCTGCATGTTAAGCGCCCTGGTGGTGGAGTCGTTCGACAAAGGCCAAATGGCCACCGTCAACGGCATGCGCGGCTCGGCGGCGTGGATCGCAAGCTTCCTGTTCTCGCTGCTAATTGGTGTGACCGCCGACAAAATCGGCTTCAACCCGCTCTTTATTGCCATGGGTTTCTTTGACCTGATTGGCGCTGTTTTCCTGGTGGCATTTATTGCTGAACGTCGCGCCAAGCGCGCCTGATAGTGGATGTATTGCATATGAAAACCCTGAAAAACTGGACCCTACTTGAACAGTCCGCGAACCATCTGGAACTGTTGGTCGATAGCCAGCACCGTCTGTGCCTGTATGTGCTGGAACAGAATCTGTTCCGCGTGCTGATCAAACCCAAAGGCGAGCTGTCGCTGGATAAAACCTGGAGCATCGCGCCAGATAAGGATGTGCCGTGGGAAGGTCGCCAGCGCGACGATCTCAGCGGATTTACCTGCCCGACATGGACGCTGACCCAGCAGGACGACACTCTGGTGGTTGCCACCGAACAGCTGCGCGTGACTGTCCATCAGCCTCTGTGGCTAGAGTGGCATTACCGTAATGAAGCCGGTGAGTGGCAGGAACTGGCGCACGACCGCCCGACCAGCGCCTACCTGCTGAACGCCCACGGCGACGGCGCAGCGCACTATCTCAGCCGTCGCAAGGACGAGCGTTTTTACGGTCTGGGCGAGAAAGCGGGCGATTTGCAGCGCAACGGTAAACGCTACGAGATGCGTAACCTTGACGCGATGGGCTATAACGCGGTCAGCACCGACCCGCTGTACAAGCATATTCCGTTCACCATCACCCGCCGCGACGACGTGAGCTACGGTTTGTTTTACGACAACCTGAGCAGCTGCTGGCTGGATCTGGGCAACGAAATCGACAACTACCACACGGCGTATCGCCGCTGGCAGGCCGAAGCGGGCGATATCGATTACTATATTTTCACCGGGAAACGCGTGCTGGACGTGACCAAAGCCTTTGTTCGTCTGACCGGGAAAACCCTGTTTGGCCCGAAATGGAGCCTCGGCTACAGCGGATCGACCATGCACTACACCGACGCACCGGACGCGCAAAATCAGCTGATGAACTTCATTCGCCTGTGCGAAGAGCACGCAATTCCGTGCGATTCGTTCCAGCTGTCGTCCGGGTATACCTCGATCAACGGCAAGCGTTACGTCTTCAACTGGAACTACGACAAAGTGCCGCAGCCGAAGGTGATGAGCCAGGCGTTCCACGACGCAGGCCTGAAGCTCGCGGCGAACATCAAGCCGTGCCTGCTGCAGGATCATCCACGCTATAACGAAGTGGCAGAACGCGGCTTGTTTATCCGTGATTCAGAAACCGATGCGCCAGAACGTTCCAGCTTCTGGGATGACGAAGGGTCGCACCTCGACTTTACCCATCCGCAGACCATTCAGTGGTGGCAGGAAGGCGTAACCACGCAACTGCTGGAAATGGGTATCGACTCCACCTGGAACGACAACAACGAGTTTGAAGTCTGGGACGGGGAAGCACGCTGCCACGGATTTGGTCAGGAGATTGCGATCAAGCATATCCGCCCGGTGATGCCGTTGCTGATGATGCGCGCCTCGATGGAAGCTCAGCAGCGTTTTGCCCCGGACAAACGTCCGTACCTGATCTCCCGCTCCGGCTGCGCCGGGATGCAGCGCTACGTTCAGACCTGGAGCGGCGACAACCGCACCAACTGGGACACCCTTCGCTATAACACCCGCATGGGGCTGGGCATGAGCCTCTCCGGGCTGTTTAACGTCGGACACGATGTCGGCGGTTTCTCTGGCGATAAACCAGATGCCGAGCTGTTTGTGCGCTGGGTGCAAAACGGCGTGATGCATCCGCGCTTTACCATTCACTCATGGAATGACGATCACACTGTGAATGAGCCGTGGATGTATCCGGGCGTGACACCTGCCATTCGCGGTGCGATTGAACTGCGCTATCGCCTGCTGCCGTATCTCTACACCCTGCTGTGGCAGGCCCATGCAGATGACGAGCCGATGCTGCGCCCGACCTTCCTCGATCACGAGCATGACGCGCAAACGTTCGAAGAGTGTGACGATTTCCTGCTGGGTCGCGATGTGCTGGTTGCCAGCGTGGTCGAACAAGGCCAGCGCGAGCGCCGCCTCTGGCTGCCGGATAACGAAACCGGCTGGTACGATTTTTACACTCACGAATGGTTCTCCGGCGGTCAGTGGATCGTCCGTGATGCACCATTGGAAAAACTGCCGCTACTGGTACGCGCCGGTGCGGGTCTGCCGCTCAGCGAACGCATCACCCATGTGAGCGCCGCGAAAGACGATACCCGCGAGCTGAAATTGTTCCCGCTGAAAGGCGTGGGTACGACATCTGGCCTGCTGTTTGAAGACGACGGCGAAAGCTGGGGTTATCAGAAAGGCAATGCGCTGTGGCTGGAGTGGGAGATGGTGTGCGAAGGCTCCACTATCAACCTGAACGTGACGGCGCGCGGGGATTATCGTCCGGCGTGGAAAGCGCTGAAGGTGTCGTTACCAGTGGGTGAGAAACGTCAGTTGTTGATCAACGGGATTGAGCAGAGTGAGTGGGCTTTGTAGCCGTTGATTGCCGGGTGGCGGCTTCGCCTTACCCGGCCTACGGGATCGGTGTGGTTTGATGCCCTCACCCCGCCCCTCTCCCACGTGGAGAGGGAGAAAACATTAAAAACGGCAACCCTTGGGTTGCCGTTTTGCATTGACCTTGTAGGCCGGGTAAGCGTGAGCGCCACCCGGCTTTACTGCATTAATTATCGATACCTTTACTACGCAGGTAATCTTCGTAATTACCGGTGAAGTCCACGATGCGTTCCGGCGTAATCTCAATCACGCGGGTCGCCAGGGAGCTCACAAACTCACGGTCGTGGGAAACGAAGATCAGGGTGCCCTGATACATTTCCAGCGCCATGTTCAGCGATTCGATAGATTCCATATCCAGGTGGTTGGTCGGTTCGTCCATGATGAGGATGTTTGGTTTTTCCATCATCAGTTTACCGAACAGCATGCGACCCTTTTCACCACCAGAAAGCACTTTAGCAGGCTTTTTGATGTCGTCCTGGCTGAACAGCAGACGGCCCAGAATACCGCGCACGACCTGCTCGTCGTCGCCTTCCTGCTTCCACTGGCTCATCCAGTCGAAGACGGTCAGATCGTTTTCGAATTCGTATTCGTGATCCTGCGCGTAATAACCAAGCTGGGCGTTTTCAGACCATTTCACCGTACCGTGGTCAGGCGTCAGTTCGCCCACCAGGGTTTTCAGCAGGGTTGATTTACCCACGCCGTTCGCACCCAGTACCGCAATCTTCTCGCCCACTTCCAGCAGCAGATTGAGTTTTTTGAACAGCGGGCCATTATCAAAACCTTTCGCCAGCGCTTCCACTTCCAGCGCATTACGGAACAGTTTCTTGTCCTGCTCGAAGCGAATGAACGGGTTCTGACGGCTGGAAGCTTTCACTTCATCCAGCTTAATTTTGTCAATCTGACGCGCACGAGAAGTTGCCTGACGTGACTTAGAGGCGTTGGCGCTAAAGCGGCTGACGAAGGATTGCAGATCAGCAATCTGCGCTTTTTTCTTGGCGTTATCAGACAACAGGCGTTCACGCGCCTGAGTCGCCGCCGTCATGTACTCGTCGTAGTTGCCCGGATAAACGCGCAGCTCGCCGTAGTCCAGATCGGCCATGTGGGTGCAGACCATGTTCAGGAAGTGACGGTCGTGCGAAATGATGATCATGGTGCTGCCACGTTCGTTCAGCACCTGCTCCAGCCAGCGAATGGTGTCGATGTCCAGGTTGTTCGTCGGTTCATCGAGCAGCAGAATTTCTGGATTGGAGAACAGCGCCTGCGCCAGAAGCACACGCAGCTTCCAGCCTGGTGCGACTTCGCTCATCAGGCCGTAATGTTGCTCCACCGGAATACCGACGCCGAGCAGCAGTTCACCGGCACGTGACTCCGCAGAGTAGCCGTCCATTTCACCGTAAAGCACTTCGAGATCGGCCACTTTATAGCCGTCCTCTTCGCTCATTTCAGCCAGCGCGTAGATGCGGTCGCGCTCTTGCTTCACTTCCCACAGTTCCCCGTGTCCCATGATCACGGTGTCGAGCACTGAAAACTCTTCAAAGGCGAACTGATCCTGACGCAGCTTACCGAGGCGCTCATTAGGGTCGAGCGACACGTTGCCAAGCGTCGGCTCTAAATCGCCGCCGAGAATTTTCATAAAGGTGGATTTTCCGCTACCGTTGGCACCAATCAGGCCGTAACGGTTGCCGCCGCCAAATTTGACGGAAATGTTTTCGAACAGCGGCTTACTGCCAAACTGCATAGTGATGTTGCTGGTAACTAACACGGAGAGATTCCTGCGAAAAAGTGTGATAAACACGGCATTATGCCACAATTCCGAATTGAGATCCCGTGTTGCAACGAAGCACTAAACTTTAACAAAATCGAAAAAAATGTGATTTCGTACACATCTGAATTCCATGCGCGAGGGAATGCACATATAATGCGCTCCCATCAATGATTCAGACTCATCAACTAATCGCCAGAGTGGCAAAGATACCTCGCATAACATGAATATGAAATTATCAACGCTTTTTGCGGCGGCGTTAGCCGTAGTAGGTTTTTGCAATACCGCTTCTGCGGTGACTTATCCGCTGCCGACAGACGGTAGCCGTCTGGTGGGTCAAAACCAGGTGGTTATTGTTCCGGAAGGCAACTCACAGCCGCTGGAATATTATGCCGCTGAGTACCAATTGGGCCTGTCCAACATGCTGGAAGCAAACCCCGGCGTTGACCCGTATCTGCCTAAAGCGGGTACGGTGTTGAACATCCCTCAGCAGCTGATTCTGCCGGATACCGTCCATGAAGGTATTGTGATCAACAGTGCCGAAATGCGCCTGTATTACTACCCGAAAGGCACCAATACCGTCATCGTTCTGCCAATCGGTATCGGTCAGTTGGGTAAAGACACCCCGCTGAACTGGACCACCAAAGTAGAGCGTAAGAAAGCGGGCCCAACCTGGACGCCGACTGCCAAAATGCACGCCGAGTACATCGCTGCCGGTGAACCGCTGCCAGCCGTTGTGCCTGCCGGCCCGGACAACCCTATGGGTCTGTACGCGCTGTACATTGGCCGTCTGTATGCTATCCACGGCACCAACGCCAACTTTGGTATTGGTCTTCGCGTGAGCCACGGCTGTGTGCGTCTGCGTAACGACGATATCAAATTCCTGTTCGAGAATGTTCCGGTCGGTACTCGCGTCCAGTTCATCAACGAACCGGTCAAAGCCACCTCCGAGCCGGATGGCAGCCGCTATATCGAAGTGCATAACCCGCTGTCCACCAGCGAAGATCAGATTAACAACAACGAAATCGTACCGATTAACCTGAAAAGCAACATCCAGGCTGTGACCAGCCAGGCGGACGTTGAACCGACGGTTGTTGATCAGGCGGTGCAGAACCGTTCTGGTATGCCGGTACGTTTGAATTGATTTAAGTTGTCGCAAACAAAAAAGCGGGCTCATCAGCCCGCTTTTTTATTACCCATTATTCACGATAACGATGCCGCCGTGATCGTAGCGATAATGGCAATGGGCGTATTCCAGCGGCGTGCCATCCTCAAGATAGATGACCTGTTCCACTTCCAGCACCGGGTCAGTTTGCTCGCAGACCAGATGCTGCATATCCAGCGCATTCGGTTTTAGCGCCCGCACCACGCGATACGATCCCATGATTTTCAGCCCCAGCGTCTCCTGAACGTACTGGAATACCGAGCTTTCAAGATGGGTTTTATTGAGTCCAGGAACCAGATTCAATGGCATAACGGTTGAATCCAGCGACATCGGCTCACCGTTGAGGGAGCGCAGACGGATGAAATCATAGATCGGCGTATCGGCGTTAATCATCAGGGACGACTGCTCTTTCTCGTTCGGGAAGCGCAGCTCGAAATGAACCACTTTGCTGCTCACCGTCCCGAGATGTTCCCAGGTTTTGGTCGCACCGAAGTAGTCGCTGCCGGAGAGGTCCCACTGGGAGAGTTGCAGGAAGTTTTTACGGATAAAGGTCCCCTGCCCCTGGCGCGTATAGACGAGTCCTTCCACTATTAGCTGGCGCATCGCCTGCTGGATGGTCATCCGGCTGGTGCTGAACTCCGCCGCCAGCGCAAACTGGTCTGGCAGCGGTTCATTGGCGGCATACTGCTGGCTGATAATGCGTTTCTTAATTTCCCGCGCGATGGTGATGTACTTCGCCGCCATGCCTTTTCCTTTTGATTAATCCGCTATCACACTGTTTTTCAACGCCACCCTCTCGGCAATCTTGAGGAAAGGCAGGTAGAAGAATACACCAAATACAATGATTGCCAACTGAACCACTACCGCCCGCCAGTCCCCTGCCGTCGCCAGCCAGGCGCTGAGTATCGGCGGCGTGGTCCACGGGATCATCACCACGCAGCGCGACATCAGCCCGAGCGTGGTGCAGAGCCAGGCGAAGTAAATTCCGATCGCCGGAAGCAACACAAACGGGATCATCAGCGGCAGGTTGAAGACAATCGGCAGACCGAAAATCACCGGCTCGTTGATGTTAAACAGCCCCGGCGCCAGCGACAGCCGCGCCACCTGTTTGGCCGATTTCTGGCGCGAGAAGATGAAGATGGCAATCAGCAGCGAAATAGTGCTGCCCGTCCCGCCAATCATCCCGAAGGTCGGGACAAAAATATTGTTGATGATATGCGGGATTGGCTGACCGTTGGCGAAGGCCAGCATGTTCTCATTGGTGTTGATTAACAGGAAAGGTTCCAGAATCACGCTGTTCACCACCGACTGGTGAATACCGAGCGTAAACAGGAAATTCCCGAAGCTGTAGATAAAAATGGTGCCGGGCAGACTGGTGTTAATCAGTCGGAGCGGCTGCTGGATGAAATGAGTGATCAGATGGATCAGATCCGTGTGCAGTACGTTCGCCAGCAGCGCCGCCACAATGGCGAAGAGCGAAAGCGTGATGATGGTTGGGATCAGCGCCGTAAAGGATTTGCTCACTGCAGGCGGGACGTTCTCGCCCAGCGAAATGTGCAGCGCTTTCAGGCGCGAAATCGCAATAAACACTTCCGTTGAGATCAGACCGATCAGCACCCCGGCAAAAATCCCCGTCGAGCCGATGTTACCGAACGTCAGCACCTGGGTGACGTTCACCGCAGTCTGGCTGCCGACGGGCACCAGTTGCAGCTGCATCGGCATCATAATGATAAAACTGCTCACGGCGATAACCACTGCCGAAACCGGGTTGTCGAAATCTTTGTTGCGCGCCAGCGACCAGGCAATCATTGGCGCCAGCAACAGCGCCGCAATGTTCAGCGTGCCGTTGATAATCGCCTCGCCCCACACCTTGAACTGGGTAAGGGTTTCCCCCTCCAGTACCCACGGAAACACCACGTTATTCACCAGTACCGCAAGACCGGCAAGAATGAAGATCGGCATCACCGTGGCGAAGGCATCGCGCAGGGAGCGTAAGTGCACCTGGTTGGCCAGGCGCGCGGAGAACTCAACAAATCTGTCGACAAACGACTGCATCGCAGGTGTAATTTTTGTATCAGACATAGCGGATATTTCCCATCAATCAGTCACAAAAACCGGTCCGGCAGCGTACGACTTACAGCTCGCTTCCGTTGCTATGAATAGCCTGTTTTAACCACGCATAGCTCTTTTTCGGCACGCGTTTCAGGTCCTTGAGATCGTGGTTCTCGCGGTTGACGTACACCACGCCGTAGCGTTTGCGCATGTCGCCCTGGGAGCTGAGAATGTCGATCAAACCCCAGCCGAGATAGCCAATCACCTGCGCACCGTCTTCGAAGATCGCTGCTTTCATCGCCTCGAAATGCTTGCGGTGATAGTCGATGCGGTAATCGTCTTCGATTTGATTCACGCCGTCCCAGGACTCAATGACCCCGATACCGTTTTCAATCGGGAACACCGGCATACGCCAGTCGTTGTAGTAGCGAGTGATGATGGTGCGAAAGCCAAGCGGGTCGATCTGCCAGTTCCATTCGGTGGCTTTCAGGAACGGATTGTTTTTCTCGCCGTGCGTCAGGTAGTAGTTGACCGGCGTGCCTTCCGGGATCGGATCGCTGTCGAGGGTTTTACTCGCGTAGTAGCTGAAGGCCATGAAGTCGTTTTTGGTGCGCGCCAATAGGGCCAAATCTTCCGCGCGATAAATATCGCCGAAGCCTTGCTGCTCAACCACCGCCATCACCGCCGGGCTGTAGCCTTGTCCTGCAAAGACGCGCAGCAGGTTCTGGTTGAGGAACTCGTCGTACTGCTGGGCGCAGAAGATGTCGCGCGGCTTGCAGGTTGCCGGGTAAATCAGCTGATGCGCCAGCATACCGCCCATCATTTGGCCCGGTTTCGCCTGATGCAGATACTCCGTCAGCGCCATGTGCGCCACCATCGTATGGTGCTGAACTTCATAAAGTTCACGCAGAGTTTGCTCGCCTTTCATGTAGCCTGAAACCCGGAACGCTTCCGGCATGTGGAAAATGTTCTGCTCGTTAAAGGTCAGCCAGTACTTCACGCGGTCGCCGTAGCAGTCGATCATCTTTTTGCCGTAGCGCACGAACGCATCCAGCACCCGGCGGTCGTTAAAGCCGTTGTACTCCTGGGCCAGCGCCAGCGGCATGTCGAAGTGATACAGGCAGACCATCGGCTCGATACCGCGCGCGATCAGATCGTCGATGAAACGATCGTAGAACGCGATGCCTTCTTCATTGAATTCGCCGTCACCCTGAGGGCAGACACGGCTCCAGGAGATCTGGAAGCGGTAGCAGTTCATGCCCAGATCCTGCATTAAATCGAAATCTTCTTTGTAGCGATGATAGGAGTCGGTGGCGACTTTCCAGTCGGAGGCATTTTCACCGGCTTCACGGATGTCGTACACCGACATCCCTTTTCCGCCCTCGTTCCACGCCCCCTCGGTCTGCATGCTGGACACCGAGTTACCCCATAAAAAGTTAGCTGGCAGTGATTGCTTCATGGTCTCTCCCTATATGACTAGTCATTTAAATTTCATGACTAGTCATATAGCTAAAGATGAAAAATCAAGCAAAGGGAAGGATCGTTTTTTGTGAGCGGGATAGAAATAAAAAAGCCGGATGGCGCTTCGCTTATCCGGCCTACGGGGGATCAAATTGAGGATGTTTTGTAGGCCGGATAAGCAAAGCGCATCCGACCAAGGGGGATCAAATTGAGGATGTTTTGTAGGCCGGGCAAGCAAAGCGCATCCGACCAAGGGGGATCAAATTGAGGATGTTTTGTAGGCCGGGCAAGCAAAGCGCCGCCCGGCGATGGAGGGTTAACCTTTCAGCTGTTTCTGGCGATATTCGCCCTGACGCTCCAGCATCCAGCCCGGATATTCCCGTGGCAGGGCGCTGACGGCGTCGAGCTGTTGCAGTTCATCCTCGCTTAAGCGAATCGCGGTCGCGGCGATATTATCGTCCAGCTGATCGACGCGTTTAGCGCCAATGATCACGCTGCTCACCACTTTTTGATGTAGCAGCCACGCCAGCGCGATCTGCGCCACCGACACGCCTTTGCTCTCAGCAATGGTGCGCATCACATCGACACAGTCGAACGCGCGATCTTTGTCCACCGGCGGGAAGTCAAACTCCAGCCGACGACCGCCCGCTTCGCTCTGACCGTCACGCCCGTATTTTCCGCTCAGTAAACCGCCGGCCAACGGGCTCCAGACCATCAGCCCGACGCCTTCACTTTGCATCATCGGCACCAGCTCACGTTCCAGATCGCGCCCGGCGATGGTGTAATACGCCTGCAGGGAAGCAAACCGCGCCAGCCCGAGACGCTCGGAAATCCCCAACGCTTTGGTGATTTGCCACGCCGCCCAGTTCGACACGCCGATGTAGCGCACGTGGCCGTGCTGCACCAGATTATCCAGGGCGTAGAGCGTCTCTTCGATCGGGGTTGCCGGGTCGAAACCGTGCAGTTGATAGAGATCGATATGATCGAGCTGCATGCGGCGCAGGCTCTCTTTGACGCTGTTAATGATGTGATAGCGCGAACTGCCGCGCGAATTGACGCCCGCCGTGCCGGTTTCGCCGAAGACTTTGGTAGCGACGACCACATTTTCACGCGGGATCTTAAGATTTTTCAGCGCCTGGCCGGTGATCTCCTCCGAGCGCCCTTCCGAATAAACGTTGGCGGTGTCGATAAAGTTAATTCCGGCATCCAACGCGCGACCAACCAGCTTTTCCGCATCGCTCTGCTGAAGCTGACCAATTTTCCCCCACATGCCGCCTTCACCGCCAAAGGTCATGGTGCCGAGGCACAGTTCAGAAACAAACAGACCGGTATTGCCCAGTTTTTGATAACGCATATGACGTTCCTCACAATGTTCGTTTGATGGGTGCCGGATAGTTATACTCCGCCCCTGCAAAACGCGAATGTGGCGTTTCTGTCTGTTTCTTGCCCAATCCTCTGAACGTTATCCGCGCGGGGCGTCGCCAAACACCGAATAATCCGGCAAATTCACCTGCTGATACGGCTCCCAGCCCCCGCCGAGCGCCTTGTAGAGCGCCACCAGATCGAGTGCACTTTGCACCTGGGCCTGCGCGCGCTGCTGCTGCGCCTGAGCCAGCTGGCGCTGGGCATCCAGCACATCGATAAAGCTGGCGATACCCTGGCGATAGCTGTCGCTCGCCAGATCAAAGGCGTTTTGCAGCGCATCGATGGTTTTGCCTAAACCGGCCTCACGCTGCTGATCCGTGCGATAGCTGACCAGCGCGTTTTCCACATCCCCCAGCGCGGTGAGTACCGTCTGACGATAGTCCAGCACCGCAGCGCCCTGCTGCGCACGCGCCACTTTGACGCTGGAGACCAGCCGTCCGCCCTGGAAAATCGGAATCGAAACCTGCGGTCCGACGCTGTAAAAATGGCTGCTCCAGTCCGTGAGCCAGTTGGTTTCACTGTTGCGCAGACCAAACTGCCCGGAGAGCGATACGCTAGGGAACAGCTCGGCGACGGACACACCAATTTGTGCCGTTGCCGCGTGAAGATTAGCCTCCGCCTCGCGCACATCCGGGCGACGGCGGGCGAGGGTTGACGGGATGCCCGTCGGCACAATCTCTGGCAACGCCGGGAGTGGCTGAACAGAACGCAGCTCGCTGTCGAGCGCACCCGGCGGTTTGCCAAGCAAAATAGCCAGCCCGTTCATCGCCTGACGCTCCTGGGCCTGATATTGCGGGAGCTGAGCTTCCAGATTGCCCAATTGTGCGCGGGCGTTTTCCACGTCCATCTGCGGCGACAGCCCACCGCGCTGGCGGCTCTCAGTGAGATCGAGAGTTTGCTGCGCGCTCTCAATTTGCGTATTGAGCGTCGCCATCACGCTTTGCGCGCCGCGCAGTTGCAGCCAGGCGCGCGCCACTTCCGCTTCCAGGGACACCAGCGCGTCGTTACGCTGCTCAATGGCCGCCCGCTGCTGCGCCTCTGCGCCTTCCACCTGACGTCGCACTTTGCCCCACAGGTCGAGCTCCCACTGAGCGTCAAAGCTGCCCTGATAGAGGTTCACCGGCTGGGTGAGCGGACCCAGCGCGCCTTTCAAATCGGGGTCGACGTTATCTATCTGATCGTAAACTCCGTGCGATTTCAGCTCTCCTTCCAGACCCAACTGCTGGCGGGTAGCCTGTAAGTTGCCGTTCACGGAAGGATAAAACGCCCCGCCCGCCTGGTTAATCTGCTCGCGGGCTCCAGCGATGCGCAGAACCGTTTGTTGCAGCGAGAGGTTTCCAGCAATCGCCCGTTCAATCAGGCTGTCGAGCTGCGCGGAGCCAAAGGTTTTCCACCAGCGCGGATTCACCGCCGTGCTCTCGGCTTTCGATTTCACTCCCGTATCGCCCGGATCGTTCCACTTCGCGGGCGTAGTCGGCGCGGGCGGCTGATAGTCCGGCCCCACGGCGCATCCGGCTAACAACAACACTAAAAACAGGGGGGACAAACGTGTGTAGATCATCAATGTGCTCCTGCACTGCCTTCGCTTTTCACCGGCGAGAGCAACAAACAAAACGGGATAAGCAGTAACGCAACCGCGCTCAGGATCGTGAAAACGTCCACGTAGGCCAGAAAACGCGACTGTTCAATCATGGTCTGGTACATGCGCCCGGTGGCAATATCCAGCGGATTGCCGACCTGAGTCGTGAAGTTCTGGATTGCCTGCGCCGACTCCCGCAGCGCCAGCTGGAATTGCTCGTTAAAGGGCGAGGCGTGATAGGCCAGATGCGCGCTATGCGTCTGGGCGCGCTCGGTGATGGCGGCGGTCGAGAGAGAAATCCCGATCGATCCCGCGACGTTACGGAACATGGTAAACAGCGCGGCGGCGTCGCCGTTGAGCTGCCTCGGTATCGAAATAAAAGCGATGGTGGTGAGCGGAACAAACAGGAACCCCAGCCCGAAAGACTGGGCGCTACGAAAGAGCACCAGTGTTTCGAAATCAATATCCGGCGTCAGGGTTCGCGACCAGAAGAACGATACCGCCAGACAGGCGAAACCAAAGGCGATGATCCAGCGCGTTTGCACGATGGGCATCAGTTTCAGCACCAGCGGGATGGTCAGGACAATCAGCACCGCGCCGGGCGAGAGCACCATCCCGGACCAGGTGGCGGTGTAGCCCAAATCCTGCTGCGCCAGCTGCGGGATCACCACCGAACTGCCGTACAAAATCATCGCCATGCCGCCCATCAGCAAACAAGCTACGGCAAAGTTTTTGTCCTTCATGCAGCGCAAATCCACCACCGGTTTTTTGGCGTAAAGGAGCCAGTAAATCGCGCCGATGATGCCAATAAGTGTCAGTACCGCGAAGGTACGGATAAAGTTCGAGTAGAACCAGTCATCGTCTTCGCCGCGATCGAGCATCACCTGCAGACAGCCAAGCCCGAGGGCGATCAGGCCAATCCCCGTCCAGTCGATAGACAGTTTCTCTTCGGATTTACGCTCCCACGGCGGATCTTCCAGTAACTGGTAAATCGCCAGCACCGTCATGATCCCGACCGGTATATTGATAAAAAAGACCCAGCGCCAGGAGTAGTTATCGGTGATCCAGCCACCGAGCGTTGGCCCCAGCACCGGAGCGACGATGATCGCAATCGACGACAGGCCAAAGGCTTTGCCGCGATCCTCGGGTTTGAAGTAGTCGAGCAGTACCGACTGCTGCGTCGGCTGAAGGCCACCGCCAAAAAAGCCCTGCATGATGCGAAACAGAATGATTTGCCACAGTTCCGTGGCAATGCCGCACAGGAAGGAGCAGATAGTGAACATCACAATGCAGATCAGGAAGAATTGCTTGCGGCCAAACACCCGGCTGAGAAACGCCGAGATGGGCAGCACAATCCCGTTGGCGACCAGATAGCTGGTGAGCACCCAGGTCGATTCATCGTAGCTGGCTGAGAGCGAACCGGCCACGTGCGGGAGCGCCACGTTGACAATAGTGGTGTCGAGGATCTCCATAAACACCGCGAAGGTGACAACAATCGCCACCGCCCACGGATTACTGGCGGGCCGCCAGTTTTCGTGGCTGTGATCCGTCATTCCAGGGTGACCTTCGGCTCAACGGAGAGGCCCAGTGGCAGAGGCATGTTCGGGTCCAGTCCTTTGTCGATGAGGATTTTGACCGGAACGCGTTGCACGATTTTGACAAAGTTGCCGGTGGCGTTTTCTGCCGGGAAGGCTGAGAAGCGCGCGCCGCTCCCCTGCTGGATACTGTCGATGTGACCTTCGAGTTCCATGTCCGGCCAGGCATCGACGGTGATCGCCACTTTGTTACCGGGGCGCATGCGTTCAAGCTGCGACTCTTTGAAGTTAGCCACCACCCAGATGTCCGGCGAGACCAGTGAAAAGAGCGCCGTGCCGGCCTGCACCAGGGTGCCCGTCTGAACGTTACGCTTAGTGACAAACCCATCGAACGGGGCGCGTACTTCGGTGTACGAGAGATTCAGGTTGGCGGTTTCGAGCTGGGCTTTTGCCTGATCGACTTGACGTTCACGCGCTTCGACGTTGGTCTCCTGCTGGCGGATCTGGAGTTGAACCTGCTCAGCAACTTCCAACTGAGCCTGCGCACTGGCAAGGCCAGCCTGCGCGCTACGCAGTTGGGCATTCGCGGAATCAATGCTTTGTTGGGTGGTCGCGCGCGGGTCGACACCGCGCTGGCGGCGATACTCGGCCTGCGCATTCGCCATATCTGCCTGCGCTTTCAGGACCTGAGCTTTCGCTTCGTCGCGCTGAGCAGGATATTGCACTTTCGACAGCGCCAGCTGCGCCTGCGCCTGATGAAGCTGCGCCACGGCCAGGCCCAACTGCGCCTGCGCCTGGTCGCGTTGAGCGGTGGTATCACGCGGATCGATAACCACCAGCAGATCGCCCTTCTTCACCCGCTGGTTGTCGCGCACGCGCAAATCTGTGACATAGCCCGCCGCTTTCGGGGCAATGGTCACCACGTCCGCATCGGTGAAGGCGTCATCGGTAGTCTCTTCATTACGGGTGAGAAACCACCACACCAGCGCCGCGACGACCATGACGACCACGACGATCCCAAGGATAATGAGCGGTTTTTTCCCAGGACCTTTGCGCTCTGGTTTTTCGTTTTGTTCTGAGGTTTCGTTTGTGTCTGCCATATGCCAACAACGTTCCTGTCAGTGAACGGCATCACATTTATGCCGTTCACTAAAGTTAGGACGTTGCTATACATTTGCCAGGAAAAGCTGACAATTAGCGCACTATATGAGAAGGAATAATCCGAAACCTACCGCAGCCGCCCAGACCAGCATTGGCAGGGACCAGAGATGGAATCGCCACCAGATCCGGCGGTTGTTTGCCATGCGCAGGGCGATCAGATTAGCGAGCGATCCCGGCAGTAAGCCGAATCCGCCTACGTTCACAGCCCAGGCCAGCAGCGCCGTCGGCGGGACGTAGTTGATCAGCAGAATGGTCGATGGGACATTGCTGATAAATTGCGACAGACCGATGGCTGTCAGCCACAGGCCGAGCGGTGACAATCCGCTGACGCTGTGCAGAGAACTCTGTAGCACAGGCAGTTGAATCAACAGATGTACATCGATAAACATCGCCATAAACACCAGTAGCAGCGTCCAGTCGACGCTGATCAGCACCCGGCGTGCCAGCAATAAAAAGCCACCTGCAACCAGCAACGCGCCCCACAGCGCCAGCTTCAGTTCGAGCGCCGTCAGGAAAACGAGATACAGGACCAGGCAGCCCCAGACCAGACGCGGATTCCACCCAGTAGCCTGCGTGCCGCTGTGGTAGTTGAGCGCTTTATTCGGAAATGCGAACCAACAGACCACCAGCAGGGAGAGCATCATGACCAGGGCCAGAGGTGCCATCTGCCAGGTGAACGCCGCAAATGACAGACCTGACCGTCCCCAGAGGAGAATATTTTGCGGATTGCCGATCGGCGTCAACAGCGATCCGGCGTTAACCGCCAGCGCCTCAAAGATAATCAGCCGGTTAACCGGAATTTCGCACAGCTTGCGTAACGTCAACGTCAGCGGCACGACGATAAACAGCGCCACGTCGTTGGTCAGAAAGGTTGAAAGCAGCGCAGCGGCCAGCACCATAAACAGCGACAGTTTTCGCTCAGTGGCAAAGCGGCGCACCATTTTGCGCCCGATAACGTCGAAATAACCGCTCTGTTCCACCCCTTTGGTGAGCATCATTAACCCGCTCAGGGTAATGATGGTGTGCCAGTCGATGGCTGCCGGCCAGGCTTTTGGCGCGAAGGGAACGAAGAAACTTAGTCCAGCGCCGATCAATAACAGAAGGTGGAAAAAGCGATCGCGGGCGAGCGCCCGCAGCCCCGGAATATTCATTCAGCTGGCGATCCAAACTTGAGGGTAAATTCGCGGAATTTCTCCAGCGTCTCTTCGCTAACGTGGTGTTCAATGCCTTCCGAATCGCGGCGGGCGATATCTTCACTCACGCCCAATACCAGCAAAAAGTTTTCGACTATCTGATGACGTTCGCGGCTCTCCTGCGCCAGTTTTTCGCCTTCTGGCGTCAGGAACACGCCGCGCCACGGGATCATTTCAATCAGTCCGACCGAGGCCAGGCGTTTTAACATTTTGGCGACAGTGGGCTGTGAAACCCCCAGACGTGCGGCCATATCTACCTGACGCGCTTCCCCGACCTCACGAAACAGATCGGAAATCAGCTCAACGTAGTCATCAATCAGCTCGCGACGGTGCGCCTCACGCACCTGACGAAACCCTTCAACATGCTCTTCAACATTCACCAGTTGCGTCTTTTTTTTTGTAGTTGGCTTACCTGCGCGACGGTTCATTGCACTTCCTCAGTGGGTTGACGCCCCTGGCGTCCTGTAACGAGAGCGCACAGTGTAAACCATCCCTCTACAAGCACAAAAAATTAACGAATTAGCCATAGCTATACAATATAGCCTGTGCTATATCTGTATGTAATGCAGTCACCCTTCACGGATCGAAGGGATCCGAAATCAGGAGGTCACATGAACGAATTCAAGAGGTGTATAAAAGTGTTTAGCCACTCTCCCTTTAAAGTACGGTTAATGCTGTTGAACATGCTGTGCGACATTTTTAACGGCAAACCACAGCAGAACGACAAACCAACCCACTAAGCGGCGTCGCGGTACGCCGCTTTCATTTTTCCGTCATCATTTCCCTGTACACTGGCCTTCAGGCCCCCAATTCCCGATCTTTTTTACGGATTTGTAATCCCTCTCGCAAAACATCTTCTTAGCAACTGTTGACCTAATTGCCGACTGGCTCTATCTTCTTGCAGCCCTGCACCAATTGCGGCTCGCTGAAGCGGACCCTTATTCCCTCTCCACGCACTGTCAGGCAGGCTTTGACCCTCGACGCCAGGGTGAGCACATGGCGTTTTCATGATAGTGACCTATGAATTTAACCCTGAAAGACACATTTATTACCCGCAGCCGGGCCTTAAGCCCGTGGACCGGATTCTACTTTCTACAATCACTGCTGATTAACTTTGCGCTGGGCTATCCTTTTAGCCTGCTGTACGCCGTGGCATTCACCTGCCTGCTGCATCTAATGTGGCGTAGTTCACCGCGCGCGCAAAAAGTGGTGGTGGGGATCTGCTCTGTGGTTGCTGCGATGTATTACCCGTTTGGTCAGGCTTACGGCGCGCCTAACTTCAACACCTTGCTGGCGCTGCACTCCACCAATATGGAAGAGTCGACGGAAATTCTGACCATCTTCCCGTGGTACAGCTACATCATTGGCCTGTTTATTTTTGCGCTCGGCGTCATTGCCGTGCGTCGTGCGCCACAAGAGAAAAAGCCGTGGAGCGTGACTGAAAATCTGTGCCTGATTTTCAGCGTCGTCGCCTTCTTTGTTGCGCCGGTGCAAAACCTGGCGTGGGGTGGCGTATTCAAGCTGAAAGACACCGGTTATCCAGTTTTCCGCTTCGTCAAAGATGTCGTGGTCAACAATAAAGAAGTGCTTGATGAGCAGACGCGCATGGCTGAGCTTTCGAATATGAAAGACACCTGGAACGTGCTCGCGGTAAAACCGAAATATCACACCTACGTAGTCGTGATTGGCGAGAGCGCGCGCCGCGATGCGCTGGGCGCATTTGGCGGCCACTGGAACAACACGCCGTTCGCCAGTTCAGTCAACGGTACGCTGTTTACAGATTACGTGGCGGCAAGCGGATCAACGCAAAAATCGCTCGGTCTGACGTTAAGCCGCGTGATGGATGGTAAACCGCAGTATCAGGATAACTTCGTCACTCTGGCGAACCGCGCTGGTTTTCAGACCTGGTGGTTCTCCAATCAGGGACAAATTGGTGAGTACGACACCGCCATTGCCAGTATTGCCAAGCGTGCGGATGAAGCACAATTCCTGAAAAATGGGGATTTTGAAGCGGATAAAAATACCAAAGACGAAGCCTTGCTCAAGATGACGTCGCAGGTATTTGCCAGCCAGCGCACTCAACCGCAGCTGATTGTTTTGCACCTGATGGGCTCACATCCACAGGCCTGCGATCGTACTCAGGGGAAATACGCGGAGTTCGTGCAGTCGAAAGAGACCTCTTGCTATCTCTATACCATGACGCAAACCGACGACTTGCTGAAAAAACTGTATACCCAGTTGCAAAACACCGGTGACAGTTTCTCGATGGTTTATTTCTCAGATCACGGGCTGGCGTTCAAAGAACGCGGGAAAGAGGTGCAGTACCTGGCGCATGATGATAAGTTCCAGCAAAACTTCCAGGTGCCGTTTATGGTGCTGTCCAGCGATGACAAAACCCATCGCATCATTAAGGCGCGTCGTTCGGCGAACGATTTCCTGAGCTTCTTCTCGCAGTGGACGGGGATTTCAGCGAAAGAGATTGCGAACAGTTACCCGTTCATTTCTAACAAGAAAGCACCGCCGGTTTACATTACCAACTTCAAGTTACAGAAGGTGGAATATACCCATCTGGGGACGGACATTTTCACTACAAAATAGCTGCCTGATGCAGAATAAAAAAAATCCGCCACAGTGGGCGGATTTTTTATTGGCTCACCGGAGTGATTAGAAGCGGTAACCCACGCCTGCGATCCAGGTGCCAACGTCAACGTTGCGGATGCGGCTCTGCTCATAGGAGAAGTCCAGAGCAACGTTTTCGATTGGGTTGAACTGCATACCTGCGCCGTAGGAGAAACCGTAGTCGCTGGTAGATGCAGTGCGGTTCAGACTCTGGTTTTCAGTCTGCTGGAATTTACCGTAGCCAACACCTACAACACCGTAGATGCTTGCCCAGTCGTTCAGGCGGTAAGCAGGACCAGCGGTCACACCGTAGTACTGAGCTTTGTTGTAAGCGCCATCTTCAGAACGATCTTTCTCGGTGTAAGTGAAAGAACCGATCACGCCCAGCGGGTTGTTGTCCTGCTCGTAGCGGTACTTCAGGTTGAAACCGTTAGCTTTGTTCACTACGCCCTGCATATCGCTCTGAGCGTAACCACCAGTAACAGTGGAAGTAGCAGCTACAGCGGTACCTGCGGAAACAGCCAGAACAGCGGCCAGTGCTGAAAGACATGCAATTTTTTTCATAACCACCTCAAATGTGCTTCAAGTAAATCCGTAAGTTTTAAATATATCAAAAAATCTTGTGAAACTCTTTGTGATTCATGATGTCTAACCAAGCCTTTGATGTAACAAAAAATTACAACGCACAGCTATCTCATTCAAAAAACACTAAATTTTCACATTAATACGCTGATTCTGCGCGTCAACCGCGCTACATTCATCCAGATTAATCCTAATCTGTTAGCTGATTAATCCATCAATGTTTACGTATTCTACGGATTTTCTGGTTTTTATTTTCAACAAAGCCTAAACCGTCACCCCTTATTTCAATTACACTGCGCCTTTTACTCCCTTTGACAAAAATTGACAGGAGAAAGGATGCCGGGGTTGTCTCGCAAGGCGCCAGTCTGGTTGCCCATCGTTGTAATACTCATCGCTATGCTGTCCATTCAGAGTGGCGCATCACTGGCAAAATCCCTTTTCCCGCTGGTCGGTGCGCCGGGCGTCACCGCGCTGCGTATCGCACTGGGCACCCTGATTCTGGTCGTCATCTTTAAGCCGTGGCGGCTGAGATTTAAAAAAGAGCAACGTCTGCCGCTGCTGTTCTACGGCCTCTCTTTGGGGGGAATGAACTATCTCTTCTACCTGTCGATTCAGACCGTTCCGCTGGGGATTGCGGTGGCGCTTGAATTTACCGGTCCGCTGGCCGTAGCGCTCTTTTCTTCCCGTCGCCCCGTAGACTTTGTCTGGGTCGCGCTGGCGGTATTGGGATTATGGTTCCTGCTGCCGCTTGGACAGAATATCTCTCATGTCGACTTAACCGGCGCGGCGCTGGCGCTGGGCGCGGGAGCCTGCTGGGCGGTGTATATCCTGACCGGACAACGAGCAGGTGAAGAGCATGGGCCGGCCACCGTCGCGCTCGGGTCACTCATCGCGGCGATTATCTTTGTACCTATCGGTATGGTGCAGGCGACAGAATCGATCTGGCAGTGGTCCATTTTACCGATCGGTCTGGCGGTGGCCGTCCTGTCGACAGCACTGCCCTACTCGCTGGAAATGATCGCCCTGACGCGTCTGCCGACCCGCATTTTTGGCACCCTGATGAGTATGGAGCCCGCGCTTGCAGCGATGTCGGGGATGGTTTTCCTTGGCGAAAGCCTGACGTTCACCCAGACGCTGGCGCTGTGTTCAATTATTGCCGCGTCGATGGGATCGACCCTCACAATGCGGCCTGAAACTAAAATCAAAAAAATCGACGTCAATTAATGCTCTTTATTCTGCATGGTCTATTCGGCCATGCAGAATAGAGGCCAACTTCTTCTTTTTGTTAATTCATTACATACTTTGTCATCAATCTGAAATATCACCCGACGCTCATAACGAGTTGAAGTAATTAAGACTCATCCGCAACGAATAAAATAATTTACAGCAATAACAGTAAGTTGTTTAACTCACATCTTTCTCGCTATTAAACCAATAGGCACAGCCAACCCTGCAGACTAAAAAAGCGGTGCTATACTTATTTCCGGTAATTACCTGGAACATAAAACATCAAGAGGATATGAGATTATGAGTACCGCTAAACTGGTTAAAACGAAGGCGTCTAATCTGCTTTATACCCGTAACGATGTCTCGGACAGCGATAAGAAAGCAACGATTGAGCTGCTGAATCGCCAGGTGATCCAGTTCATTGACCTGTCATTGATCACTAAACAGGCCCACTGGAATATGCGCGGCGCAAACTTTATTGCCGTTCATGAAATGCTGGATGGATTCCGAACTGCGTTAGTGACACACCTGGACACCATGGCAGAACGTGCCGTGCAGCTGGGCGGCGTTGCACTGGGTACCACGCAGGTGATTAACAGTAAAACTCCGCTGAAAAGCTACCCGCTGGACATTCACACCGTACAGGATCACCTGAAAGAACTGGCGGATCGTTATGCGGTTGTCGCCAACGACGTGCGTAAGGCAATCGGCGAAACCAAAGACGAAGACACCGCAGATATCTTAACAGCGGCCTCCCGCGACCTTGACCAATTCCTGTGGTTTATCGAATCTAACATCGAATAACCCATACGAATTACCAATCAAACCCTCGCCTCCCGGTGGGGGTTTTGCACGTTTATGGTGCACACTTTTGCGTGGTCTTTCTGCAAAAGTAAATTAGTTGTAATAATCACCTCACAAAATCGTTAACGAAAGATTGTTTTATCGCCGTTATTTGCGCTTAATAGCCACCCATCGGCCGAGCGGGTCAGGCTGCACCAAAGTTGCGCTCCATTATGGTGCAATTATCGCTGTCTGCACCGTTCCTTATGCAATGCATGACATCATCCTCTTTGCAAAACAATGAGTTGTAAAGTTGGCACGATTTTTTCATGTAGCCGTTTGTTCTCGCAGGGGATCGCCCCGTGGATATAAAAGGAAATGCTATGAAGTCTGTATTAAAAGTTTCACTGGCTGCACTTACCCTGGCTTTTGCCATGTCCTCTCACGCTGCAGATAAAAAATTGATCGTCGCCACCGACACCGCTTTCGTTCCGTTTGAATTCAAACAGGGCGACCAGTACGTAGGTTTTGACGTGGATCTGTGGGCGGCTATCGCGAAGGAACTTAAACTGGATTACACCCTGAAGCCTATGGACTTCAGCGGCATTGTCCCGGCACTGCAAACCAAAAACGTTGACGTGGCCCTGGCGGGTATCACCATCACTGACGCGCGTAAAAAAGCGATCGACTTCTCTGACGGCTACTACAAAAGCGGCCTGCTGGTGATGGTGAAAGCGGATAATAACGACGTAAAAAGCGTGAAAGACCTCGACGGTAAAGTGGTTGCAGTGAAGAGCGGCACCGGTTCTGTTGATTACGCAAAAGCAAACATCAAAACCAAAGACCTGCGCCAGTTCCCTAACATCGACAACGCGTATATGGAATTGGGCACCAACCGCGCTGATGCAGTCCTGCACGATACACCTAACATCCTGTACTTCATCAAAACCGCAGGGAACGGCAAATTCAAAGCCGTGGGTGACTCTTTAGAAGCACAGCAGTACGGTATTGCCTTCCCGAAAGGCAGCGACGACCTGCGTACTAAAGTGAACGGCGCGTTGAAAACACTGCGTGAAAATGGCACTTACAACGAAATCTATAAAAAATGGTTCGGTACTGAACCAAAATAATTATTCTTAAAATAAGAAGTACGCTCAGGGGCGACCTTTCGCCCCTGCTCTTTTAGAACCACGGTAACAGGAAATTATCATGCAGTTTGACTGGAGCGCCATCTGGCCTGCCATTCCTCTCTTGCTTGAAGGCGCCAAAATGACCCTGTGGATTTCGGTCCTCGGTCTGGTTGGCGGGTTGTTTATCGGCCTCGTGGCTGGTTTCGCTCGCACCTACGGCGGCTGGATTGCAAACCACATCGCACTGGTTTTCATCGAAGTGATCCGCGGGACGCCTATCGTCGTGCAGGTCATGTTCATCTACTTCGCCCTGCCAATGGCTTTCACCGATCTGCGTATTGACCCGTTCAGTGCCGCTGTGGTGACCATTATGATCAACTCCGGCGCCTACATCGCGGAAATCACGCGTGGCGCGGTATTGTCGATTCATAAAGGCTTTAGCGAAGCCGGTCTGGCTCTGGGCCTGTCTCGTCGCGAAACCATCCGCCACGTGATCCTGCCGCTGGCGCTGCGCCGTATGCTGCCACCGCTCGGTAACCAGTGGATCATCAGTATCAAAGATACTTCGCTGTTTATCGTTATCGGCGTGGCCGAATTGACCCGTCAGGGCCAGGAAATCATTGCCGGTAACTTCCGCGCACTGGAAATCTGGAGTGCCGTGGCGGTGGTTTATCTGATTATCACGCTGCTGCTGAGCTTTGTTCTGCGTCGCCTTGAAAGAAGGATGAAAATCCTGTGATTGAATTTAAAAACGTCTCCAAGCACTTTGGTCCAACCCAGGTGCTGCACAATATCGATCTGGACATTAAGCAGGGCGAAGTTGTGGTAATTATAGGCCCGTCAGGCTCCGGTAAATCAACCCTGCTGCGCTGCATCAACAAGCTCGAAGAGATCACCAGCGGCGATCTGATCGTCGACGGCCTGAAAGTCAACGACCCGAAAGTGGACGAGCGCCTGATTCGCCAGGAAGCAGGCATGGTGTTCCAGCAGTTTTATCTCTTCCCGCACCTGACGGCGCTGGAAAACGTGATGTTCGGCCCTCTGCGCGTGCGCGGAGCCAACAAAGCGTCGGCGGAGAAACTGGCAAAAGAGTTATTGGCGAAAGTTGGTCTTGCCGAGCGCTCTCACCACTACCCGTCTGAGCTGTCCGGCGGCCAGCAGCAGCGTGTGGCTATTGCCCGTGCGCTGGCAGTGAAACCGAAAATGATGCTATTCGATGAGCCTACCTCCGCGCTCGATCCGGAACTGCGCCACGAAGTATTAAAGGTTATGCAGGACCTGGCGGAAGAAGGGATGACAATGGTCATCGTGACCCACGAAATCGGTTTTGCCGAGAAAGTGGCCTCCCGACTGATCTTCATCGACAAAGGGCGTATTGCGGAAGATGGTAATCCGCAGGAGCTTATCGCCAACCCGCCGAGCCAGCGCTTGCAGGAATTCTTGCAACACGTTTCCTGATAATCTTTTCGCTTCACACCAGCCGGGCCGTTCAGTCGCCCGGCTATTTTATGCCGGATTGTTCCCAAAAACTTCCCTCCCCCGCCTGCCATCTATACTTATCATTTTGCTGAACATTTTCTTCACCGGAGGAAGCCGTGCCGTGGATCCTGCTCCTTTTGCTTTGCCTGTTTGGCGCTCCCGCGCAGGCGGTCACTATTCCGGGCGTCACGACGAATGCGTCTTCCTCTCAGCCAACTACCCCAGAACCTGACGTCGAGCAAAAGAAAGCGGCCTATGGCGCGTTGGCTGATGTGCTGGAGAATGACACCTCGCGCAAAGAACTGATCGACCAACTCCGTACTGTGGCAAAAACACCGCCTCAGGAGCCGGTTCCTGTTATCACACCGCCAGAGGTGGTGAGCGATAAAACCGTCCTGGAGAATGTAACCGACGTCAGCCGCCACTACGGTGAAGCGTTGTCCTCCCGCTTTGCTCAGCTCTATCGCAACCTGATTGGCTCCCCGCACAAACCCTTTAACCCGCAAACGTTCGGCAATGCAGCCAGCCATTTCATGATGCTGGCAGTCGCAATCTTTGCCTTTTATTGGCTAACTCGGCTGTGTGCGTGGCCGGTGTATCAAAAAATGGGGAAATGGGGACGGAAGAAAAACCGCGAAAAAAGCAGCTGGTTTCATCTGCCGCTGATGATTACCGGTGCCTTTGTGATTGATTTACTCTTACTGGCACTGACGCTATTTGTCGGTCAGATGCTGAGTGACAACCTCAACGGCGGCAACAAAACAATCGCGTTCCAGCAGAGTTTGTTCCTCAATGCGTTTGCCCTGATCGAATTTTTCAAAGCGCTCTTACGCCTGATATTTTGCCCCCGCGTCGCGGATTTGCGCCCGTTCACGATCAATGACGACAGCGCCAAATACTGGGCGCTGCGCCTCAGCATCCTGAGCGGTTTGATTGGTTATGGCCTGCTGGTCGCGGTGCCCATAATTTCCAATCAGGTGAATGTGCAGATGGGCGCGCTTGCCAACGTGCTGATTATGCTTTGCATTACCGTCTGGGCGTTGTATCTGATTTTCCGCAATAAAAAGGCTATTACCGACGGTCTGCTGCATCTGGCGGACCGTTCGTTGTCGTTCTTTAGCCTGTTCATCCGTGCCTTCGCGCTGGTATGGCACTGGCTGGCCAGCGCCTATTTTATTGTGCTGTGCTTCTTCTCACTGTTCGATCCCGGAAATAGCCTGAAGTTTATGATGGGCGCGACCCTGCACAGTCTGGCGATAATTGGGATCGCAGCGTTTGTCTCTGGGCTGCTTTCGCGCTGGATTTCGAAAACTATTACCCTTTCCCCGCAGGTCCAGCGAAATTATCCCGAGCTACAAAAACGGGTCAACGGCTGGATTTCGGCCTCGCTTAAAGTGGCAAGGATTTTAACCGTATGCATCGCCATCATGCTCCTGCTCAGCGCCTGGAGTCTGTTCGATTTCTGGAACTGGATGCACAATGGTGCAGGCGAGAAGACGGTGGACATTTTGATTCGAATCGCGCTGATTCTGTTCTTCTCGGCGATTGGCTGGACGTTACTGGCCAGCCTGATTGAGAACCGCCTGGTCTCCGATATTCATGGCCGCCCGCTCCCAAGTGCCCGTGCCCGCACGCTATTAACCCTGTTTCGCAATGCGCTGGCGGTGATTATCAGTACCATTACCATCATGATCGTGTTGTCTGAAATCGGAGTAAATATCGCCCCGCTTCTGGCCGGTGCAGGTGCGCTAGGTCTGGCGATCTCTTTCGGCTCGCAAACTCTGGTGAAAGATATTATTACCGGGATCTTTATTCAGTTCGAGAATGGTATGAACACGGGCGATCTGGTGACGATCGGGCCGTTAACCGGGACGGTCGAGCGCATGTCGATCCGGTCGGTCGGCGTACGCCAGGACACAGGCGCGTACCACATTATTCCGTGGTCATCGATTACCACCTTCGCTAACTTCGTGCGTGGGATTGGTTCAGTGGTGGCGAATTACGATGTAGACCGCCATGAAGATGCGGATAAAGCGAAGCAGGCGCTGAGAGCGGCAGTTGAAGAGCTGATGGAGATGGAAGAAATTCGTGGGCTGGTGATTGGCGAGCCATCGTTTGCCGGGATTGTCGGGCTGACCAACACCGCCTTTACCCTGCGCGTGTCGTTCACCACCCAACCGCTCAAGCAATGGACCGTACGTTTCGCCCTCGACAGCATGGTGAAAAAACATTTCGATATTGCTGACGTGCGACCGCCGGTGCAAACTTACCAGGTGCTGTCCCCGCCGGGATCATCACTGCCTGCACCGCAGGACCCTACATTGTAAGCCCGGCAAGCGCTGCGCCGCCGGGCAAAAGGTATCAGAACGGACGGCGGCGTTTCGCATCATCCATAAAAGACCATGCGATAAAGCGGCTCTGTTTCTGACCCTGAGCCATCTCTTTTTTCACTACTTTCACTGCGCCGACATTCGTCAATGCACGATACAGCGGCGGCAGGTTATCGCCGCGAGAGACCAGCGTTGTAAACCATTTCACCTGACGACCAAACTGCTGGCTCTCGGCGATCATTTTCTCGATAAAGGCCACTTCGCCACCTTCACACCACAGCTCGTGCTGCTGGCCACCAAAGTTCAGCGCGCCGTCTTCTGCCTGACCAAGGTTACGGCGTTTACGCTCGCTACCGGCGCGGGCAGTGGCTGCAGAATCATGGAACGGTGGATTGCACATCGTGGCATCAAAGTTTTCATTCTTATGAATGATGCCGTTGAAAATCATCGATGCGTCTTTCTGACGGCGTAAACGGATAGCGCGGGTTAAACCTTCGTTACCGTTAATGATTGCCTGTGCGCTGGCAAAAGCTTCCGGACCTGTTTCGCTACCGGTAAAGCGCCAGCCATATTCGTGCACGCCAATCAGGGGATAAATCAGATTTGCGCCGGTACCGATATCCAGCACCGAGGCCTGATTTGGGATCGCTCCATCACGGTCTTCCGCCAACAAATCGGCGAGATGATGGATGTAATCCGCGCGTCCAGGCACCGGTGGACAGAGAAAACCTTCCGGAATGTCCCACTGCGCAACGCCATAAAAATGGGCCAAAAGCGCCTTATTCAGCGCCTTTACCGCCAGCGGATCGGCAAAATTAACTGAGGGTTCACCCGCAGGGGTCTGCACGATAAATTCCTGCAGTTGGGGGCAGCTTTGACACAGGGCATTCATGTCGTAGCGGCTAAGATGGCGGTTTCGCGGGTGTAATCCCGGCTTTTGGGCAGTCATGGCATTCTCCTTTTCACAGCGGCGTAAGATACCCTCTGAGGGGCCAACGGTAAATAACTCTCTTGCCGCCACAACAAATCGCTAAAAATCAGCAACCTGTATGTCTATGATCTGTCAATAATTTGTCAATTTATATCGTTCAAAAAATAAGCAGATCACCATCAAATTTTTGCGCTAAATCACACTATTTAACCTTCTAAACTTAACCTGAATCACCCATTGTCATTCAGACTCAGAGGATGTGATTATGAAAAAAATCCTGACACTCATCGTGGTTGCTGGCGCACTTGCCGTCACCTCACTTCCCGCCTGGTCCGTGCAGTCACTGACGACCAATAGCGATACCAGCCAGCTTCGCCCTGCGGGAACTGTCTCCGTCACAGGCGCTGATAATCTTGACGATCTTCAACAGAAGCTCGGAGAGAAGGCTCGTAAAGAAGGTGCAAAAGGTTTTGTCGTTGATTCCGCCAGCGGCGACAACCGCATGTTTGGCACTGCAACCATCTACAAATAACGTCCCCGCCCACGATCTGCATCTGCCAAACAGATGCAGTTCTTAACACCCTCGCCTTGACTGACTATTTTTTAACCCCATATTGATAATACGTAGAATCAACTTCTCTGGAGGCAGGTATGGCATCCGGTTGGGCCAATGACGATGCAGTAAATGAACAGATCAACAGTACAATTGAAGATGCTGTTGCTCGCGTTCGCGGCGATTTACCCCAGGGTGAAAGTTTGCTTGAGTGCGAAGAGTGTGGTGAGGCGATTCCCGAGGCGCGACGCAAAGCCATGCCAGGCGTGCGCCTATGCATCACCTGCCAGCAGAATAAAGATTCAAAAAACACTTCACACTCAGGATATAATCGTAGAGGATCGAAAGACAGCCAGCTACGTTGACTCTTCTTTACCTAAACCGAAGCCGCAAGCGGTTACCTTTACGCTCACGCTTTTTTGAACATCGCGTGGCAAAAAGTGCCCTCTTCACTCCCTCTGTAAAGCGCAACGACAAGAACTGTAAAACCGTGCTCCGAATTTATTAATATTCAATAAGTTATTTGTCATTCAATTTTTTTGAGCAACGCTGTCAATTCTCTTCGATTTTATCTTTCGCGAAAAAACGTGATACTTATCACATCGACGGAACATCGTCCCCTTAACAGAATAACCTGCGAGAGATTAACTATGAAAACCATCAAATATGCTGTTGCCGCTGTTGCCCTGTCTGCCATGTCATTTGGCGCATTCGCTGCGGAATCTGTGACTTCTGCTCAGGCGCAGAACATGAATAAAATCGGTGTGGTGAGTGCTGAAGGCGCGACCACGCTGGACGGTCTGGAAGCAAAACTGGCTGAGAAAGCCTCTGCTGCGGGTGCAAGCGGATACACCATCACTTCTGCTAACACCAACAACAAACTCAGCGGTACTGCGGTTATCTACAAATAACCCACGGATTATGCTCTACGCTCGCTACACCCTCTGGCGAGTTGCTCCAACCCTCATTGACCCTGTTGTTGTTACCCTTTGTTTGCCCGTCCTTCTGGACGGGCTTTTTTTTGTCTAAAAACTCTGCGCCACGCGCGCAAGCCCTGCTGCTACAGAATCCACTTCCCCTGTTGCCAACAGACAACAGGCCATCTGTAGCTTCAATGAATGCGGTACCGGCTCGACACCAGCCAGACAGCGTTCGGTCCAGCGGGCCGTGGTTTCAGCATCTTTCGCCGTCGGGAGTAAGACCTCAGCGTCCAGGTCCTCACCGCGTTCTAACACAACGCGCGTGCCCTGTTTATCGATCAGCGTCAACTGCGGGCAGCGCTGTGGATTGGCATACGCTTCGCCTTCAGTTCCGTGCATCAACAGCCCTTTACCGCCAATATCCGCGAAGAAACTCGCCACACGGGTAACATACTCTGGGTGCGAAACGCTCGACAGACGCAGTGCGGCATCTTCTTCAAACGGTGTCGCCAGTTTAGCCAGCGTATGGGCACTGTTACGCACGCCCATCCGCCAGCGCATATCCAGCTGTTTTTCCAGTGGAGGACAAAGCGCACTCACCGGAATATAGACCGGCTGATGACCTTCGAGTTTGGCCTGTGCCTGGCCCGCATGGAGCGTCGGAGCGATACCCATTAATTCAAAAATGGTTTCTGTCAGCACGCGTGTGGGATCGGCGCTTACACCGTGAACAACAACCGGAAAGCCCAGTTTGTTCAGCAGCAGAGCCAACAGCGGCGTGAGGTTTGCCTGTTTGCGTGCGCCGTTATAGGTGGGGATAACAATCGGCATCGGCTTTGCGACGGGGGGTGTCAAACGGAACGTCTGCGCCTGCATCGCCTCGTAAAACCCGCGCATTTCCGCTTCGCCTTCGCCTTTAATCCGCAGCGCAATTAATATGCCGCCCAATTCCAGCTCCGGCACATCGCCATTCAGCATGTGGGTGTACAGCGCACGGGCCGTTTCCTGATCCAGATCGCGGGCATGATTTTTCCCGCGTCCTACCTCTTTGATAATTTTGCGATAATCCACGACATTTCTCCTGGCAACATCATAGACACACTATAGCCCTGAAGAAGCCATGACTGATAGTGTTGAACGCCTGCCCGGCTATTTTCTGCCGGGACTGCGCCGTCTCGCACCGGGCGTTTTTTTAAGCCCTGCCACGACTTTCGCAGGCCGTTTTGTCACTTCCGGCACCTCGGGTTGCTCGATCGGGAATATCGGTAACGCATTGAGCAGGCGCTGGCCGTAGTTTTTAGTCAGCAGCCGCCGGTCATAAATAACGATTTCGCCCCAGCATCCGTGGCTACGAATCAGTCGTCCTACCTGCTGAATCAGGTTGAATGACGCCGCGGGCAGGCTTTGCACTTCAAACGGATAGCGGTTGAGGCTTTTAAGCCACTCGCCTTCGGTAATTACTACCGGGCTGTCGATCGGCGGAAACGCAATTTTATGGATATGCACCTGCGTTAAATAGTCGCCTTTAAGATCCAGACCTTCGGCAAAAGATTGCAAGCCGACCAGCACGCTGCGCTCGCCGCCATCGATGCGTTTGCGGTGGGTTTCCACCAGTCTGTAACGCGGCTGATCGCCCTGTACCAGCAGCAATAAGCGCAGGTCTGTAACGTAAGTTAAAAAGAGCTGCATCGCGCGATTGCTGGCGAACAACACCAGCATCCCAGGATATTTTTTGCTCTCGACCTGCTCGCGGAAAAAGGCCGCCATTTCGGCAATATGCTGCTCTTCGTGCTCCATCAGCGGCTCGTGCTGCATCTTCGGGATCACCAGTTTTCCCTGTTCGCAGTGGTTAAACGGCGAATCCAGCGACACAAAACGATCGCCCGCTTTTTCTTTTAAGCCGCTCATTTCCTGCAAACGCGAGAAGCTATTCAAGGAACGCAACGTCGCGGAGGTGACGACCACGTGCGGCACGCTGCGCCAGATAAGCTTCTCCAGCTGATCGCTAACGCGAATGCCTACACAGTGAAAGTAGAGATGAATCTGCCCGTCTTTGGCGTCCCGCGTGGCCCATTTGGTGACAGGCGCGCCGGAGGCTTGCGCTAGCGACGCCAGTCGCCACAGTTTGCTTTGGCTTTCAAACATGCTCAAAGCGCGGTTCATCTGCAAAAGCACGCGATGCACACGCACCACGTCATGAGTACCGGTTTTTTCGCTGAGATCGTTGAGGAACATTTCTGCCAGCCCACGCAGCTTTTCCAGATGCTTCGCCAGCTGCTTGCAGATCTCCATGATCTCTTCCGGCAGTTCACCCATCGCAAAACGATGTTCGGCTTCCTGAGTCGCGGGCAGATAGAGATCGAGAATAGTGTTGAGCGAGGCAATCAACGCGTAAATTTCTTCACAGTGATCGCTCAGCCGTTCAGGCACCGCCAGCGGCGGCGTGGTTTTGGGGCGGAACTGTTCCATACAGGTGGCGATCAACTTACAGAACAGATCGAGCTGCAGGCGGAACCACGGGGCGGTGATTTCGGCGCTCATCTCCAGCGCATCGCGCGCCACGTCCGGTAAATGATGTCCTTCATCGAGGACCAGCAGCAGGTTTTTTGGGTCCGGCAGCACCGATTCGCTCTCAAGAGCCGCCATCACCAGCGCGTGGTTGGCCACCACCACTTCCGCTTCCTGAATCTCGCGGCGCGCCACGAAGAACGGGCATTCGCGGTAGTAGTGGCAATTGCGGTTCAGGCAGCTGGCTTTGTCGGTGCTCAGACGTCGCCACAGGTCGTCGCTGATGGCTTTATCCGTATGATCGCGCAGGCCATCCCATTTATAGCCATCGAGATCGACTTTAAGCTTTGCGCACAGCTCCTGCTCGGCTTTGTTGTTCGGCGTTAAATCATCATCGAGGAACGCCAGCAAATCCTGTTGAGTCGCTTCGGTGCTGGCAAGCCCCGCCAGGTTACGCGGGCAGACGTAACGCCCGCGCCCAAACGCGGCGGTGAAGCGCAGCTCAGGGATAATTTTGCGCAGCAGCGGCAGGTCTTTGCTGTAGATCTGATCCTGCAACGCGACGTTGGCGGTGCTGACCACCAGCGTTTTTTGCTCTTCACGTGCGATAGCGATGCCAGGAATTAAATAGGAGAGGGTTTTCCCGACGCCGGTCGGGGCTTCAATCGCCAGATGCCGTCCGTCGTCCCCGGCGAGCGTCTTCGCCACATCGGCAATCATCTGCCGCTGCGGGGCTCGGGGAATAAAGTCGGGGATCTGCTGTTGCAACGCCTTATACCAGGCGGCAATTTGCGCTTTGAGCGCAGCGGTTAAAGCCATCGGGGAACCTGAAATACTGTATAAACAGACACTATTGTGGCACGTTCGAGAGGTTGTCGCAAAAAGAAAAGCCCGGCTTTACGGCCGGGCTTCCAGATTACTGCGCTGAAGCAGGTTTACGCGGGCGGCGTCGGCGTTGGCCTTCACCTGCGGGTTTAGCTTCCCCGCTGCGCCACGGGTTTTCCCCGGCAGGTTTTGCATCACCGGTGCGACGCGGCGGTTTGCCTGCGGCTTTTGGTGCGCCACCTTCTGGACGGCGCGGCTGTTGGCTACGACCGCCAGCACCCTGTCCACGACCACCGCCACCACCGCGCTGCTGGCGACCGTTCTGAATCGGCTCCGCTTTGATGGAGGCATCCACTTCATAGCCTTCAAGGGCGATGCGTGGGATCTCTTTTTTCAGCAGACGTTCAATGTCGTGCAGCAGTTTGTGTTCATCGACGCAAACCAGAGAGAGCGCTTCACCGGTTGCCGCCGCACGGCCAGTACGGCCAATACGGTGAACGTAATCTTCCGGTACGTTTGGCAGCTCATAGTTCACGACGTGTGGAAGCTCTTCTATGTCGAGACCGCGCGCAGCGATATCGGTTGCCACCAGTACGCGAATGTCGCCCGATTTGAAATCAGCCAGTGCACGAGTACGCGCACCCTGACTCTTGTTGCCGTGGATGGCCGCACTGCGAATGCCATCTTTGTTCAGCTGTTCTGCCAGATGGTTCGCACCGTGTTTGGTACGGGTAAAGACCAGCACCTGCTGCCAGTTGCCTTCGCCAATCATCTGGGAGAGCAGTTCCCGCTTACGCTTCTTATCAACGAAGTGAACGTGCTGGGTGATTTGCTCAGAGGCGGTGTTGCGACGCGCCACTTCGATTTCCAGCGGGTTACGCAGCAGTTTTTCCGCCAGACCTTTAATCTCATCAGAGAAGGTCGCGGAGAACAGCAGGTTCTGACGACGCGCAGGCAGTTTAGCCAGCACGCGACGAATATCATGGATAAAACCCATATCCAGCATACGGTCTGCTTCATCCAGCACCAGGATTTCAACCTGATCCAGTTTGACCGCATTCTGATGTTCCAGATCCAGCAGACGGCCCGGCGTAGCGACTAAAACATCAACGCCGCTGCGCAGTTTCATCATCTGTGGGTTAATGCTCACCCCGCCGAAGACCACCAGCGAGCGGATGTCGAGGTAACGGCTGTATTCACGCACGTTCTCGCCGATTTGCGCAGCGAGTTCACGGGTTGGGGTCAGGATCAGCGCACGTACCGGGCGACGGCCTTTGGCGTGCGGTTCTTTCTGAACCAGACGCTGCAGCAGCGGCAGGGTGAAGCCTGCGGTTTTACCGGTGCCGGTCTGGGCACTGGCCATCAGGTCACGGCCTTCCAGCACCGCAGGGATCGCCTGCTGCTGGATTGGGGTTGGCTCAACGTAGCCCTGCTCTGCAACAGCGCGCAGAATTTCAGGGTTCAGGCCAAGGGTATCAAAAGACATAAAAACTCCGAACCGCCCCGACCGTCACAGGTGTAGTTTTCAGGGAGATAAGACGAAACGAGTAGGACAAAAACCACAATGTCGCGAAGCAGCGGAGTGTAGCAGGTTTTGTGACATGGCGCATAAAATATCCCTCTGCGATTCATCAGCGAAATATTGCTCCACCCGACTGGACAAGGTGAAAATTTAAACATAATCTTAATCAATCGATTGATTAATTTTTAATGACGCTATGAATCCAACTCCGACAACCACTAAAGGTGAACAGGCGAAAAGCCAGCTGATTGCCGCCGCGCTGGCCCAGTTCGGCGAGTACGGTCTGCACGCCACCACCCGCGATATCGCCGCGCAGGCCGGGCAAAACATCGCCGCTATCACCTACTATTTTGGCTCGAAGGAAGATTTGTACCTCGCCTGTGCCCAGTGGATCGCCGATTTCATTGGCAGCCGCTTTCGCGATCAGGTTGCCGCCGCCACCGCGCTGCTAAACGAGCCGTCACCGGATCGCGCCGCCATCCGCGCCTTGATCCTGAACGCCTGCAACAACATGATCGCCCTGCTCACCCATGACGATACGCTGAACCTGAGTAAGTTTATCTCACGCGAGCAACTCTCGCCCACCGCCGCCTACCAGCGAGTTCACGATCAGGTGATTGCCCCGATGCACACCCACCTGACGCAGCTGATCGCGGCTTACACCGGGCGCGACGCCAACGATACACAGACTATTTTGCATACCCATGCGCTGCTCGGCGAAGTCCTCGCTTTTCGACTGGGCCGGGAAACCATCCTGCTGCGCACGGGCTGGACACAATTTGATGAGGATAAATCCGCGCAGATAAGCCAGGTCATCACCTGTCATCTTGACCTGATCCTGCAAGGTTTAACGCAAAGGAGCCTGGAGTCATGAAAAAACCTGTCGTCGCCATACTGGCGGTGGTTGTTGTGCTGGCAGCCGGAATCGGCGGCTGGCTGTGGTATCAGAGCCAGCAGGATCGCGGTCTGACGCTCTACGGCAACGTAGATATTCGCACGCTGAATATGAGCTTCCGCGTCGGCGGGCGGCTGGAGACCCTTACCGTGGACGAAGGGGATACGATCAACGCCGGTCAGACGTTAGGCCAGCTGGATCAAGCCCCGTATAAAAATGCGCTGATGCAGGCCAAGGCCGCCGTATCAGTTGCCCAGGCGCAGTATGACCTGATGCTGGCGGGCTATCGCGATGAGGAAGTAGCGCAGGCCGCCGCCGCAGTGAAACAGGCGCAGGCCGCCTACGATTACGCGCAGAACTTCTACAACCGCCAGCAGGGGCTGTGGAAAAGCCGCACCATTTCCGCTAACGATCTGGAAAACGCCCGCTCCTCGCGCGATCAGGCTCAGGCAACGCTGAAATCGGCTCAGGATAAATTAAGTCAGTACCGCACCGGGAACCGTCCGCAGGATATCGCCCAGGCCAAAGCCAGTCTCGAACAGGCTCAGGCGCAGCTGGCGCAGGCCGAACTGGATCTGCACGACACCACGCTGGTCTCGCCGTCTAACGGGACGCTGATGACCCGCGCCGTCGAGCCCGGCAGCATGTTGAGCGCAGGCAGCACCGTGCTGACGCTCTCCCTCACCCGCCCGGTGTGGGTGCGCGCATACATTGATGAACCGAATCTGAATCAGGCCCAGCCGGGGCGCGAACTGCTGCTCTACACCGACGGGCGGCCCGATAAGCCGTACCACGGAAAAGTCGGGTTTGTCTCCCCGACCGCCGAATTCACACCAAAAACCGTTGAAACGCCAGACCTGCGCACCGACCTCGTCTATCGCCTGCGCATTATCGTCACTGATGCCGACGATGCTCTCCGTCAGGGCATGCCGATCACCGTGAAATTCAACGATGGGGACCGACATGAATGATGCGGTTATCCAGCTCAATAATCTGGTGAAACGCTTTGCGGGCATGGATAAACCCGCCGTCGCACCGCTGAACTGCACCCTGCAAAAAGGCTATGTGACCGGGTTGGTTGGCCCGGACGGCGCGGGTAAAACCACGCTGATGCGCATGCTTGCCGGGCTGCTGAAACCCGATGAAGGCACGGCCAGCGTGCTGGGACTCGACCCGATCAAAAACGACAGCGAGCTGCACGCGATGCTCGGTTATATGCCGCAGAAATTCGGCCTGTACGAAGATCTGACGGTGATGGAAAACCTGACGCTGTACGCCGATCTGCGCAGCGTGACCGGCGAAACCCGGGAGAAAACCTTTGCCCGGCTGCTGGAGTTTACCTCGCTCGGGCCGTTCACTGACCGGCTGGCGGGAAAGCTCTCCGGCGGCATGAAGCAAAAGCTGGGGCTGGCCTGCACGCTGGTCGGCGAGCCGAAAGTGCTGCTGCTGGATGAGCCCGGCGTCGGCGTCGACCCGATCTCGCGCCGTGAGCTGTGGCAGATGGTCCACGAACTGGCCGGGGACGGAATGCTGATCCTCTGGAGCACCTCTTATCTCGACGAGGCCGAACAGTGCCGCGACGTGCTGCTGATGAACGAAGGCGAGCTGCTGTATCAGGGTGAACCGACGGCGCTAACGCAGCAAATGGCCGGGCGCTGTTTCCTGCTGCACAGCCCTGATGAGACTAACCGCAAGCTATTGCAGCGCGTTCTTAGGCTTCCGCAGGTCAGCGACGGAATGATTCAGGGGCGTTCGGTGCGCGTGATCCTCAAAAAAGAGGCCACCGCCGACGATATCCGTCATGCACAGGGAATGCCGCAAATTGAGATTGAAGAGACCGCGCCGCGCTTCGAAGATGCCTTCATCGATCTTCTCGGCGGCGCGAGTACTTCCGAATCGCCGCTGGGCGCGATTTTGCACACAGTAGAAGGCACGCCTGGCGAAACGGTGATTGAAGCCAAATCCTTAACCAAGAAGTTCGGGGATTTCGCGGCGACAGATAACGTCAATTTTGCCGTCAAGCGTGGGGAGATATTCGGTCTGCTCGGACCGAACGGCGCCGGGAAATCCACTACCTTTAAAATGATGTGCGGCCTGCTGGTGCCGACATCTGGCAAAGCGCTGGTGCTGGATATGGATCTGAAAGTCAGCTCCGGCAAAGCGCGCCAGCACCTGGGCTACATGGCGCAGAAGTTTTCCCTCTACAGCAACTTGACCGTCGAGCAGAACCTGCGCTTTTTCTCCGGCGTTTACGGCCTGCGCGGACGGGAACAAAGCGAAAAGATTTCGCGCATGAGCGACGCTTTTGGTCTGACCCATATCGCCTCACACGCCACCGACGAACTGCCGCTCGGTTTTAAACAGCGTCTGGCCCTGGCCTGCTCGCTGATGCACGAGCCTGATATTCTGTTTCTCGATGAACCGACCTCAGGTGTTGATCCCCTCACCCGCCGCGAGTTTTGGCTCCACATCAACAGCATGGTTGAAAAAGGCGTCACCGTGATGGTCACCACCCACTTTATGGATGAGGCGGAATATTGCGATCGCATCGGGCTGGTCTATCGCGGCAAGCTCATTGCTCACGGCACACCGGACGATTTAAAAGCCCAGGCCGCCGACGAGCAGCAGCCCGATCCGACCATGGAACAGGCGTTTATCACCCTGATTAACGACTGGGATAAGGAGCACTCCCATGAGCATTAAGGCGATTTCCTGGCGTCGGGTACGCGCCCTGTGCATCAAAGAGACGCGGCAGATCGTGCGCGACCCGAGTAGCTGGCTGATTGCAGTGGTGATCCCGCTGTTGCTGCTGTTTATCTTCGGCTACGGCATTAACCTCGACTCCAGCAAGCTGCGGGTGGGGATTTTACTGGAGCAGCAGAGCGAGGAAGCGCTGGATTTCACCCACGCGATGACCGGCTCGCCCTATATCGACGCGACCATCAGCGATAACCGCCAGGAGCTGATTCAAAAGATGCAGGCCGGGAAGATTCGCGGGCTGGTGGTTATCCCCGTCGATTTTGCCGCCAATATGGCGCGCGCCAGTACCGATGCGCCGATTCAGGTGATCACTGACGGCAGTGAACCGAACACCGCGAACTTTGTGCAGGGATACGTCGAAGGGATCTGGCAGCTGTGGCAGATGCAGCGCGCGGAAGATCGTGGAGAAGAGTTTGAGCCGCTGATAGACGTGCAAACCCGCTACTGGTTTAACCCCGCCGCCATCAGTCAGCACTTTATCATTCCCGGCGCGATAACCATTATCATGACCGTGATCGGCGCGATCCTGACTTCGCTGGTGATTGCCCGCGAGTGGGAACGCGGCACGATGGAAGCCTTGCTCTCAACGGAAGTGACGCGCGTCGAATTGCTGTTGTGCAAGCTGATCCCTTACTACTTCCTCGGGATGCTGGCGATGCTGCTCTGTATGCTGGTGTCGGTGTTTATTCTTGGCGTGCCGTATCGTGGTTCGCTGATTTTGCTGTTCCTGATAACCAGCCTGTTTTTACTCAGCACGCTGGGCATGGGCCTGCTGATTTCGACCATCACCCGCAACCAGTTTAACGCCGCGCAGGTGGCGCTCAACGCTGCGTTTCTGCCGTCGATTATGCTGTCTGGGTTTATTTTCCAGATCGACAGCATGCCCGCCATTATCCGCGCGGTGACTTATATCATCCCGGCGCGCTACTTTGTGAACACGCTGCAAAGCCTGTTCCTGGCGGGGAATATTCCGTCGGTGTTGATGATTAATATTCTGTTTTTGATGGCGTCGGCGGTGATGTTTATCGGCCTGACGTGGATGAAAACAAAGCGGCGTTTAGATTAATACCGCTTTTTGTAGGTCGGGTAAGCGAAGCGCCACCCGACGCGAGGGCGACACCATGTTTCACCGTTTATGGACATTAATTCGCAAAGAGCTGCAATCCCTGCTGCGTGAGCCGCAAACCCGCGCAATCCTGATTCTACCAGTGCTGATTCAGGTGCTGCTGTTTCCGTTCGCCGCCACGCTGGAAGTGACCAACGCCACCATCGCCGTCTACAACGAAGACAACGGCAAACATTCCGTGGAGCTGACCCAGCGTTTTGCCCGCGCCAAAGCCTTTACCCACGTGCTGTTACTGAAAAGTCCGCAGGAGATCCAGCCGACTATCGACCAGCAAAAGGCGCTGCTGCTGGTGCGTTTCCCGGCAGACTTCTCGCGTAATCTGGATACCTTCCAGACCGCCCCGATGCAGTTGATTCTCGACGGACGCAACTCCAACAGTGCGCAAATTGCCGCCAACTATCTGCAACAGGTGGTAAAAAATTACCAGCAGGAGCTGATGGAAGGGAAACCCAAACCAAACAACAGCGAGCTGGTGGTGCGTAACTGGTACAACCCAAACCTGGATTACAAATGGTTCGTGGTGCCGTCGCTGATCGCCATGATCACCACCATCGGTGTGATGATCGTGACGTCGCTGTCCGTCGCCCGTGAACGCGAGCAAGGGACGCTGGATCAGCTGCTGGTTTCCCCGCTCGCCACCTGGCAAATTTTCGTCGGCAAAGCGGTGCCTGCGCTGATCGTCGCCACCTTCCAGGCCAGCATCGTGCTGGGGATTGGCATCTGGGCGTATCAAATTCCATTTGCCGGATCGCTGGGACTGTTTTACTTCACAATGCTGATTTACGGGCTGTCGCTGGTGGGATTCGGGCTGTTGATTTCCGCACTGTGCTCGACGCAGCAACAGGCGTTTATCGGCGTGTTTGTCTTTATGATGCCGGCGATTTTGCTCTCCGGGTATGTGTCGCCCGTGGAAAACATGCCTGTGTGGCTTCAGGATTTAACATGGGTGAATCCGATTCGGCACTTTACCGATATCACCAAGCAAATCTATCTGAAGGATGCGAGTCTGGATATTGTGTGGGGAAGTTTGTGGCCGCTACTGGTCATAGCGGCCACGACGGGCTCAGTGGCGTACGCGATGTTTAGACGCAATATCGCCTAATTTCTTCTCTTTGGTCAGTAACGAGACGACCGCAGGGCCTGCCAGAATCACCAGGCCCGCCAGGGCCAGCAGCAGGTTGTTTTGCAGCACGCGTGACAACAGCCACAGAACGATCAACGCTGCACCAAAATACCAGGTGGTGGTGAGCTCTTCGAGCACATCACCCACTTCACGCCAGCGCGCCTCATGGTGACGCTGTAAAAACAGCATCGACAGCACGGTCACGCCATACATTGCGCATAATCCCAGGCCGACGTGCACCAGCGTGCCGCTTTTCCAGCCCATGACCAGTACCGCCACGACCAGTAAATGCAACATTATCTGCCAGCAACTGAGGCCAGTTGCGACACGAACGCGTTGTTGCCACTTCATGGCTTCTCTCCTGAAGGATATTTCTCTGCTAGTTCAGAGTACCGCACTTTACGGAAAATTCCGTAACACCGCATCTTTTTGTGACGCCGACTACACTTTATTTTCATCAGGATAGTGACGCTGGCAGGAGCATATGACCCCACAATCGCGGCATTTTTCGCTAAAAATTTTGACGATTAACACACACAAAGGCTTCACGGCATTTAACCGCCGCTTCATATTACCCGAGCTGCGCGACGCGGTACGCACCGTCGGCGCGGACATTGTGTGCCTGCAAGAAGTGATGGGCGCGCACGATATTCACCCGCTGCACGTCGAGAACTGGCCGGATACCTCGCACTATGAATTTCTGGCCGATACCATGTGGAGCGATTATGCCTACGGGCGCAACGCGGTCTATCCAGAAGGTCATCACGGCAATGCCGTTTTGTCGCGTTTTCCCATCGAACATTATGAAAATCACGACGTTTCGGTGGGCGAAAGCGAAAAACGCGGGCTGCTTTACTGCCGGATAACCCCGCCCGATCTGGCCTTTCCGGTTCATGTAGGCTGTGTGCATTTGGGCTTGCGGGAAGCACACCGCCAGGCGCAATTAGCGATGATGACGCGCTGGGTAAATTCACTGCCGGAAAACGAACCGGTGGTAATAGCAGGCGATTTTAACGACTGGAGACAACGCGCCAACAGACCGCTAAAAACACGCGCCGGTCTGGATGAAATCTTCACCCGTGCGCATGGTCGCCCGGCACGCACCTTCCCGGTGAGCTTCCCTCTGCTGCGCCTGGACCGAATTTACGTCAAGAACGCCCACGCCAGCCAGCCGAGCGCGCTGGCGCTGCGCGGCTGGAGGCATCTTTCTGACCATGCCCCGTTAAGTGCGGAGATCCACTTATGAAATGTTCGTGGCGAGAAGGTAATCAGATAACCCTGCTGGAAAACGGCGACGAATATTATCCGGCGGTGTTTGCTGCGCTTGATGCGGCAGAGCAAAAAATCATTCTGGAAACCTTTATCTGGTTCGAAGACGGCGTGGGCCGCCAGCTGCACGAGGCGGTGCTGCGCGCGGCTCAGCGCGGAGTCAAAGTGGAAGTATTGCTCGACGGCTACGGCTCGCCCGATCTTAGCGACGCATTCGTCAACGAACTGACCGCCGCCGGCGTGGTGTTCCGCTATTACGATCCGCGCCCGCCGTTACTCGGAATGCGCACCAACGTCTTTCGCCGAATGCACCGCAAAATTGTGGTGGTGGATGGCACTGTCGCCTTCGTCGGCGGGATCAACTACTCCGATGAACATATGTCTGACTATGGCCCGGAGGCCAAGCAGGATTACGCAGTGAAAGTCGAAGGCCCGGTGGTGCAGGACATACTGCTGTTCGAACTGGAAAACCTGCCGGGACAGTCGGCGGTGCGCCGCTGGTGGAAACGCCGTCATCGCCCGGAAGAGAACCGCCAACCGGGCGAGGCTCAGGCGCTGTTTATCTGGCGCGACAACGATGAACATCGGGATGATATTGAACGCCACTATCTGAAAATGCTCGCCAATGCGAAGCACGAGGTGATCATCGCCAACGCCTATTTTTTCCCTGGTTACCGACTGCTGCACGCCATGCGCAATGCCGCGCGGCGTGGGGTTCGCGTCAAACTGATTGTGCAGGGCGAGCCGGATATGCCGATCGTCACCGTCGGCGCGCGGCTGCTGTACGACTATCTGGTCAAAGGTGGAGTACAAATTTACGAATATCGCCGCCGCCCGCTGCACGGCAAAGTGGCGCTGATGGACGATCACTGGGCGACCGTCGGCTCCAGTAATCTCGATCCCTTAAGCCTGTCGTTGAATCTGGAAGCCAATCTGATTATTCACGATCGCACCTTCAACCAGACCCTGCGCGACAACCTTACCGGCATTATCGCCAGCGACTGCGTGCGGGTGGATGATTCGATGGTACCGAAACGCACCTGGTGGAACCTGAGCAAAAGCGTGGTGGTGTTCCACTTCCTGCGCCACTTCCCGGCGTTGGTCGGCTGGCTACCCGCCCATACACCGAAGCTTGCCCAGGTGCCCGCTCCGGTTCAGCCGGAAATGGAAACCCAGGACCGCGTTGAAGCGGAAAACTCGGGGGTAAAACCCTAATGAGCAAATCACATCCTCGCTGGCGACTGGCGAAACGCATCCTCACCTGGCTGTTTTTCATTGCCGTCGCCGTGCTGCTGGTGGTTTATGCGCAAAAAATTGACTGGGAAGAGGTGTGGAAAGTTATCCGCAACTACAACCGGCTGGTGCTGCTTAGCGCGCTGGGTTTAGTGGTCGTCAGCTACCTGATCTACGGCTGTTACGACCTGTTGGGTCGCGCCTACTGTGGGCATAAACTGGCGAAGCGCCAGGTGATGCTGGTGTCGTTTATTTGCTATGCGTTTAATCTGACGCTCAGCACCTGGGTGGGCGGCATTGGGATGCGCTATCGCCTCTATTCGCGCCTTGGGCTACCGGGCAGCACTATCACGCGCATTTTCTCGCTGAGTATTACCACCAACTGGCTGGGGTATATTCTGCTCGGCGGGGTGATTTTCACCGTCGGCGTGGTGCAGCTCCCTGCCCACTGGTACATCGACGAGGCGACGCTGCGGATTCTAGGCTTCGTGCTGCTGCTGATTATCGCGGTCTATCTCTGGGCCTGCGCATTTGCGAAACGCCGCCATATGACCGTCAAAGGTCAAAAGCTGGTGCTACCGTCGTGGAAATTCGCCCTGCTTCAGATGGTAATTTCCAGCGCCAACTGGATGGTGATGGGCGCAATTATCTGGCTGTTGATTGGCGAAGAGGTGAACTATTTCTTCGTGCTCGGCGTGCTGCTGGTGAGCAGTATCGCCGGAGTGATTGTCCACATTCCAGCGGGAATTGGGGTGCTGGAAGCGGTGTTTATCGCCCTGCTGGCAGGCGAGCATGTTTCGCACGGTAAGATTATCGCCGCGCTGCTGGCCTACCGCATGCTGTATTACTTCCTGCCGCTGGCACTGGCGACAGTGGGGTATTTGATTCTGGAGAGTCGGGCGAAAAAGCTGCGGGCGAAAAACGAGAAGGCAATGGCGAAGTGACGAAAGTCGGGTGGCGCTGCGCTTACCCGACCTACAAATCGTTACCCTGGATTGGCGCTGTGCCTTCCCGACCTACGGATTGTAGGCCCGGTAAGCGCTAGCGCCACCGGGCAACGAGGTTAGCGACGGTTGCCGAAAATTCGCAGCAGCATCAGGAACAAGTTGATGAAATCCAGATACAGCGTCAGTGCGCCAAGAATCGCATATTTGCGCAGGTTCGAGCTGTCACGCACGTCAATCTGCTCGCCGATGTTTTTCAGTTTCTGCGTGTCATACGCCGTCAGGCCAACAAACACGATCACCCCGATATAGGTCACCGCCCACATCAGCGCTTCACTTTTCAGCCAGAAATTCACCAAAGATGCCAGCACAATACCAATCAGCGCCATAAACAGCATATTGCCGAAGCCGCTCAAATCACGTTTGGTGGTGTAGCCATACAGGCTCATGGCACCGAACATCCCGCCCGCGACCACAAAGGTGCTGGCGATGGACGAATAGGTGTAGACGATAAAAATGCTGGAAAGCGTTAGCCCAGTGAGCGCCGAATAGAGCATAAACAGCGTGGTCGCCATCCCTGCACTGAGCTTTTGCACCAGCCCGGAAAGCACAAACACCAGCGCCAGTTGGGCGATAATCAGCCCGAAGAAGGTGATTTTGCTGGAGAAGATAAACATCATCAAGGCGGGGGTATTCGCTGCGTACCACGCGATAAACGCGGTGAGCAGCAGGCCGCAGGTCATCCAGCCGTACACCTGCGCCATGTAGGTTTGCAGGCCGCTACGAGTCTGCTGAACGATTGAATCCGAACGTGGAAATCGGTCCATGATAACTCCTGATTAAGTGGGCATACCTTCTAAGATTAACACATCCACGCCAACCAGTTACCAGCGGCTGGCAGCCTGTTTGTCGCTGTCTCGTGATTCCACCCAGCGCTCCCCTTCAGGCGTGGCTTCTCGCTTCCAGAATGGCGCGCGGGTTTTGAGATAATCCATAATAAATTCACCGGCTTCGAACGCACTGCTGCGATGCGAACTGGTGACGCCAACGAAGACAATTTCCTCGCCGGGCCACATTTCGCCAATGCGGTGGATCACCGTGACGCGACCGAGAGGCCAGCGTTGACGCGCATCAACCACAATATCCGCCAGGGATTTTTCGGTCATTCCCGGATAATGCTCCAGGGTCAGCGCTTTTACGCTGTCGCCGAGATTATGATTGCGGACTTTGCCGGTAAAAGTCACCACAGCGCCATCTTCATCGCGCTCGGCAAGCCAACTGTATTCCGTGCCGACGTTAAAGCGCTCCGGCCCGACGACAATACGCGTGTCAGTCATGATTAACCCCCTGTGACCGGTGGGAAAAACGCCACTTCGTCACCGGCTTTGAGCGGGTGATTGAACTCCACCAGCGTCTGATTCACCGCCGCCAGCAGTTTGCCCTCTTCCAGCGCCAGCGCCCAGCGATCGCTTTGCGCCGCCAGGTGGGCGCGCAGGGCTTCTACATTTTCAAAAGGCATATCGAGGGTCAGGCTATCGGTATTGACCAGCTCGCGCACCTGAGCAAAAAAGAGCACGTTAATCATCGCTGTCCACCCTAAAATCGCCGGATTTGCCGCCGCTTTTTGCCAGCAGGCGTACCGGGCCAATCACCATATCTTTCTGTACCGCTTTGCACATATCGTAAATGGTCAGCGCCGCCACGGAGGCCGCCGTTAAGGCTTCCATTTCGACGCCCGTTTTACCGCTCAGGCGGCATAGCGTTTCGATACGTACGCGGCTGTGCTCCGGTTCGGCCTGCAGGTTCACTTCGACCTTGCTGAGCATCAGCGGATGACACAGGGGGATCAGATCCCAGGTGCGTTTTGCAGCCTGAATCCCGGCAATACGGGCGGTGGCGAAGACGTCGCCCTTGTGATGACTACCGTCGATAATCATCGCCAGCGTTTCCGGCAACATAGTCACGAAAGCTTCGGCACGCGCTTCGCGCACCGTTTCGGCCTTGGCGGAAACATCCACCATATGCGCTTCGCCAGCGGCGTTAATGTGGGTCAATTGCGACATAGCTTACTTCTTCAAATGAGGATGAAAATTACAGGGACGAGTGCGGGCGTCGAGCTGCGGGGCAATAATGTTTTCCCACGCGGTACGACAGGCTTTGGTGGAGCCAGGCATGGCAAAAATCAGCGTTTTGTTGGCGATCCCGGCCACTGCGCGGGACTGCAAAGTAGAGGTGCCAATCTCTTCAAAGGAGAGCATACGGAACACTTCGCCAAAGCCTTCAACTTCACGGTCAAACAGCGGGAGCAGCGCTTCTGGCGCCTGATCGCCTGCGGTAAAACCGGTGCCGCCGGTGATTAACACCACCTGCACCTCGTCGCTGGCGATCCACTGGGATACCTGGGCGCGAATGGCGTAACGGTTCTCTTTGACAATCGCTTTATCAACAATGCTGTGACCCGCCTCGTGCGCGGCGTCGCGCAGCCAGTGGCCGGAGGTGTCATCCTCTTCGCCACGGCGCTCAGAAACGGTAAGAATAGCAATACGCGTCGGAATAAATTCAGCGCTGACCTGACTCATTTTCTGGTTCCTTTTAAGCCGATTACCCGCCGATGTAGGACAGGTTTTGTGTAATCCCGGTGTCGCCCTGATGCAGGAAATGGGTCTGTTTTTTGTGCGTCAGAGCAGCAGAAATGCGCGCTTCAAGGGCATCCTGTTGGGCATCGTCTTCCAGCAAATCGCGAAGATCCACGCCGCCGTCGCCGAACAGGCACAGATGCAGTTTGCCAACAGACGACACGCGCAGACGGTTGCAGGTGGCACAGAAGTCTTTTTCATAGGGCATGATCAGCCCAATTTCCCCTTCGTAATCGGGGTGACAAAATACCTGCGCCGGACCGTCGCTGCGTTGGCGAATCTGATGGATCCAACCACGTTTTAGCAGTTCATCGCGCAGCACCATGCCTGAGATATGGTGACGGCGGAACAGGTTACTGCCCTCGCCGGTCTCCATCAGCTCAATAAAACGCAGTTGAATGCGGCGGGGTTTGACCCACGCGAGGAAAGTATCGAGCTGGTGATGGTTCACATCACGCATCAGAACGGTGTTGACTTTGACTTTGTCGAAACCGGCTTCAAACGCGGCGTCGATGCCCTCCATCACCTGACGAAATTTATCCTGTCCGGTGATGGCGTGAAACTGACGTGCGTCGAGACTGTCGACGCTGACATTGATAGCCGTCAGCCCGGCATCGCGCCACTGAGCGACATCGCGGGATAAGCGATAGCCATTGGTGGTGACGGCGATTTGACGAATGCTGGCGTTTTCGCGCACGGCGGCGATGATGTCGGGAAAATCACGACGCAGCGAGGGTTCCCCGCCCGTGAGACGCACTTTTTCCGTGCCGAGTTCAGAGAAGGCACGTGTAACGCGGCGCACTTCTTCGACGGAGAGGAATCCGTTATTGGTGACGCTGCCCGGTTTGTAGCCGTTCGGCAGGCAGTAGGTGCAACGAAAATTGCACACATCGGTGATCGACAGACGTAAATAGAAAAACTTACGCGCGAAAGCATCAGTGAGTTGAGAAGCCATGTACACCTTTCCAGTACGGGAGGCACAGTCATTTCTTTCTGTACCCTGGTAGCGTTTCCGCTACGGCCAGGGCGCCATATCATCAGACACAGGCGCCAGGGCTAGAGTGTATGTTTTCATATTCGAAAACGTGGATTATGCCGATAGTAGCGCGGAAATGGCACTTTCGCCATTCGCTGATTTCGCTATATAATTATATATATAACGACCAGATCGTGCACTTTCACTACAGAATACGTAAAAATCAAAGTTTCGCATTGATATACGTCATTTTGCGGGGGGGCGGGCATCGTCTTTTAGGGGTAGTTCGGTTACTGTTACGCAGATCGAATAGGATAAGGAATGTGTATGCGCAATCGCACTTTTGCGGATCTTGACCGTGTAGTCGCTCTCGGCGGAGGGCATGGGCTGGGCCGAGTCATGTCGTCGTTATCGTCGCTGGGTTCTAGGCTCACCGGTATCGTCACCACCACCGATAACGGGGGCTCTACAGGTCGTATTCGTCGCTCAGAAGGCGGTATCGCCTGGGGCGACATGCGCAACTGTCTTAACCAGTTAATTACCGAACAAAGCGTCGCTTCAGCCATGTTTGAGTATCGTTTTGGCGGTAATGGCGAACTTTCCGGACATAACCTCGGAAATCTGATGTTAAAGGCTTTAGATCACCTGAGCGTACGCCCGCTTGAGGCGATCAATTTAATCCGCAATCTGCTGAAAGTGGATGCATTCCTGATCCCTATGTCGGAACAACCGGTCGATTTGATGGCGATTGATACGGAAGGCCATGAAGTCTACGGGGAAGTGAATATTGATCAGCTGATTTTGCCGCCGCAGGAGCTAATGACCTACCCTTCCGTTCCCGCCACGCGTGAAGCGGTGGAAGCCATTAGCGAAGCGGATCTCATCCTCATCGGCCCTGGAAGTTTTTACACCAGCCTGATGCCTCTGCTGCTGGTGAAAGAGCTGGCGCAGGCGCTACGCAGGACGCCCGCGCCGATGGTGTATATCGGCAATCTGGGCAAAGAGCTCAGCCCCGCCGCAGCCAGCCTGTCGCTTGCCGATAAACTGAATCTGATGGAGCAGTACGTCGGTAAGAAAATTATCGACGGTGTGGTGGTTGGACCGAAGGTGGATGTTTCAGGGATGGAAGGCCGGGTGGTGGTGCAGGAAGAGCTAGAAGCGAGCGATATTAAATATCGCCACGACCGGCATCTGTTGCGCCTGGCGCTGGAGAAAGCGATTCAGGCGCTGGGGTAAGCTGGCTTCGCCCGGTGGCGCTGCGCTTACCGGGCCTACAAAGTGAGTGTAGCGAGCGTAGGCCGGGTAAGGCGAAGCCGCCACCCGGCAACAACGGCTACGAAGCCGCAATAAACAAATCACGCAGCTTATGCAACTGGTCGCGAAGTTGCGCCGCCTCTTCAAACTCCAGATTCTGCGCATGCTGCATCATCTGCCCTTCCAGCTCGTGGATTTTCTGCTGCAACGCTTTCGGCGTCAGCAGCACTTCAACCGGATCGGCCTCAACCGGATGACGCGCTTTGCCGCGTCCTTTGGTTTTCGCCAGACCCTGACCGAGCGCCAGAATATCCACCACCTTCTTGTTCAGACCCTGTGGCGTAATGCCGTTTTCTTCGTTGTACTGCTGCTGTTTCTCTCGACGGCGCTCCGTTTCGCTAATGGCTTTGGCCATCGATGCCGTGATTTTGTCACCGTACAGAATCGCTTTACCGTTGATGTTACGTGCCGCACGACCAATGGTCTGAATTAACGATCGCTCAGAACGCAGGAAGCCCTCTTTGTCGGCATCCAGAATCGCCACCAACGACACTTCCGGCATGTCGAGGCCTTCTCGCAGCAGGTTGATCCCCACCAGCACGTCAAACTCGCCGAGACGTAAATCGCGGATGATCTCCATACGCTCAACGGTATCAATATCCGAGTGCAGATAGCGCACGCGCTCACCGTGCTCTTCCAGGTATTCGGTTAGATCTTCTGCCATGCGTTTGGTCAGCGTGGTGACCAGAACACGTTCGTTGATGGATGCACGGGCGCGGATTTCCGACAGTAAATCGTCGACCTGAGTGCCAACAGGGCGCACCTCGATAATGGGGTCCAGCAGACCGGTTGGGCGCACCACCTGATCAACCACCTCGTCGCCCGATTTTTCCAGCTCGTAGTTGCCCGGTGTCGCCGACACGTAAATCGTCTGCGGAGCCAGCGCCTCGAACTCTTCAAACTTCATCGGGCGGTTATCGAGCGCCGACGGCAGGCGGAAACCATACTCCACCAGCGTCTCTTTACGCGCACGGTCACCGCGGTACATGCCGCCGATTTGCGGAATGGTGACGTGGGATTCATCCACCACCAGCAGGCCGTCCGCCGGGAGATAATCAAACAACGTTGGTGGCGCTTCGCCAGGACCCCGCCCGGAGAGATAGCGTGAGTAGTTTTCGATTCCCGAGCAATAGCCCAGCTCGTTCATCATCTCCAGATCGAACTGCGTGCGCTGGCTCAGGCGCTGTTCTTCAAGCAGTTTGTTGTTTTCCAGCAGAACTTTACGCCGGTCTGCCAGCTCAACTTTAATCTCTTCCATCGCCTGAATAATACGTTCGCGCGGCGTCACATAGTGAGTTTTTGGATAGATGGTAAAGCGCTGAATCACCGACTCAATGTGACCGGTCAGCGGATCAAACAATGACAGCCGCTCGACCTCTTCATCGAACAGTTCCACGCGCAGGGCCAGATCGTCAGATTCAGCCGGGAAGATATCAATCACTTCACCGCGCACCCGGAAAGTACCGCGCTGGAAGGCCTGATCGTTACGCGCATATTGCAGCTCGGTCAGACGACGCAAGATTGCACGTTGATCGATGATCATCCCGTTGGTCAGATGCAGCATCATCTTGAGGTAGAGATCCGGGTCGCCCAGACCGTAGATCGCGGAAACCGATGCCACTACAATCACGTCCCGGCGCTCCAGCAGCGCCTTGGTTGCCGACAGACGCATCTGCTCAATATGTTCGTTGACCGAGGCATCCTTCTCAATGAAGGTGTCTGAGCTTGGCACATAGGCTTCTGGCTGGTAGTAATCGTAGTAGGAGACGAAATACTCGACGGCGTTTTCCGGGAAAAATTCTTTCATCTCGCCATACAGCTGCGCCGCCAGAGTTTTGTTGGGAGCTAGCACCATCGTCGGGCGCTGCAAATCCGCAATCACGTTGGCGACGGTAAAGGTTTTACCCGAACCGGTCACGCCCAGCAGCGTCTGGTGCGCCAGCCCGTCTTCCAGCCCCTCTTTCAGGCGGCGGATCGCCTCCGGCTGATCGCCAGAGGGACGGAAGGCAGAATTCAATTTGAACAATTTACTCATGGGCGGCAACCTGATGACGGAAAAAACGGCAGGTGAGTAATTTTACTCGCGGCTGGCAAATTTGCCAGTAATAAATACTGGATGTAAAACCAGTAGCGTGCAAGGATATCTGGATTAGCATCCGCTTAATGAGCGCGAAACGGGGTGAAATTTAAGCTGCGACGAGATAAAACACCAGCCGTATGCGGTTATCCCCAGAACATTTCTCATTTTAACATTTGTCAAGCCAGGTAATGATAGTTTTATGGCAGCGCGTGACACTTTCATGACGCTGATTGCTTTTGTCTAACTATTTAATTAATAGAAGATATTTCTTAAAGCCGCGTTTCGCACCAATTCAGGCGCAGGCCGCGTATTCTCTCGCTTGCCTCAAGTTTTCTAACTCTAATGCACATGGTTATCCACAGGAATAGTGGATAACTGCTTCCAGCCCATACAGACCGCCACTCGCCAAATTCCCGGCTTTTCCCAAGGGCATGCCCATAAAAAATATTTATCGCTCTTTTTTGATGATTATCAGACCCACAGCGCATAACGACTGGTGAGATCTTAATCACAATTCAGTCATTCTGTGGCCTGTAGCCGCGCTTAACCTTTGTGAGCGTAATCTTAAAATCGCCGCTTATTTGACCTAACTTCAGTTTATGGCAGGGGTTTTGCACATTCCTGTGACGTCTTGTCCCTCACGCGTTACCAGGAGAGCATTATGTTAAGTCTGCGCGCTGTTAATCAGTTTTACGGAAGCCAACACACGCTGTGGAATGTGGATTTAGATTTGCCGCCGGGGATGTGCACGGGCGTTATTGGGCTGCCGGGCATGGGTAAAACGACGCTGATCAACTGCATCACCGGCCAGCTACCGATAGAAAGTGGCACCATTATCTGGCATGAAACCGGCTCACCGCCGTGCAATTTACACGCAGATGCACCTGAGCAGTGCGCGATGCCGGGCATTGGCTATGTTTCACAGGACAGGCGGATATTCTCGCAGCTGACGGTCGAGGAGAATCTGCATGTTGCGATGCGTGCCAAAGGCACACCGGATGCAGGCGCAAGTGCTGAGATTTACGACCTCTTTCCCCAGCTCTGGCCGCTGCGCCACGCCCGAGCAACGGGCATGTCGCCCGATGAACAATATCAATTGGCGCTGGCCAATGCGCTCATCAATCGCCCTCGCCTGCTGATTCTGGATGAGCCGCTGCACGGCACAGGAAATACCTTTGCCCACAAGTTGGGACAACTGCTGATGCGCCTGAGCCGGGAGCTGGGAATGACGGTGCTGTTAGCAGAACAACAGCTGTCGTTTATCCGCCGGGTGGCGGATCGTTTTTGCGTGCTGTATCGCGGACGTAACGTGGCCCAGGGCCACGTAAACGAACTGGATGAGGCGCTTATCGCGCACTGGATGTCGCGGGATGCAAGGCGCTGAGATCAAGATACTGCCCGGTCTCGGCGTGTTCTGCGCCTTCAGCCAGCCACGGAATTTCCCCGAGAAACGGCGCGGGAAGCACGCGCTGCAACGTAGCGAGATATTCCTGATGACGTTTTCCTGGCGCAACGACGTCGTTGGCAATCCAGCCCGCGAAGCGCAAACCGGCCTGTTGAATCGCCTGTGCGGTGAGCATCGCGTGATTGATGCAGCCCAGTTTGACGCCGACCACGAGGATCACCGGCAGCTGTTCGTCCTGCACCCAATCGGCGAACGTTTGATTATCTGAGAGCGGCGTAAACCAGCCGCCCGCCCCTTCAACCAGCACCCATTCCGCCTGCTGCTCCAGCGCCTTCAAGCCCGCAGAGAGCACCGGGAATTCAATTGGGCGCTGCTCGTCGGCGCTGATGATGTGGGGCGACGTCGGTTCCGCAAAGGTGTACGGATTCACCTCCTCGTAAGCCAGCGGAAGTGAGCTGTTGCATTGCAACGCCAGCGCGTCGGAATTGCGCAAGCCTTCCGCCGTCATCTCGCTGCCCGACGCGACAGGTTTGTATCCGGCAGTCATAAAACCCTGCATACGTGCGGCCTGCAACAGCGCCGAGCTGGCGACGGTTTTACCCACTTCGGTATCCGTTCCGGTGACAAAATAACGTTCACTCACGTTCGATAATCCCATGAAATAATTGATAAGAGAGCGGAAATTCACCCCGCTCGCGCGGCCACGTCAGTTCGAGTCGGTTAAGTTCGCCGCGCGTCAGCGGTTTGCGTGCCCGTCCGCTGTGCAGATGGGTGGCGCCAATTCCTTTCAGCGAGCGCATGGCGCTCAGCGCATCCGTGAATCCGAGCGTCACAATCTGCGTGGTGGCTCGAAAACGCCATCCTGCCATCGCACTTTCTACCTCGTTCTGCGATAAAAAACGGTTGGCGTGCGGCTGTTCATCCACCGCGCGCCACGCCTGATTCAGCTCCGGCAGTGAGTTATCCAGCAGCGTGGTAAACGCAACGATTCCTCCCGGTCGCGTCACCCGATACAGCTCGCGTAGCGCCTGCGGCAAACTGGCGCACCACTGCACCGCCAGATGGCTCCAGACCAGATCAAACTGCGCGTCAGGTAACGGAATCGCTTCGATATCCGCCACCAGATAATCATCCGCCGCCTGCTGATAGCGTGCCTGCTCCAGCATTTGCGCCGAGAGATCGAGCGCCGTCACGTGGCTGCCCGTCTCGCGCCAGGCGCGGCTGTTCGCACCGGGACCACAGCCCGCATCCAGTACGGCATTGAACCTCCCTGCGTCGAGAAAGGCTTTCAGCCCGTGAGCGCTGCGGCGCTGCAATTCATCATGTTGAGAGTAGCTCTGCGCCGCCCGCCCAAAGGCCGTGGCAATGGCCTGCTTATTCACCTGCGTCATGCAGCGCCTCCAGCAAATCATCGATATCCTGCGCGTGATGCGCGGCGGTCAAGGTTAGACGCAGACGCGCTGTACCCGCTGGAACCGTCGGCGGACGGATCGCCGTCACCCACATCCCCCGCTCGCGAAGCTGCTGCGCCAGCCGTAATGTGCGGCTGTTTTCACCGACAATCAGCGGCTGAATGGCGCTTTGCGATTGCGTCATCTGCCACGGCAGTTCGCCAACGCCAGCCCGGAAGCGCTGAATATGCGCCGCCAGAATTTGCCGACGCTGTTCACCCTCGTCGCTCCGAATCACGTTTAGCGCTTCCTGCAGCGCCACCGCCTGCGCAGGCGGCATACTGGTGCTGTAGATCAGATGGCGGGCAAATTGCAGCAAATAATCGGCCACCGAGTCACTGCACAGCACCGCCGCACCGCTGATGCCAAACCCTTTGCCAAAGGTCACAACTAGCAGCTCCGGTTTCACATCCTGGCTGGCGGCACTCCCGCGCCCTGCTTCGCCGAGCACGCCAATGCCGTGGGCATCATCCACCAGCAGCCAGGCATCGTGCCGCCGGGCGGCGGCGTGCAATTCACCCAGCGGTGCGCTGTCGCCGTCCATGCTGAACACCCCTTCGGTCACCACCAGCTGTTGCCCTTCGCAGGGTTTCTCCAGCAGCGCATCGAGCTGTTTCACGTCGTTGTGGGTAAACCGACGCAGCTGCGCCGGGCTGAGACTGGAGGCTTCCAGCAGCGAAGCGTGGCTCAGACGGTCGGCGACAATCCGATCCTCTTTACCCACCAGCGCGGCGATCAGTGCCTGATTAGCAGCAAAACCGGAGATAAACAGCAGCGCGCGCGAATAGCCGAGCCAGTCGGCAAGCTGCTCTTCCAGCGCCTGATGCGCGGTGGTGTAGCCCGTGACATGCCCCGATCCACCGCTTCCCACGCCATACCTATCTGCCCCCTGCTGCCAGGCGCGGACAATCGTCGGGTGCTGGCTTAAGCCCAGATAATCATTGCTGGAGAAATTGCAGAACTGGCGCTGGTCGCGAAGCAGAAAGCGCCCGCCGCCCTTGACGGCTGAGCGCGTGCGAAACGCGTCCGCCGCCCGGCGTTCGTCAAGGGCGGCATCGATACGATGTTGCCAGGTCATACGGTCGCGGCGTTGTAATACTGTTCGGTGTCGGCGTTGAAAAGCTGCTGTTCCAGCTCGTTATCGCCCGTCAGCACTTCGGTCTGATGCGGATTCAGCCCTAGCTTGCGGAACAGCTGAACGTCTTTGTCCTCTTCCGGGTTCGGCGTGGTCAGCAGTTTGCAGCCGTAGAAAATCGAGTTGGCGCCCGCCATAAAGCACATCGCCTGAGTCTGTTCATTCATCTGCTCGCGGCCTGCGGAAAGGCGCACGAACGAGGTTGGCATCATGATGCGCGCCACGGCGATAGTGCGGATAAAATCAAAGGCATCCACATCGTCGTTATCCGCCATCGGTGTACCTTTGACCTTGACCAGCATGTTGATCGGCACGCTTTCCGGCGGCGTCGGCAGATTCGCCAGCTGGAGCAGCAGGCCCGCGCGATCTTTCACCGTTTCGCCTAAGCCGACGATCCCCCCGGAGCAGACCTTAATCCCGGCATCTCGTACCTTGCCGAGGGTGTCCAGACGCTCCTGATAGGTACGGGTGGTGATGATGTTGCCGTAGAATTCCGGCGAGGTGTCGAGGTTGTGGTTGTAGTAGTCCAGCCCCGCCGCCGACAGGCGCTGCGCCTGGGTTTCGTTCAGTGTGCCGAGCGTCATACAGGCTTCAAGGCCCATCGCTTTCACGCCTTGCACCATCTGCTCGAGATACGGCATATCGCGGTCGTGCGGGTTTTTCCACGCTGCCCCCATGCAGAATCGGGTCGAACCGGCATTTTTCGCTTTACGCGCCGAGTCGAGAACCTGCTCAACTTCCATCAGACGCTCGGCTTCAAGCCCGGTTTTATAGCGCGCACTTTGCGGGCAATATTTGCAGTCTTCCGGGCAGGCACCGGTTTTGATCGACAGCAGCGTGCTGACCTGCACATGACGCGGATCGAAGTGCTGGCGGTGGATTTGCTGGGCTTCGAACATCAGTTCGAGGAAAGGTTTGTTAAATAATTCGGTGACTTGCGACATTGTCCAGCGCGGGTGATTAGCCATCGGGCTTCTCCAAAAGTTACACTTCATATTTCGCGCGGCCTCTTTGTTGGCTGCGCTTGCTCACTCCGGTCACATAGTTATCTATGCTCCCGGGGATTCGCTCGCTTGCCGCCGCGATGCCACACGAAATATTTCGTGTACTGTTAATTAACTGTGGGTTCGGTTTATACTCGTAAACCTAAAACTTTTCAAAATGGTTTACAAGTCGATTATGACCCAGGACGATCTCGCCTTCGACAAGCAGCATATCTGGCACCCCTACACCTCCATGACCCAGCCGTTACCCGTCTATCCGGTCGCCTCAGCGCGCGGGTGCGAACTGCATCTCGCCACCGGCGAAACGCTGGTCGACGGGATGTCCTCCTGGTGGGCGACCATCCACGGATACAACCATCCGCGCCTGAATGCGGCGATGAAAACGCAAATTGACCAGATGCCCCACGTGATGTTTGGCGGGATCACCCATCAGCCAGCGATTGACCTTTGCCGTCGTCTGGTGTCCATGACTCCGGCATCGCTGGAATGCGTTTTCCTCGCCGATTCGGGTTCGGTGGCGGTGGAAGTGGCGATGAAAATGGCGCTGCAGTACTGGCAGGCGAAAGGCGATCCGCGCCAGCGTTTCCTGACCTTCCGCAACGGCTATCACGGCGACACCTTTGGCGCGATGTCGGTCTGCGATCCGGATAACTCCATGCACAGCCTGTGGCAGGGCTATCTGCCGGAAAACCTGTTTGCTCCGGCCCCGCAGAGCCGTTTTGGCGGCGAGTGGAACGAGATGGATATGGTCGGCTTTGCCCGTCTGATGGCGGCCCATCGCCACGAGATCGCCGCTGTGATTCTGGAGCCAGTGGTCCAGGGCGCAGGCGGGATGCGCATGTACCACCCGGAATGGTTAAAACGTATTCGCAAGATGTGCGACCGCGAAGGCATCTTGCTCATCGCCGACGAAATCGCCACCGGGTTTGGTCGCACCGGTAAGCTGTTTGCCTGCGAACACGCGGACATTGCACCGGATATTTTGTGCCTCGGTAAAGCCCTGACGGGCGGCACCATGACGCTTTCCGCTACGCTGACCACGCGTCACGTCGCGGACACCATCAGCGACGGCGAAGCGGGTTGCTTTATGCACGGCCCGACGTTTATGGGTAATCCCCTGGCCTGCGCGGTCGCCAGCGAAAGTCTGGCCATTCTGGAAAGTGGCGAATGGCGGGCGCAGGTGGCGGCTATCGAATCACAACTCACGCACGAACTGGCAGGCGCGGCGGATTCTGAATTTGTCGCCGATGTGCGGGTGCTGGGGGCGATTGGCGTGGTCGAAACGACACATCCTGTCAACATGGCGGTGTTACAACGGTTCTTCGTCGAGCGCGGCGTGTGGGTGCGTCCGTTCGGCAAACTGATCTACCTGATGCCACCGTACATCATTACGCCTGCGCAGTTGCAGAAACTGACGGACGCGGTGATCGAAGCCGTTAACATTCCCGCACATTTTGCGATTTAACCCAACGCGTTAGCCTCGGTATGCTGTGGATGGTTTACACTTTTTGCACGGCTACCGAGGAGAAATCGCATGAAGATTATCAGTCAGGATCTGCGCGACGGCGAAAAATTGCCCGAACGCCACGTGTTCAATGGCATGGGTTATCAGGGCGATAATATTTCGCCGCACCTGGCCTGGGACGAGGTTCCGCCCGGAACCAAGAGTTTTGTCGTGACCTGCTACGACCCGGACGCGCCGACCGGTTCCGGCTGGTGGCACTGGATTGTCGCCAATCTCCCCGCCGACACGCGCGTGCTGCCGCAGGGTTCCGGCTCAGATTTGGTGGCCTTACCTGATGGGGCAGTTCAGACCCGCACCGATTTTGGTAAAGCGGGATACGGCGGCGCGGCACCACCGAAAGGCGAAACGCACCGGTATATTTTCACCGTGCATGCGCTGGACGTTGAGAAGATTGACGTAGATGAAGGCGCGAGCGGCGCGATGGTGGGCTTTAACGTGCATTTTCATACGCTGGGAAGTGCGTCGATTACGGCGATGTATATCTGATCGAGCGGGCTGGGCCCCTCACCCTAACCCTCTCCCCACGGGAGAGGGAAATGTACGGTGCGGTTTTCTCCCTCTCCCGTGGGAGAAGGAATTGTTCGGTGCGGTTTTCTCCCTCTCCCGTGGGAGAGGGAAATGCACGGTGCGGTTTTCTCCCTCTCCCGTGGGAGAGGGCCGGGGTGAGGGCATCAGACCGCACACACCGCTGGTAACAACCCCACCAGACTCCCCGCGTTTAACAGTTCCATCGCCTTATCAATATCCGGCGCAAAGAAACGGTCGTCGTCGTAGTGCGTGACATGCTCGCGCAAATTCTGCCGCGCCTGCTCCAGCAGCGGACTGGATTTTAGACCTTCGCGCAGATCGATTCCCTGCACTGCTGCCAGCCACTCGACCGCAATTACGCCGCGCGTGTTGTACGCCATCTCCCACAGACGACGCCCGGCGGCAGGCGCCATCGACACATGGTCTTCCTGATTGGCGGACGTCGGCAGGCTGTCGACGCTGTGCGGATGCGACAGCGCTTTGTTTTCGCTCGCCAGTGCCGCAGCGGTGACCTGGGCAATCATAAACCCGGAGTTGACCCCGCCGTTGCGCACCAGGAACGGCGGCAGCTGCGACATGTGTTTATCCATCATCAGCGCGATACGACGCTCGGACAACGCGCCAATTTCGGCAATCGCCAATGCCAGATTATCGGCGGCCATCGCCACCGGCTCGGCGTGGAAATTCCCGCCTGACACCACTTCGTTTTGCTCGGCAAAGACCAGCGGATTGTCAGAAACGGCGTTGGCTTCCACCAGCAGCACCTCGGCGGCCTGCCGGATTTGCGTCAGACACGCGCCCATCACCTGCGGCTGACAGCGCAGGGAGTACGGGTCCTGCACCTTATCGCAGTTATGATGTGAATCAGCAATTGCACTGGTATCAGTCAGCAGATGACGGTACATCGCCGCCGCGTCAATTTGCCCGCGCTGACCGCGAACCTCATGAATACGCGCGTCAAACGGACGGCGCGAGCCGAGTACCGCTTCGGTGGTCAGCGCGCCGCACACCACCGCCGAGGCAAACAGATCTTCGGCTTCGAACAGACCGCGCAACGCAAACGCCGTGGATGCCTGAGTGCCGTTCAGCAGCGCCAGCCCCTCTTTCGCGGCGAGCGTAATCGGCTCTAATCCGGCTTTTTGCAGCGCCTCTTTGGCTGGCAGCCATTGCCCCTGCCAGCGCGCTTTGCCCTCGCCCAACAGCAGAAGCGACATGTGCGCCAGCGGTGCCAAATCCCCCGATGCGCCGACGGAGCCTTTGGCCGGGATCCACGGATAGACCTGGGCGTTAACCAGGGCGATCAGCGCCTGAATCACGCTCAGGCGGATGCCAGAGAAACCGCGCGCCAGGCTATTAATTTTCAGCACCATCATCAGGCGCACGATCTCGTCATCCAGCGGTTCGCCCACGCCCGCCGCGTGAGACAGCACCAGCGAGCGCTGCAAGTTTTCCAGATCGTGGGTAGCGATACGGGTCTGGGCCAGCAGGCCGAAACCGGTGTTGATCCCATAGGCCGTGCGGTCTTCAGCGACAATGGCCTCGACGCAGGCGACGCTATCGTTGATCGCCTGATGCGCTTCTTCATCAAGCGTTAGCGTCACCGGCTGACGCCAGGCGCTGCGCAGATGAGCAAAGGTCAGCGCGCCGGGAGTAATAGTCAAAGCATTCATCAGTGTTTTCCTTGTGTGGCGGCGACCATCGGCAGGTTCAGTCCCTGCTCTTTCGCACAGTCGATTGCAATGTCATAGCCTGCATCAGCGTGGCGCATCACGCCGGTAGCCGGGTCGTTGTGCAGTACGCGGGCAATACGCGCGGCGGCTTCGTCGGTGCCATCGCAGACAATCACCATCCCCGCATGCTGCGAGAAGCCCATCCCCACGCCGCCGCCGTGGTGCAGTGACACCCAGGTCGCGCCGCTGGCGGTATTCAGTAAAGCGTTGAGTAACGGCCAGTCGGACACGGCGTCGGAGCCGTCCTGCATGGCCTCAGTTTCACGGTTCGGGCTGGCGACGGACCCGGAATCTAAGTGGTCGCGGCCAATGACAATCGGTGCGGAAACTTCCCCGCTGCGCACCATCTCGTTGAACGCCAGGCCGAGTTTTTGTCGCCACTCGAGGCCCACCCAGCAGATACGCGCAGGCAGCCCCTGGAAATTGATACGCTCGCGAGCCATATCCAGCCAGTGGTGCAGATGGGCGTCATCGGCGACGATCTCTTTCACTTTGGCATCGGTTTTGTAGATATCTTGCGGGTCGCCGGAGAGCGCCACCCAGCGGAACGGACCGATACCACGGCAGAACAGCGGACGGATATAGGCCGGGACAAAACCGGGGAAGTCGAAGGCGTTTTCCACGCCCATCTCTTTCGCCATCTGGCGAATGTTGTTCCCGTAATCGAAGGTCGGTACGCCCATCTTGCTGAACGCCAGCATTGCCGATACATGCTCCGCCATTGAGCGTTTGGCGGCCAGCACCGTCCCTTCCGGGTCGCTTTGGGATTTTTGCTGATACTCTTCCCACGTCCAGCCTTTCGGCAGATAGCCGTGGAGCGGATCGTGAGCGCTGGTCTGATCGGTCACCAGATCCGGGCGAACGCCGCGCGCCACCAGTTCCGGGACGATATCTGCCGCGTTGCCGCACAGGGCAATCGACATGGTTTTGCCTTCGGTGGTGTATTTCTGAATACGCGCCAGGGCGTCGTCGAGATTGTCGGCCTGTTCATCGACATAGCGGGTGCGCAGGCGGAAATCAATGCGGCTCTGCTGGCATTCGATGTTGAGGGAACACGCGCCCGCCAGCGTTGCCGCCAGCGGTTGTGCGCCGCCCATCCCGCCGAGCCCGGCGGTCAATACCCAGCGCCCTTTCAGGGAGCCGTTGTAATGCTGGCGTCCAGCTTCGACGAAGGTTTCGTAGGTGCCCTGCACGATGCCCTGGCTGCCAATGTAGATCCAGCTGCCCGCGGTCATCTGGCCGTACATCGCCAGCCCTTTGGCGTCCAGCTCGTTGAAGTGTTCCCAGGTGGCCCAGTGCGGGACGAGGTTCGAGTTGGCAATCAACACGCGCGGCGCATTCTTGTGGGTTTTGAACACCCCGACCGGTTTGCCGGATTGCACCAGCAGGGTTTCATCGATTTCGAGATTAGTGAGCGCTTCCACAATGGCGTCGTAGCATTCCCAGTTACGCGCTGCGCGGCCAATACCGCCGTACACCACCAGCTCGTGCGGGTTTTCGGCAACCTCAGGATCAAGGTTGTTCATCAACATGCGCAGCGGCGCTTCGGTGAGCCAGCTTTTGGCGGTGAGCGTGGTGCCGCGCGGAGCGCGGACATCCTGCTGGCGGTATTTACCTGACGACATTGTGTGGTCCTCATACGGGATGAAAGATACAAACAGATATACTTGTATAGACAACCCCGCACAAGGTCGGATTTAACAATAAAGATACAATTTTGTTATATTGTGTTAGCTATCACGCTTTGAAAACCTATGACATAAAGTGGCCTTGCAGCCGGTAGCGCGAACCGGGAAATAACAGCCTGGCGTGCGACACGATCTGCCCGGAAGACCAGGTGCGACGGCGGATCAGCAGGCACGGGTCGTGCTCTTTAATGCGCAGCAATTCGCACTCCTGCGGCGTGGCACGTACCGCTTCCACGATGTGTTCCCCCTCCGTCAGCGGCGCGACCTGCGACAGCCAGGCGTGAGGCGTGGTCTGGGTGTAATCCTGCTGGAGATAGTCGGGCACCCGGTCGGCGTTGACGCAGCGATCCTCAATTTGCACCGGGATGTCGTTCTCAAAATGCACCATCACCGAATGGAAAATCCGCGCTCCCTCTTTGACATTCAGCTCGACCGCCTGCTCGGCGCTGGCCTGGGTCTCCTCCAGGATTAACACTTCACAGTGATGCTGATGATTACGCGAGGCAATCTCATCGGCGATGCTGCGGATTTCAAACAGCGCCGACTGCCCTTTCGGCTCGGCCACAAAGGTCCCGACGCCCTGCAAGCGCACCAGCAGACCTTCGTCGGTGAGTTCGCGCAATGCGCGGTTAATGGTCATGCGGCTAAAGCCAAACTGCGCCACCAGCTCGGCCTCGGAGGGAATGCGGTCGTGCGGCTGCCAGACGCCGGTGGCGATTTTTTCGCTGATGGCCTGTTTCACCTTCTCATAGAAGGGGGCAGGCGTACCGGGCGGTTGATTCGGTGAGCGTGAAAACATCGTGATTCCTTAATAAGAGTTATGCCCACCAGTGAGCAATTTGCCACGCCAGACGCGCGGCAAGCCGTGCGCCCTGTCCGTCGCGGTCGTAGGTCGGGTTAAATTCGACTAAATCGACCGCCTGGAGTTTTCCGCTGCGACAGATTTCACCGATCACCGGGAGTAAATCCAGCGCCGGAACACCGAGCGCCGCCGGGGCTGAAACGGCAGGCATTTCCCCGGCGGGCAGGACATCCAGATCGATAGTCAGATAGACGCGTTCGGCTTGCGCCAGCACCTTTTCCAGCGTGGGTAACGCCGCACGGCGAAAATCGAGATCTTCCACCAGAGTGACGTTCAGACGGTCTGCTTCGTCCCACAGCGCCTGAGTATTTGCCGCCCGGCTGACGCCAAAGCAGGCGTACTGAAACTCGCGCTGTTGTGCTTCGCAGTACTGCGCCAGCTGGCGGAACGGTGTGCCTGACGTAGCGTGTTCAGCTTCACGTAGATCGAGATGGGCATCGAGATTAATAATCACAACGCGCTCCTGCGCAAACGCATCCAGTACCCCACGACCGTGCGCCCAGGCCGTTTCGTGCCCGCCGCCGAACACCAGCGTGCGCATCCCCGACTGCTGGCAGGTTTGCACCGCGTCACTTAGCGCACGCTGGGCAGCTTCAAGTTCATCGTCTTCAACGGTGATGGTGCCCATGTCGGTAATGCGCGCGTGCCCTTCCTGGCTTGCCATGTTCGCCAGCGCTTTACGCAGTACATCCGGGGCTTGTAGCGCTCCGGGCCTGCCGTGGTTGCGTTTCACACCGGCATCGCATTCGAATCCTAATAGCGCAATGCCTGAGTTTTTGGGCGCAAAACAGTCGGTATGCGCGATAGTCTGGAAGAGGCGCAGCGCGTTACTGGCCTCAGCGCTATCGTCGCGCCCCTGCCAGATGTGAGGCGAAGTGGGTCGCCACAGTTTCATGATACTTTCCCTCTAAACACGCGTTGATACAGCGGATTACGCCCCGGTTCGTAGACCATCTCCACCGGACGTTCGGCGTCCCAGACGATAAAATCAGCGACATATCCGGCCTTAAGCTGGCCGTGGGTAGCACCGCGCCCCAGCGCCTGTGCGGCGTGGCGGGTAACGCCCGCCCACGCCTCTTCCGGCGTAAGGCCAAACTGCACGCAGGCCATGTTCATCGCCAGATGCAGGCTGGCAAACGGGCTGGTGCCAGGGTTGTAATCCGTGGCGACGGCCATCGGTACGCCTTGTTTTCGCAGTTGTTCAACCGGCGGGCGCTGGCGTTCCTGTAAGAAGTAGTACGCGCCTGGCAGCAACACCGCCACCGTGCCGCTATGCGCCATCGCGCTTACGCCCGCGTCATCAAGATACTCAATATGATCGGCAGACCAGCCGTGATAGCGGCTGACTAACGCCGCGCCGCCCAGGTTAGACAGTTGCTCGACGTGGCCTTTAACGGGAATACCCAGCGCAGTGGCAGCCTGGAATACCCGCTCGGTTTGCGACGGCGTGAAGCCGACGTTTTCGCAAAACACGTCTACGGCTTCAAACAGGCCTTCACGCCAGAGAGCGGGCATGATCTGCTCGCACACCAGCGAAATGTACGCATCCGGATCCTGACGATATTCTTTCGGCACCGCATGGGCGGCGAGCAGCGTCGGGCTGATCTCCACCGGATGGTTTTGAGCAAGGGTTTGCGCCACGCGCAGCATTTTCTCTTCGCTCTGCGCGTTAAGTCCGTAACCCGATTTGATTTCAAGCGTGGTGACACCTTCTTGCATCAAACGGTGCAGGCGCTGTTCCGCTCGTTTCAGCAGCGTTTGCGTGTCACTTTCTCGCGTGGCGGAGACAGTGGAATTGATCCCCCCGCCCTGAGCGCTGATCGTTTGATATGAGACACCGTTGAGGCGTTGCTCCCACTCCCCGGCGCGGTCGCCGCCAAACACCAGATGGGTGTGGCAATCGATCAGACCAGGCGTAACCAGACGCCCGTCGAGATCAACCTGATGAGCGTGCGTTTTCGGCAGTTCCGAGTCAGGAACGACGGCGACAATCGTCTCGCCGCGCACAATCAGCGCCACCTTTTCACGCAGCCCGTAAGGTGCTGGCTCCTCAGGATTCAGGGTCGCCAGCCGTGCGTTACGCCAAAGGACATCGTCGGGATGAAGCTGCTGCATAGGAGTTCCGCTTGTCATGGGTTGTATAGACATTTATTTTCATTCGTTTGCCGGTGTCAACCCGCTTTACGGAAATTGTTATTTTTTTGTGACGACTTCCCCGCCGGATGCGGGTGAAATATGCAACTTTTTCGCTTTTCATCTTCCCGTTTCGCTCAACTTAGTATAAAAAAGCAGGCTATTTCGATCATCCCGTTAAGACTCGTGAAGCAAGGAGCTTTCCCTTGAACATTTCCAGGATTTCTCGTCTGGCGTTGGCACTCGCCTTTGGCGTGACGTTGTCCGCGTGCAGCTCAACCCCACCTGACCAGCTGCCATCCGAGCAGGCTGCGCCAGGCACGGCATCCCGCCCTATTCTGTCTGCGGGTGAAGCGAAGAACTTCAGCGCAGCACATTATTACTCTGCGATGGACCCGAACGCGGCTCCGTGGACGCCGTCTTCTATTAGCATTCCTGCACAACCAAACTTCGTGGTTGGCCCGGCAGGCACCCAGGGCGTGACGCATACCAGCATTCAGGCCGCCGTTGACGCCGCCATTACCAAACACAGCGCATCGCGCCAGTACATTGCGGTCCTGCCAGGCGACTATGAAGGGACCGTTTACGTTCCTGCCGCACCGGGCAGCATTACGATTTACGGTACCGGTGATAAAGCCATCGACGTGAAAATTGGTCTGGCGATTGACTCGGAAATCGACCGTAATACCTGGCGTCACCTGGTCAATCCAGCCGGTAAATATATGCCAGGCAAACCGGCGTGGTACATGTTCGACAACTGCCAGAGCAAGCAAACCGCCACAGTGGGCATGATGTGCTCAGCGGTATTCTGGTCACAGAACAACGGTTTGCAGCTGCAGAACCTGACCATCCAGAACACCCTGGGTGACAGCGTGGATGCGGGTAACCATCAGGCGGTTGCCCTGCGTACTGACGGCGATAAAGTGCAGATCAACAACGTGAACATTCTCGGTCGCCAGAACACCTTCTTCGTGACCAACAGCGGCGTGCAGAATGCCCTGCAGAATAACCGTCTGACCCGTACTCAGGTCACCAATAGCTATATCGAAGGTGATGTGGATATCGTCTCCGGTCGCGGTGCAGTGGTGTTTGATAACACCGAGTTCCGCGTGGTGAACTCCCGCACCCAGCAGGAAGGTTACGTGTTTGCGCCGGCAACCCTGTCCAACATGTTCTACGGCTTCCTGGCCGTGAACAGCCGCTTTACCGCATCCGGTGACGGCGTGGCGCAGCTTGGCCGTTCGCTGGATATCGACTCCGCCACTAACGGCCAGGTCGTCATCCGCGATAGCGTGATCAACGAAGGCTTCAACATGGCAAAACCGTGGGCCGATGCTGCAATCTCCAAACGTCCGTACTCCGGTAACACCGGCGCGATGGATGATAAAGGCAACGTGCAGCGTAACCTGAACGACGCTAACTTCAACCGCATGTGGGAATACAACAACCGCGGTGTGGGTAGCAAAGTGATGGCTGAGCCGAAGCAGTAACCCCGAACTCCGGGCATAAAAAAACCTCGCAAACGCGAGGTTTTTTGTTTTCTACGCCGCTTAGTGCGCGTTAACCACCACCCACATTGGGCCCTGGCCGACGGCATAGCGTCCTTTCTCTTCCAGCAGGCCCTGTTCGCCTTTGATTTCATACAGGGCGATGTGGTGGGATTTCTGCCCCGCCGCCACCAGGAATTTGCCGCTGTTGTCGATATTAAAGCCACGCGGCTGGGTTTCGGTCGGCTGGAAGCCTTCGATCGCCAGCACGCTGCCATCTTCCGAGACGCTGAAAATGGTGATTAGGCTGGAAGTACGATCGCAGGCGTACAGATGACGCCCGTCCGGGGTGATGTGAATATCCGCCGCCCAGCGGGTGTCGGTGAAATCAGACGGCATCATGTCCAGAGTCTGGACGCGCTCAATCTGGCCTTTCGGATCTTTCAGTTCCCACACGTCGACTGAGCTGTTCAGCTCGTTCACCACATAGGCATACTGCTGATTCGGATGGAATACCATGTGACGTGGGCCTGCGCCCTCAACGGTGGTAATTTCTGCCGGGGTCTGCGCGGCAAGATGACCGTCGTCGCTCAGGGTGAACAGGCAGATACGATCCTGTTTCAGCGCCGGAACCCAGAGGGTGCGGTTGTCCGGAGAGATATTCGCCGAGTGACAGCCTTCCAGCCCTTCAACCACGTCCACTGTCTCCTGCGGAACACCATCGACCAGACGCGTAACGCTCACGCAGCCGGAATTGTAAGAGCCGCTGAAGACGAACTGGCCTTTGCGATCGGTGGAGATGTGCGTCGGGCTGCCCGGCAGCGGTGCTTCAGCGATATACGTCAGGGCGCCATCGTCCGGCGCAATGCGGTAGGCCAGTACGCGAAACTCAGGGCGCACGCCGACATACAGGAAACGTTTATCCGGGCTGACAACCATCGGTTGCACCTGCCCCGGCACATCAACCACCTGCACCAGCGTGAGCGAGCCTTCCGCATTCAAACGCCAGACGTGGATCTGCTGGCTCTCAGGACTGGCGGTATAAACGGTTTGTTTCATGAATACTCCTCTCCACTGCGCGTAAATTTAACGGTGAATGCTGAATTTTAGTCTGACATTTTGTGGGTCACGCCTCTCGGTGTACCATCCTCTTAGATCTTAAATTCAATATTAACCCGGAAGAACAAATGACCTCGCGTGTGATTGCTCTGGATTTAGACGGTACGCTGTTAACCCCGCAAAAAACCCTGCTCCCCTCTTCGCTTGAAGCACTGAAACGTGCTCAGGAAGCGGGATATCAACTCATGATCGTTACCGGTCGACATCACGTTGCCATTCATCCTTTTTATCAGGCACTGGCGTTAGATACACCTGCAATTTGTTGTAATGGTACTTATTTGTATGATTATCATGCAAAAAAGGTTCTCCAGGCCGATCCGCTGCCTTCGACGCAGGCCCTGCAACTGATAGATTTGCTGGATGAACACGCCATTCACGGCCTGATGTATGTCGATGATGCGATGATGTATGAGCGCCCTACCGGACACGTAACCCGTACCAGCAATTGGGCGCTGTCCCTGCCCGAAGCGCAGCGTCCGGTCTTTACGCAGGTGTCATCTCTGCGCCAGGCCGCTGTGGATGTGAACGCCATCTGGAAATTTGCCCTCACCGACGAAGACACCACCAAACTGAACGCTTTCGCGAAACACGTCGAACAGACGCTGGGTCTGGAGTGCGAATGGTCGTGGCACGATCAGGTGGATATCGCCCGCAAAGGCAACAGCAAAGGCAAGCGCCTGACGCAGTTTGTTGAATCTCAGGGCGGGTCGATGAAAGACGTGATTGCCTTCGGGGATAATTACAACGATATCAGCATGCTGGAAGCTGCCGGAACCGGCGTGGCAATGGGCAATGCTGACGACGCCGTGAAAGCACGCGCCAACGTGGTGATTGGCGACAACACCACCGACAGCATAGCGCAGTATATTTATACCCATCTGCTGTGATCTAGGTGGTGATCGACACGCTCTTAATCTGCGCGTAAAGCCACAGGCCAGGTTTGATGCCCAGCTCATCCCTGGCCCACGGGCTGATGCGCGCCCACAGCTTTTTGCTCCCCACTTCCAGCTGCACTTCCACCTGCCCGTTATCGTCCAGACACTGCGCCACTTTGGCGCGCAGAATATTACGGATACTGGTTTGCAGCGGCGGCTGCAGCACCAGAGAAACGTCAGATGCCTGAATACGAATGCGCAGCGCGGATTGCAGCGGCTTGTCGATTTTATTGACCCACAGATGCTGATCGCCCAGCGCCAGCGCGGTCATGGCGTAGTGCGGATGGTGCTCCAGCACGCTGACCTTCAGAACGCTGCTCTGCTGCTCTTTCGGCAGCCACGGGTGCATCACGCTGCTGCCCCACACTTCCTCCAGCGGACCAAAGGCTTTGACGCTGCCGTTTTCAAGCACCAGCACGTTGTCCGCCAGGTGCAGAATTTCATCCAGCGAATGGCTGACGTAGAGCATCGGAATGTTTATCTCGCGCGCCAGACGCTGCAAATACGGCAGCAGCTCGCGTTTACGCGGTAAATCCAGCGAGGCCAGCGGTTCATCCAGCAACAGTAATTCCGGCGCGGTTAACAGCGCGCGCCCAATCGCCACACGCTGCTTTTCGCCGCCAGAAAGTGACGACGGAAGGCGTTCCAGCAATGGCTCAATACCGAGTAGATTGACCAGATTATCAAACTGTCCGGCCATACTTTTTGCCATGCCGTAGCGCAGATTGCCGCGCACTTTGTAGTGCGGGAACAGTCGCGCATCCTGGAATACATAGCCGATGCGCCGTTTTTCAGGCGCAAGGTAAATCTTCTTTTCAACGTCGTGCAGCACGCGATTGTTGAGCACTATGCGGCCCGTTTGCGGGCGCGTCAGCCCGCTGATGGCATTAATCAGCGAGGTTTTTCCCGCACCCGACACACCAAAAACAGCGGTGATGCCAGATGCAGGCAATGTTTCATTGAGCGTCAGGCAGTGGTTGCCCAGCGTCTGGCTAAAGTTAAGTTCAAGCATGATTATTTCCCCATCCGCTCGCGGCTCAGACGCGCCAGCCATTCAGAAACCAGCAGTGACACCAGCGCCAGCACGATGGAGATAATGCACAGCCGTGCGGCAGCGCCTTCACCGCCCGGTGTCTGAATCAGGGTATACATCGCCGACGGAATGGTGCGGGTTTCGCCGGGAATGTTAGACACGAAGGTAATGGTCGCGCCAAATTCGCCAAGCGAGCGGGCAAACGCCAGCACCGTGCCGACAATAATACCCGGCAGCGTGAGGGGTAGCGTGATGGTGAAGAACACGCGCCAGCGCCCGGCACCTAAGGTGCGCGCCGCCTGCTCCAGCTTGATGTCAACACCTTCCAGCGCCAGGCGAATGGCTCGCACCATCAGCGGGAACGACATCACCGCCGCTGCCAGTACCGCGCCGCGCCAGCTAAAGGCAAACGTCAGGCCGAACCAGTCATACAAATACTGGCCGATAAAACCGCGTCGCCCCATCGCAATCAGCAATAAGTAACCGACCACCACCGGCGGCAACACGAGAGGAAGATGGAGAACACTGTCGAGCAGAGCTTTGCCCGGAAACCGACAACGCACCAGTAACCAGGCAAAGAAGATCCCAAAGGGCAAACTAAAGGCAACTGCCAGGGAAGAGACTTTAAGGCTCAGCAGCACGGCCTGCCATTCAGGATCGGTCAATATCATTAGTGAGTCGTAAATCCGTAACGTTTAAAGATGGCTGACGCTTCAGGCCCTTTCAGATAATCGTAGAAGGCACTGACCGTCGCATTTTTATGTCCATCAACAATGGCTACCGGGTATTCCACTTTCTTGTGCGAGTCTTCCGGGAACGTACCGACGACTTTCACGCCTTTACCGGCAACCGCATCGGAGCCATAGACAATGCCCAGCGGTGCTTCGTTGCGCTCGACCAGCGCCAGTGCGCCACGCACATCTTCAGCCGGAGCCAGTTTTGGTGACAATGTATCCCACGCCCCCAGTTTTTGCAGCGCTTCTTTCGCGTAGATACCCGCCGGAACGTGGTCCGGATCGCCCACCGCCAGACGGCCCTCTTTCAGCAGGCTGGTCCAGTTGGTGTCTTTATTAATAGTGAACTCGCCCTGTGCGCTGGCTTTTGGCGCAACAACGACCAGGCTGTTACCCAGCAGAGTTTCGCGGGTTGCCGTATCAATAGATTTTTTCTCAACCGCGTAATCCATCCATTTCTGGTCGGCAGAAATAAACAGATCGGCAGGCGCACCGGCTTCAATCTGGCGAGCCAGCGTTGAAGAAGAGGCGAACGAAGAGACAACCTCAACATTTTTCTCTTTCTTGTACTGCGCCGCAATGTCCTGCATGGCGTTGGTCAGCGACGCCGCCGCAAAGACCGTGATTTTACCTTCGTCAGCCAGTGCATGTCCGGCGACGGAAAGTGTCAGTGTTGCCCCTGCGAAAAGGCGTAACCATGTACGTGCCATTTGTAGCTCCTGTGAGTGTCGTTATATATCTATAAATATAACGATAACTGTAAGGATAACCTAGCGTTAAATCGTACCGTCTAAGGGGTAAACAAACCTGATGCAAAGTTAACTATCGGCGGGAAAGGCAGAAACTTGAGGGCAAAACGCCCGGACTTGCCGGGCGTTTTGAAAGGAATCAATGCTGCTTTTTAGGCTGGTCTTTGTGACCAATGTTCGAAAAGAGGTTGAACACTTCACCCAGGCCGTAGATGGCGCCGAGGATGATGGCCATCACTACGGGTACCATGATCACGGCGAATACCAGACTTTTCAATAACTCTAACATGGTTTTCTCCAGACACTGTGAATGGCGTATTCTACCCTGGAAAGTCAGAAAAACATCCCCTTTTGTGCGGTAGACTTTGCGCTGTGGGGCAATTGGGTCACAATACGCTTTTTGCCAGGACACCGTCTTATGCAGGCCGAAATTCTCCTTACCCTTCGACTTCAGCAGAAGCTTTTCGCCGATCCGCGACGCATTGCCCTGCTTAAACAGATAGAACAAACCGGCTCAATTAGCCAGGGCGCGAAGAATGCTGGCATTAGCTATAAAAGTGCCTGGGACGCCATCAATGAGATGAATACCCTGAGCGAACAGACGCTGGTCGATCGCGCGACGGGCGGCAAAGGCGGTGGCGGCGCTATTCTGACTCGCTACGGCCAGCGCCTGATTCAGCTTTATGATCTGCTGGCACAAATCCAGCAGAAAGCCTTTGATGTCCTGAGCGATGACGATGCCCTTCCCCTCGATAGCCTGCTGGCGGCCATCTCCCGCTTCTCACTGCAAACCAGCGCACGAAACCAATGGTTTGGCACCGTGACGGCGCGCGACCATGATCAGGTGCAGCAGCATGTCGATATTTTGCTGGCCGACGGCACGACACGGCTCAAAGTGGCGATTACCGCGCAAAGCGGCGAGCGGCTGGGGCTGGACGAAGGCAAAGAGGTGCTGGTGTTGCTCAAAGCGCCGTGGGTGAATATCACGCAGGATGCAGAACAAGCCAAAGAGGCTGATAACCAGCTGCACGGTGCCATCAGCCACATTTCGCGCGGCGAAGAACAGTGCGAAGTGCTAATGACCCTGCCGGATGGACAAGTGCTCTGTGCCACAGTGCCACTGTCTGATGCAGAAGATTTGACCGAAGGCGCGAACGTCACCGCCTGGTTCAACGCTGACCGGGTAATTATCGCCACGTTGTGTTAAGTGCGTTGACAAAGATGACGGCAGTGAGTATTCCTGAACTCTATCGCTGCAAAAAATGGGATAACTCATGTCGTCATTGCAAATTTCGCAAGGCACGTTTCGTCTTAGCGACACAAAAACACTTTCTCTGCCTGATTTAACCTTACGCGCCGGTGAAAGCTGGGCGTTTGTCGGCTCCAACGGCAGCGGAAAATCTGCGCTGGCCCGCGCGTTGGCAGGTGAACTCACCCTGCTGAACGGCGAACGCCAGTGCAGTTTTACGCGCCTGACGCGCATCTCCTTCGAACAGCTGCAAAAACTGGTCAGCGACGAGTGGCAGCGCAATAACACCGATCTGCTCAGTCCCGGTGAGGACGACACCGGGCGGACCACCGCAGAAATCATTCAGGATGAGCGAAAAGACACGGCCCGCTGTCAGCAGTTAGCGGAACTTTTCGGCATTACCGGCCTGCTGGACAGGCGCTTCAAATACCTCTCTACCGGCGAAACGCGCAAAACCCTGCTGTGCCAAGCGCTGATGAGCGAGCCGGATCTGCTGATCCTCGACGAACCCTTTGACGGCCTGGACGTCCACTCCCGCGCGCAGCTGGCATCACTGTTAGCCACGCTCAATCAACAGGGTTATACCCTGGTGCTGGTGCTTAACCGCTTCGATGAAATCCCTGAGTTTGTGCAGTACGCAGGCGTGCTGGCGGATTGCTCTTTAACCGAAACCGGCGAGAAAGACACGCTTTTACAGCAGGCGCTGATTGCCCAACTGGCGCACAGCGAAAAACTCGACGGGATTGCACTTCCGGAACCCGACGCCCCTCCGGCACGGCATTTACTGGACAGCCACCAGCCGCGCATTGAGCTGAAAAATGGCAGCGTATCTTATAACGATCGCCCGATTCTCGATCGGCTAAGCTGGACGGTGAATCCGGGCGAACACTGGCAAATCACCGGTCCCAATGGCGCGGGGAAATCAACCCTGCTAAGCCTGATTACCGGCGATCATCCCCAGGGCTACAGCAATGATTTGAACCTGTTTGGCCGTCGGCGCGGCAGCGGGGAGACCATCTGGGATATTAAAAAGCATATCGGCTACGTCAGCAGCAGCCTGCACCTGGATTACCGCGTTAGCACCACGGTGCGTAACGTGATTTTGTCCGGATATTTCGATTCAATCGGCATTTATCAGGCGGTGTCCGACAAGCAGCACAAGCTGGCGCAACAGTGGCTGGATATTCTGGGGATGGATAAACGCGTGGCGGATGCACCGTTCCACAGTTTGTCGTGGGGGCAACAGCGTCTGGCGCTGATCGTGCGCGCGCTGGTGAAACACCCTACTTTGCTGATTCTGGACGAACCGTTGCAGGGACTCGATCCGCTGAATCGTCAGCTGATCCGCCGTTTTGTTGATGTGTTAATTAGCGAAGGCGAAACCCAGCTGCTGTTCGTCTCACATCACGCAGAGGATGCCCCGTCCTGCATCACGCACCGGCTGGAGTTTGTTCCTGAGGGTGAAGGCTATCGCTATCAGTTAGACCGCATTCGCTGAGCATCGTCTTAAAGGGGACTGCAGTCCCCTTTTTCAGATAACTGGCAGCAATACATCACTATCTCTTTGATTTACAATGCGCTGATTCGCTGTGAAATTGACTGTGTAATTCAGTGTAACCGATTCCACTATTTTATCCCATGTCACACTTTTCGCGTCTCTGTTATGCTATGGTTATTACATACCATAAGCCTAATGGAGCGAAATATGCGAGTTCTGGTAACGGGTGGTAGCGGTTACATTGGAAGTCATACCTGTGTGCAACTGCTGCAAAATGGCCACGATGTCATCATCCTCGACAACCTGTGTAACAGTAAGCGCAGCGTGCTGCCCGTCATTGAGCGCCTGAGCGGAAAACAGCCCACCTTTGTGGAAGGCGATATCCGCAACGAAGCGCTGATGACCGAAATCCTTCACGACCATGCCATCGATACGGTTATCCACTTCGCCGGTCTTAAAGCGGTCGGCGAGTCAGTCGCCAAACCCCTCGAATACTACGATAACAACGTCAACGGAACGCTGCGCCTGATTGCCGCCATGCGCGCTGCAAACGTGAAGAACTTCATCTTCAGTTCTTCTGCCACCGTGTACGGCGACCAGCCGAAAATCCCTTACGTCGAAAGCTTCCCGACCGGTACGCCGCAAAGCCCGTACGGCAAAAGTAAGCTGATGGTGGAACAGATTCTGGCTGACCTGCAAAAAGCACAGCCCGACTGGAGCATCGCCCTGCTGCGTTATTTCAACCCGGTTGGCGCCCATCCGTCAGGCGATATGGGTGAAGATCCGCAGGGTATCCCGAATAACCTGATGCCGTACATCGCTCAGGTGGCGGTAGGACGTCGTGACTCGCTGGCGATTTTTGGCAACGACTATCCGACCGAAGATGGGACTGGCGTGCGCGATTATATCCACGTGATGGACCTGGCCGATGGTCACGTCGCTGCGATGCAGCAGCTGGCGAATAAACCGGGCGTGCATATCTACAACCTCGGTGCAGGCGTGGGCAGCAGCGTACTTGATGTGGTTAACGCCTTCAGCAAAGCCTGCGGTAAACCAGTGGCATATCACTTCGCCCCGCGCCGCGATGGCGATCTTCCCGCGTACTGGGCCGATGCCACCAAAGCCGATAAAGAGCTGAACTGGCGCGTCACCCGCACGCTGGATGAAATGGCACAGGATACCTGGCACTGGCAGTCGCGCCATCCACAAGGCTATCCGGATTAAGGACCCGACATGACTCAATTCAACCCCGTCGATCATCCGCATCGGCGTTTTAACCCGTTAACCGGGCAATGGATTTTGGTGTCTCCGCATCGTGCGAAGCGTCCGTGGCAGGGTGCACAAGAGACGCCAGCCAAACAGACGCTACCGCAGCATGACCCGGATTGCTTCCTGTGTCCGGGCAATACCCGCGTCACTGGCGATAAAAACCCGGATTACAAAAGCACGTACGTGTTTACTAACGATTTTGCCGCGCTGATGACCGACACCCCGGACGCTCCGGAAAGTGAAGATCCGCTGATGCGCTGCGAAAGCGCGCGCGGTACCAGCCGCGTAATCTGCTTCTCGCCAGATCACAGCAAAACGCTGCCGGAACTGAGCCTGAGCGCCCTCACCGACGTGATCACCACCTGGCAACAGCAGACTGCCGAGCTGGGTCAGGATTATCCGTGGGTGCAGGTGTTTGAAAATAAAGGCGCGGCGATGGGCTGTTCTAACCCGCACCCGCACGGCCAGGTATGGGCGAACAGCTTCCTGCCGAATGAAGTCGAGCGTGAAGATCGTCTGCAAAAGGTTTATTACGACGAAAACCAGTCAGCGCTGCTGGCGGATTACGTTCAGCGCGAGATGGCAGACGGCAGCCGCACGGTCGTCGAAACTGAACACTGGCTGGCCGTGGTGCCGTATTGGGCGGCGTGGCCGTTTGAAACGCTGCTCCTGCCGAAAGCCCACGTTCTGCGTATCACCGACTTGAGCGACGCCCAGCGTGACGATCTGGCGCTGGCGCTGAAAAAACTGACCAGTCGCTATGACAATCTGTTCCAGTGCTCATTCCCTTATTCAATGGGCTGGCACGGCGCACCGTTTAACGGCGAAGAAAATCAGCACTGGCAGTTACACGCCCATTTTTATCCGCCGCTACTGCGTTCTGCGACGGTGCGTAAATTTATGGTGGGCTATGAGATGCTGGCTGAAACCCAGCGCGACCTGACGGCAGAACAGGCGGCAGAACGTCTGCGCGCTGTCAGCGATGTCCATTACCGCGAATCAGGAGTCTAATAAATGAATCTGAAAGATAAAACACAATCCCTGTTTGCTGAAAAATTCGGCTACCCTGCCACTCACGCGATTCAGGCTCCAGGCCGCGTCAATCTGATCGGTGAGCATACCGATTACAACGACGGTTTCGTTCTGCCTTGTGCAATTGATTATCAGACCGTGATCCGCTGCGCCAAACGCGACGACCGCAAGGTCCGCGTGATTGCGGCCGATTATGACAATCAAATCGATGAATTTTCTCTCGACGCACCGATTGTGGCCCACGACACCCAGCAGTGGTCCAACTATGTGCGCGGGGTGGTGAAACACCTGCAAAAGCGCAATAAAAACTTCGGCGGTGCGGATCTGGTCATTACCGGCAACGTCCCGCAGGGCGCGGGTTTAAGCTCCTCGGCCTCGCTGGAAGTGGCGGTCGGCACCGTTTTCCAGCAGCTGTATCATCTGCCGCTGGATGGCGCGCAGATTGCGCTGAACGGTCAGGAAGCCGAGAACCAGTTCGTCGGCTGTAACTGCGGAATCATGGACCAGTTGATCTCCGCTCTGGGCAAAAAAGAGCACGCGCTGCTGATCGATTGCCGCACGCTCGGCACCAAAGCCGTTTCCCTGCCAAAAGGCGCGGCGGTAGTGATCATCAACAGCAACTTCAAACGTACGCTGGTCGGCAGTGAGTACAATACCCGCCGCGAACAGTGCGAAACTGGCGCGCGCTTCTTCCAGCAGCCAAAACTGCGTGATGTCACGTTGAATGAATTCAATAAAGTGGCGCACGAGTTAGACCCGATTGTGGCCAAACGCGTTCGTCACGTTCTGACTGAAAACGCCCGTACTGTAGAAGCCGCTTCTGCGCTGGAAAAAGGCGATCTGAAACGCATCGGTGAACTGATGGCGGAATCCCACGCCTCCATGCGCGATGATTTTGAGATAACCGTCCCGCAGATCGATACCCTGGTGGAGATCGTGAAGGCGACTATCGGCGATAAAGGCGGCGTGCGCATGACCGGCGGCGGGTTCGGCGGCTGCATTGTCGCGCTGATCCCGGAAGAGCTGGTTCCTGCCGTTCAGGATGCCGTGGCGAAACAGTACGAAGCCAAAACGGGCATCAAAGAGACCTTCTACGTCTGCAAAGCCACCCAAGGAGCTGGACAGTGCTAAACGAAACGCCAACCCTCGCACCTGATGGTCTGTCGTATCGCATGCTAACCCTGCGTAACAGTGCAGGGATGGTAGTTACGGTCATGGACTGGGGTGCAACGCTACTTTCCGCCCGCGTCCCGATGCCCGACGGCAGCGTGCGCGAAACTCTGCTCGGCTGTGCATCGCCGGAACTTTATGTGAATCAGGCGGCGTATCTTGGCGCATCCGTTGGCCGCTACGCCAACCGTATCGCCAAAAGCCGTTTCTCTCTGGAAGGCAAAGATTATGTTCTTCTGCCAAGCCAGGGTGAAAACCAGCTGCACGGCGGGCCAGAAGGTTTCGACAAACGCCGCTGGCAAATTGTGCAGCAGAATGACTGCGAAGTGCTGTTTGCGCTGGAATCTGCCGATGGCGACCAGGGATTCCCTGGTAATCTTTCCGCCACTGCCCTCTTCCGCCTGACGGAAGATAACCGCATTTCAATTGAATATCGTGCAACGGTCGACCAGCCCTGCCCGGTCAATATGACCAACCACGCCTATTTCAATCTCGACGGTGAGCAGACAGACGTACGCAACCACAAGCTGCAAATCCTTGCCGATGAGTATCTTCCGGTCGATGAGATGGGCATTCCGTTTGAAGGGCTGAAGGCCGTTACGGGTACCAGCTTTGATTTCCGCAGCGCGAAAACCGTCGCCCAGGATTTCCTGAGTGACGATCATCAGCGCAAAGTCAAAGGCTACGACCATGCCTTCCTGCTACAAGCGAAGGGTGATGTGACTCAGCCTGCCGCACAGGTCTGGTCCGCCGATGAAAAGCTGCAAATGAATGTGTATACCACTGCGCCTGCGCTGCAGTTCTATTCCGGGAACTATCTCGGCGGCACGCCTGCTCGTGAGGAAGGTGATTACAGCGACTGGCAGGGAATGGCGCTTGAAAGCGAGTTTCTGCCGGACAGCCCGAACCATACCGAGTGGCCGCAGCCTGACTGCGTGCTCCGTCCGGGCCAGGAGTATGTGAGCGTGACTGAATATCAGTTTATTGCGCGCTGACACAATGTCAGGTGGCGCTTCGCTTACCTGACCTACGGTTTATGCAGGCCGCGTCATCCGGAAAATAACACTACGGCCCTCGTCCTCAGGGCTTTTTTTTGCCCGTCTTGCTGAAAATAGCGCCGATCGCAGACAAAATCATAACCCTCAATTCACAAGCATCTTACACTGAGACACTATTTTCGCTATGGTTAGGGTTAAGCGTTGCCGCCTGAGCGATCACGGCAATATAATGAGAATTGTTATCATTCTAATGGTTCTTTTGAGGAGAGAGATATGGCTGTAACTAAGCTGGTTCTGGTGCGCCACGGCGAAAGCCAGTGGAATAACGAAAACCGTTTCACCGGTTGGTATGATGTTGATCTGTCTGAGAAAGGGGTCAGCGAAGCAAAAGCTGCAGGTAAACTGCTGAAAGATGAAGGCTTCAGCTTCGATTTTGCTTATACCTCTGTGCTGAAACGTGCCATCCACACTCTGTGGAACGTGCTGGACGAACTGGACCAGGCCTGGCTGCCGGTTGAGAAATCCTGGAAACTGAACGAGCGTCACTACGGTGCGCTGCAGGGTCTGAACAAAGCCGAAACCGCTGAGAAGTACGGTGACGAGCAGGTTAAGCAATGGCGTCGTGGTTTTGCGGTGACTCCACCAGAACTGACTAAAGATGATGAGCGTTACCCAGGCCACGATCCGCGTTACGCGAAACTGACCGATGCAGAGCTGCCGCAGACTGAAAGCCTGGCGCTGACCATCGATCGCGTTGTGCCTTACTGGAACGACACCATTCTGCCACGCATCAAAAGCGGTGAGCGCGTGATCGTTGCGGCTCACGGTAACTCCCTGCGTGCGCTGGTGAAATACCTGGATAAAATGGGCGAAGACGAAATCCTCGAACTGAACATCCCAACGGGCGTGCCGCTGGTGTATGAGTTCGATGAAAACTTCAACCCAATCAAACGTTACTACCTGGGCAACGCTGACGAAATCGCAGCGAAAGCGGCGGCAGTAGCTAACCAGGGTAAAGCGAAGTAATTTTTCGCCAGACATAAAAAAAGCGTGGAGCAATCCACGCTTTTTTATTGCCTGCAAAAGAGTTACGCGCGGCGCGCTTTTACCGCATTCGCCAGTTGACGCAGGATCGCGTCGGTATCTTCCCAACCAATGCAGGCATCGGTAACGCTCTTACCGTATACCAGCGGCTCTCCGCTCTCCAGGTTCTGATTGCCTTCCACCAGATGGCTTTCAATCATCACGCCGATCACAGCTTTCTCGCCGTTTACCAGCTGCTGGCACACGTCCGCGCCCACTTCCATCTGCTTTTTAAACTGCTTGCTGGAGTTGGCATGGCTGAAATCGATCATCACGTTCGGTGACAGACCGGCTTTTTCGAGGCCCGATTTCACTTCGGCGACGTGTTTTGCGCTGTAGTTTGGTTCTTTACCGCCACGCAGAATGATATGGCAGTCGCCGTTCCCGCTGGTATTCACGATAGCCGAGTGGCCCCATTTGGTCACAGACAGGAAGCAGTGCGGCGCACCGGCAGCATTGATTGCATCAATGGCCACTTTCATGGTCCCGTCGGTGCCGTTTTTGAACCCGACCGGGCAAGACAGGCCGGATGCCAGCTCGCGGTGAACCTGAGATTCCGTGGTACGCGCACCAATCGCGCCCCAGCTCATCAAATCAGCCAGGTATTGCGGGGTGATCATATCCAAAAACTCGCCCGCTGCCGGTAAACCGCTGTCATTAATTTCCAGCAGCAGTTTGCGCGCGATGCGCAGGCCGTCGTTGATCTGGAAGCTATTGTCCATATGCGGATCGTTGATCAGCCCTTTCCAGCCCACGGTGGTACGCGGTTTTTCAAAATAGACGCGCATGACGATTTCCAGCTCGCCTTTTAGCTCCTCACGCAGCGTCAGCAGACGCGCAGCATATTCTTTCGCCGCCGCAGGATCGTGGATGGAGCAAGGCCCGATCACCACCAGCAGGCGATCGTCATTACCTTTCAGGATCTTGTGGATCGCTTTGCGGGCATGGGAAACCGTATTGGCGGCATTTTCAGTGGCGGGGAATTTTTCAAGGAGCGCTACAGGCGGTAATAACTCATTGATCTCTTTAATGCGTAAATCGTCGTTCTGATAATTCATGATCGTTCCGGCTCTGACATATTTTTATTAATGAATGCAATCCTTTCAATCTAACTTGTCAGCCTGGAAGTGTAAACGGGCTTTTACACTTCACACGGATAATTCCTGGAATTCCCCTAAAAAACGCGACAAAGTAGCGAATAACGAGATCTGCCCTAAACTTTTTAAATGTAACCACTCTATTTATGCATTTTAACGTGATTCCATTCTGACATAAGTTCAGTTACTGGAATCTTTGACCATTGAGCGAATACTTTCGCGTATGCACTGTTGGAAGAAGTTATCCAGCACATAACGACCAGAACAGGAGCAGCATGATGAAAATGACTAAACTGGCAACCCTTTTTCTGACCGCCACCTTAACCCTGGCAAGCGGGGCAGCACTGGCCGCAGACTCGGCGGGTTCCGACAGCAACGGCCAGGCTAACGCCGCTGCCGCTGCTGGCCAGGAAGCACCGGACGCCAAACAGAATTTGGCACCGAATAATGTTGATAACAACAACATCAATACCGGCAGCGGAACGAGCGGCGGTACTATGCTTCACCCGAACGGGACCGACTCGGGGACCATGAACCATGACGGTATGACCAAAGATGAAGTGCACAAAAATTCGATGTGTAAAGATGGGAAATGCCCGGATAAAAGCATCGATAGCGACACTAAAACCGACGGCACCACGCAGTAATATCAGCCCGATCGGATAAATGAAGGGGAGCGAAAGCTCCCCTTTCTTTTTTGTGCAAAATGTTAAAAAATCTACCCTTAGAATAATAAATCATCAGGACAGAGTTCATGGCGCACACGCATTCTCATTCGCACTCTTCGGGGGACGAAAACGCTAAACGTCTGATGCTGGCTTTCGGCATCACGGCTTCGTTTATGGTTATCGAGGTTGTCGGCGGACTTATTTCTGGTTCACTGGCCCTGCTGGCGGATGCGGGTCATATGCTCACTGACGCCGCCGCACTGCTGTTCGCGTTAATCGCCGTGCAATTTGCCCGCCGTCCACCTAATGCACGCCATACGTTTGGCTGGCTGCGCCTGACCACACTCGCCGCTTTCGTCAATGCCATTGCGCTGGTAGTGATTACTGTCTTAATCGTCTGGGAAGCCTTCCAGCGTTTCCGCCATCCGCAGCCTGTTGCCGGAATGACGATGATGGTGATTGCCGTCGCCGGGTTGCTGGCTAATATTCTTGCGTTCTGGATTTTGCATCGTGGCAGTAGCGAGAAAAACCTAAATGTACGTGCGGCGGCGCTGCACGTGCTGGGCGATCTGCTGGGATCAGTAGGTGCTATTGTCGCGGCACTGGTAATTATCTACACCGGCTGGACGCCTATCGACCCTATTCTGTCGGTACTGGTCTCGTGCCTGGTGCTGCGCAGCGCATGGGGATTATTAAAAGAGAGTGTGAACGAACTGCTGGAAGGCGCGCCGGTGTCACTGGATATTCCGGCGCTAAAACGCAAAATGTGCCGGGATATCCCGGAAGTGCGCGATGTACATCATGTTCACGTCTGGCTGGTCGGTGAGAAACCGGTGATGACCCTGCACGTACAGGTCATTCCGCCGCACGATCACGATGCTCTGCTGGGGCGTATCCAACATTTCCTGGAACATCATTACGAAATTTCACACGCCACCATCCAGATGGAGTATCAGACCTGCAACGGGTCGGACTGCCATCTCAATGAGACACAGTCCGACCATTCACACCATCACCACCATTAACTGGACAGCGCGTGGGAGCCACGCTGACGCGCGCTGTTAATCCACATCCGGCTGCCGTTCAGGGCGATAAAGGTGAGCAGGAGATATTCCAGCGACATGGCGTAGACGCCCTGCAACGCGAAAATCACCACGCTAATGACGTTGATGATCACCCACAACAGCCAGTTCTCTACGTACTTACGCGTCATCAGGATCATCGCGGCGATAGACAGCACCATCATGCTGGAATCCCAGAACGGGAAAGCATCTGGCTGAAGTTCAGGCATTGTGACGTTCAAACCCAGGCTGGACATCACCGACACCGCAATGCGGGTCAGGAAACCAAACACCGGGTTGATGAAGACTGTCATCAGACCAATCGCCACCACGCAAGCTACAAGCCAGGCGATAGCCTTTGGTAAAGGCAGCCAGCGAATCTGTAGCTCGGCTTCCTTCTCACTGTTTTGCCTCGACCAGGCGTACCAGCCGTAGATGTTCGCGGCGAAGAAAAACAGCTGCAACAGCAGGCTCGCATAGAGCTGAATCTGGAAAAAGATAATCGCAAACAGCGTGACGTTAATCAGGCCAAATGCATAGTTGCTTATCTTCTCCAGACTCGCCAGCCAGATGCAGAGCAACCCTGCCAGCGTACCGATGGCTTCAATCCATGACAGGTCGTAGCCGCCCGCCCCGATCGGTATGTGAACCAGGATGTTCTGCGTGCTAAAAAAATCCATCTTTTCCCCAGAGCGTAGTGATACGCGTTATCTCATCTCAGGAGCGTAGTGTAGCCGCAAAATCGAGCATGCGGTTAAGCGGAATTAACGCGCCCTCACGCAACGCAGCGTCGACATGGATTTCATGTGCCGCTCCGCCAGATTCCAGCCCTTCAGCAATCGCCTTGAGGCCATTCATAGCCATCCACGGACAGTGTGCGCAGCTACGGCAGGTGGCCCCTTCTCCGGCGGTCGGCGCTTCGAACAACTCTTTGTCCGGTACCGCCTGCTGCATTTTATAAAAGATGCCGCGATCGGTGGCGACAATCAGTTTCTGGTTCGGCAGGGTTTTCGCCGCATTAATCAGTTGACTGGTGGAGCCGACCGCATCTGCCATGTCGACCACCGACTGTGGAGATTCAGGATGCACCAGAATCGCCGCTTCAGGATAGAGGGCTTTCATGCGCGCCAACGCCTGAGTTTTGAACTCGTCGTGCACAATACACGCACCCTGCCAGCACAGCACGTCTGCGCCAGTTTGCTTCTGCACGTAATTGCCCAGATGCTTATCCGGTGCCCAGATGATTTTTTGCCCCAGACTGTCCAGATGCTCAATGAGTTCAACCGCGATGCTGGAAGTAACCACCCAGTCAGCGCGCGCTTTCACGGCAGCAGACGTGTTGGCGTACACGACGACCGTACGGTCTGGGTGGGCATCGCAAAACGCGCTGAATTCGTCGATCGGACAGCCTAAATCCAGAGAGCACTCCGCATTGAGCGTAGGCATCAGGATGGTTTTTTCCGGGCTGAGGATTTTCGCCGTCTCACCCATGAAGCGTACGCCCGCAACGAGCAGCGTTGAGGCAGGATGTTTCGCCCCAAAACGCGCCATCTCAAGAGAATCGGAGATACAGCCGCCGGTCTCTTCCGCCAGCTGCTGGATTTCGGGATCGGTATAGTAATGCGCGACCATCACCGCATCTCGCTCCTTCAACAGGCGCTTGATTTTTTCACGGTAAAACTCTTTTTCGTCCCGATTGAGTGGCACGGGTTTCGGCGGGAAAGGATAGATTGCGGCTTCAGGATCAAACATCACGCTCATCATTGCTTCTCGTTTTACTGGCTTAACAATAATGTCTCTCTTTTGCGTTCTGAACGAAAGATATGACAATTGTGTTTTGTATACTAAACAAGATAGCGCGTTGAGCGGAAAAAGTCACAATATTTGGATAGCAAAAAGGCGCCTTTAGGGCGCCTTTTTACATAGAGATTTAACATCAAGTCACAATGCTAAAATTGGTGGGTCGTGCAGGATTCGAACCTGCGACCAATTGATTAAAAGTCAACTGCTCTACCAACTGAGCTAACGACCCCTTTCGGGACTTGCAAATTGTATTCAGGCTGGTGGGGCGTGCAGGATTCGAACCTGCGACCAATTGATTAAAAGTCAACTGCTCTACCAACTGAGCTAACGCCCCTTCCGGGTGCTGCCTGAATTTTCACTTAAAACTGTAGTATTGGTGGGGCGTGCAGGATTCGAACCTGCGACCAATTGATTAAAAGTCAACTGCTCTACCAACTGAGCTAACGCCCCAAATGGTGGGTGATGACGGGCTCGAACCGCCGACCCCCTCCGTGTAAAGGAGGTGCTCTACCAACTGAGCTAATCACCCAACGCATACTACCGGGTACTACAGGAAAATCTTAAGTGGTGGGTCGTGCAGGATTCGAACCTGCGACCAATTGATTAAAAGTCAACTGCTCTACCAACTGAGCTAACGACCCACTTTTTTCGCGGCTTTCGGGCTGTTCGATATCCCTTGGCAACGGCGGCATATATTACTGATTTAAGAATTCAGCGCAACAAAAATTTCGACGAAGATCACTTAACTGCTTACGAATCAGGCAGCACGACCAGAAATAATGCGATTTCTGGTCATGCGACACTCAACCCATCGATCCAAGACGTTTTTGCGCTTGTTTTGCACCTTCGGTGCCAGGGTACTTCGTGACCACCTGCTGATAAACGGCCTTCGCTTTCGCGCTGTCGCCTTTATCCTGCATGATGACGCCGACCTTAAACATGGCATCAGGCGCTTTAGGTGATTTTGGGTAATTTTTCACCACGGAGGCAAAATAGAACGCAGCATCATCCTTTTTCCCCTTGTTGTAATTCAACTGACCGAGCCAGTAATTGGCATTCGGCTGATACGTTGAATCCGGGTACTTTTTCACGAAGTTCTGAAACGCCGCGATAGCATCGTCCTGACGCGATTTATCCTGTACCAGGGCAATGGCTGCGTTGTAGTCAGTATTCGCGTCACCGCTCTGTACAGGAGCACCTGTTGAGGCTGACGCATCTGCCGATGGCGCTGGAGTGGCTGTCGCCGCCCCGCTCTGATCGCCAGCCGCAGGTTGCGCCGCAGCACCACCGCTGCTCATGCCGTCGATCTGCAACAGGATCTGCTTCTGACGCTCGACAACCTGGTTCAACTGGTACTGACTTTCCTGAATCTGACCACGGAGAGAATCAATATCGTTTTGGTTATCGGAGAGTTGCTGCTGGAGTTGGGTTAAAAGCTGACTATGAGCGTTAGAAATACGCTCGAGTTGAGTGACGCGGTCTTCGACCGAGCCGGAGCCGACACTACTGATTGGTGCCTGAGCAAAAGCGGCCCAGGGGGCCGCTATTCCAACCAGTAACGACAGACTCAATAGTTGATGTCTGAAGTTACTGCTCATGCAATTCTCTTAGTAAACCAGTACGGCACGACGGTTTTTGGAGTAAGCCGCTTCGTCATGACCCAGTACTGCAGGTTTTTCTTTACCGTAAGAAACGATGGAGATCTGGTCAGCAGAAACGCCTTTACCCTGCAGGTACATCTTAACGGCGTTTGCACGACGCTCACCCAGGGAGATGTTGTACTCAGGAGTACCACGTTCGTCCGCATGACCTTCTACGGTGACTTTGTAAGATGGGTTGCTACGCAGGAAGTTTGCGTGCGCATCCAGCATCGCAGCGAAGTCAGAACGGATGTCATACTTGTCCAGATCGAAGTAAACAATGTTGTTCTGCTGCAGCTGCTGCATCTGAAGACGCGCTTGCTCTTCAGAAGACATGTTGCCGTTACCGTTAGCGTCCATACCAGTGCCGGCACCCATCATGCCTTCGCCGCTCTGGTCGTTGCTTGCATTCTTGTTGGAAGAACACGCCGCGATTGCCATTACAGGCAGAGCGATCATCAGCCCCTTCAGCACTTTGTTCAGTTGCATTTCTAAGATTCCTTTAGTAATCAATTAATTATTATTTACAGATACGGCGACCAGGCAGGTGATTTTACCTGTCCATCAGTTGCCGGAATACGCGCTTTGAAACGCCCATCTGTAGAAACCAGATTCAGCACAGATCCCATCCCCTGAGAAGAGCTGTAGATTACCATCGTGCCGTTAGGTGCCAGACTTGGCGTTTCATCCAGGAACGTTGACGATAAAACTTGCACGCCACCCGTTACCAGATCTTGTTTGGCAATGTGCTGCTGACCACCAGCAGAACTGACCATTACCATAAATTTACCATCACTGCTTACGTCAGAATCCTGGTTTTGTGAACCTTCCCAGGTGATGCGCTGCGGTGCACCGCCATTCACATTGACTTTGTATACCTGTGGGCGGCCCGCCTGGTCAGACGTGAACGCCAGATTCTGGCTGTCCGGGAACCAGGTTGGTTCAGTGTTGTTGCTACGACCATCAGTCACCTGACGGATCTGGCCGGAACCGATATCCATCACGTAGAGGTTCAGGCTGCCTGTTTTAGACAGAGCAAATGCCAGTTTAGAACCATCCGGTGAGAATGCAGGCGCACCGTTGTGACGTGGGAACGAAGCCACCTGACGCACAGCGCCGTTGGACAGCGTCTGGATAACCAGTGCTGAACGACCACTTTCGAAGGTCACGTAAGCCAGTTTAGAACCATCCGGTGACCATGCCGGAGACATCAGCGGCTGCGGTGAACGGTGTACGGTGAACTGGTTATAACCATCGTAGTCAGACACGCGCAGTTCATACGGGAACTGGCCGCCGTTAGTCTGAACAACATAAGCGATACGGGTACGGAAGGCACCTTTAATACCGGTCAGCTTCTCGAACACTTCATCACTCGCAGTGTGACCCGCGTAGCGAAGCCACTGCTTATTCACTTTATACGAGTTCTGCGCCAGAACGGTACCTGGCGCGCCACCAGTATCTACCAGTTGATACGCCACGGTGTAGCCACCGTCCGGATTCGGAGTCACCTGACCCACAACCACGGCATCAATACCCAGTGCAGACCAGGCAGCAGGCTGAACTTCCTGAGCGGTACCCGGCTGCTGCGGCAGACGAGAACGATCTAATGGATTGAATTTGCCGCTGTTACGCAAGTCAGCCGCAACAATGCCGCCAACATCTTCAGGTGCAGCGCCAGGGCCTGCCCACTGGAACGGAACAACGCCAATTGGACGCGCGGAGTCCACCCCTTGGGTGATCTCAATGCGTACCTCTGCGTGCAGCACAGCTGCCCACAGCATAAAGAAACTTACTGCAACACGTAATGCCTGCTTCATCATATCTCCCTTATCTGGGTAACCTTACCCACGATAATTTAGCAGAATGTTAACAAACTCAAATAGACAAAACTACCAGAACCCTGTGACTAAACCTGGTCTATTTTTCCCCGTTTGCACGGAGAAATTGTGACTTAAGGTTTAAAGTCCAGCGGCGCATTTTTAAAGACTTCATAGACGGCTTGCGAAGGTGGTTTTGGCATCTTCGCCTGACGTGCCGCTGCTAGCGCAGCAGTACACAGGGCCGGATCGCCACCTTCGGACTGAATATCAAGTAACATGCCATCCGGTGCCAGTTTTATCCGCAGCGTACACGTTTTACCGGCATAAGATGAAGCATCATAAAATCGACTTTCAATCGCTGATTTAATCTGCGAGGCATAGCCATTGATTTCAGCGCCTGAAGCGCCGTTATTCTTAGTGTTACCACTTCCTGCAGGCGACGCGTTACTTCCTTTCGCCCCGCCGCCCGTTTTCGGTGCATTCTTACCTGAACTCAGGTCACCGAAAAGGTCGTCAACATCTGATGCTGAAGCTTTCTCCGAGGCGGCTTTTTTGGCCGCGGCAGCTTTGGCGGCTGCTGCTTTATCGGCAGCAGCTTTCTTATCTGCAGCGGCTTTTTCTGCGGCAGCGGCTTTTTTGTCGGCCGCAGCCTTCTCAGCAGCGGCGGCTTTTTCAGCCGCGGCCTTCTCTGCTGCAGCCGCTTTCTTCGCAGCATCGGCAGCGGCTTTCTTCTCCGCCTCCTGAGCTGCTTTCTTCGCGGTTTCTGCTTCAGCTTTCTTCTGTGCATCAGCGGCCGCTTTCTTCGCCGCTTCTGCTTGTGCTTTTTTCTCTGCGTCAGCAGCCGCTTTCTTCACGGCTTCGGCTTCAGCGACTTTTTGTGCATCAGCTGCGGCTTTCTTCGCTGCGTCAGCGGCTTGTTTTGCCTGAGCATCAGCCTTCGCTTTGGCATCCGCTGCGGATTTTGCTGCCGCCTCTTCTGCCTGCTTTTGCTGCTCTTGCGCTTTTTGAGCGGCAGCTTCAGCCTGTTTCTGCTGATCCGCCTGCTCTTTCGCCGCTTCTTGCGCCTGCAAACGTTCTTTCTCGAGCTGCTTCAAACGCTCTTGCTCCGCGGCCTGTTTTTCACGCAGTTCCTCGGCTTGCTGTTGCGCCTGTTTGTCACGCTGCTCTTCAGCTCGTTTTGCACTCGCCTGCTGCTGTTGCTGACGATTATAGTTTTGCACTACCGCGCCGGGATCTACCATGACGGCGTCGATGGAAGAGCCCCCACCACCGCCGGCTGACGCGTCAATGTGCTCATCGAACGAACTCCAGATCAGCACTGCAAAAAGAATCACATGCAGCACTGCGGAGACAATTATCGCTCGCTTAAGCTTGTCGTTTTGTTCGGTTGCCTTTGACACTATCGGTTCCCAAAAACTGTGCAGATGATTAGATCGGTTGCGTCATCAAGCCTACCGACTTAACACCCGCGCTATGTAGCAAGTTCAGCGCTTTAATAATTTCATCGTAAGGCACATCTTTGGCGCCACCGATTAAGAAGACCGTTTTCGGATTTGACTCCAGGCGGCGCTGCGCTTCAGCAATAACCTGCTCTGGCGGCAGCTGATCCATACGATCTTTCTCAACCACAACGCTGTATTGCCCCACGCCGGAAACCTCAATAATGACCGGAGGATCGTCATTGCTGCTTACCGCTTGTGATTCTGTCGCATCCGGCAGATCAACTTCAACGCTCTGGGTAATGATCGGCGCTGTCGCCATAAAGATCAGCAGCAGCACCAGCAACACGTCCAGCAGCGGTACGATATTGATTTCGGACTTAAGTTCGCGACGATTTCGTCCACGCGCTCTGGCCATGGTTTACCCCTTGTTACTCTCGGTGCTGGTAAACGCCTGACGGTGCAGAATCGCCGTGAACTCTTCCATGAAGTTGTCGTAGTTCAGTTCCAGTTTGTTCACGCGCTGGTTCAGTCGGTTATAGGCCATAACCGCCGGAATAGCGGCGAACAGACCGATTGCGGTCGCGATCAGAGCTTCTGCGATACCCGGTGCAACCATTTGCAGCGTAGCCTGTTTAACCGCACCCAATGCGATAAAGGCGTGCATGATCCCCCACACGGTACCAAACAGACCGATATACGGGCTGATAGAACCTACCGTGCCAAGGAACGGGATGTGCGTTTCAAGGGATTCCAGTTCACGGTTCATCGAGATGCGCATAGCACGCGATGCCCCTTCAACGACTGCTTCAGGTGCATGATTGTTAGCACGATGCAGCCGAGCGAACTCTTTGAAACCGCTATAGAAAATTTGTTCGGAGCCTGAAAGGTTCTCACGACGTCCCTGGCTTTCTTGATATAAACGAGAAAGCTCGATACCCGACCAGAACTTGTCTTCAAAGGCTTCGGCTTCACGGCCAGCAGCGTTAAGAATACGGGTTCTCTGGATAATGATGGCCCAGGATGCGATTGAAAAACCAATCAAAATCAACATGATAAGTTTAACCAGAAGGCTAGCCTTCAGGAACAAATCAAGGATATTCATGTCAGTCACTGCTTAAACTCCGCGACAATAGACTTAGGAAGCGCACGAGGCTTCATGATGAGTGGATCAACACAAACAATCAGAACTTCTGCTTCGTTCAAAACTGTGTTCTCTGCGTTGACGATCCGCTGCGTGAAAACCAGTGAGGTTCCGCGCATTGATGTTATTTCCGTTTGGACTTCGAGCATATCGTCGAGTCTGGCGGGTGCAAAATACTCCAGCGTCATCTTGCGTACCACGAAGGCAACTCGCTCAGCCAACAAAACCTGTTGGCTAAAATGATGATGGCGCAGCATCTCAGTGCGTGCCCGTTCATAAAAAGCAACGTAGCTGGCGTGGTAGACCACACCCCCGGCATCGGTATCTTCGTAGTAGACCCTGACCGGCCATCGAAACAGCGTTGTATTCACTTTACATCCTGGTAATGCAACAAAAGTTTAGAGCTTTTAAACTTCGCTACTATACGCGCGGGAATGATGGTTTGGAATGGGGGAAAGTAAACGGAGAGTAAATTTTTATGGGCTCGGGTAAGCCCATAAGATTAACGGACAGTTCTTATTCAGCTAAAGAAAAAAACAAGTCCTGCGAGAAGCACTACATCAGCGATTAACGGGCAGAAAATACCTTGCCAGTGAATGGCTTTCGGGCGAAAGCCGACGCCGTGAATGACGCCTGCGCAAACGGCCCACATGATCAAGAAACCATGCCAGATTTCCAGTTCACTGGTCTTCGCTGCAAAACGCGACGGGTCCCAGAAAATGCAGCCTGCCAGCAGCAATGCCATCACTAAGGAAAGCGCCCTTAGCGGGCGCTTGTCCATTACCGCATAGATATACTTAATCATTCAGGCTGCCTCTTCGTTGGCTGCGTCTGCTCACCCCAGTCACTGACTTGTGTCAGCTCCTGTGGATTCTCAGTCTTGCCGCCTCGACGCAACCAGAATGCTGTCGTATATCGCTTTACGATAACATTCATCATCAGTGCTTTTCTTCACCGGTTTTGGTCGCTTCGATATGTTCAAGCGCCAGCGCGGTAATGACACCAAATGCACAGGCAAGAAGCGTCCCCAAAATCCATGCGAAATACCACATATTCAGCTCCTTACTTAGTACAGGGAATGAGTGTTGCTTTCGATGTCTTCTTTCGTGATACGACCGAACATTTTCCAGTAACACCAGGAGGTGTAGAGCAGGATAATCGGTACGAACACGCAAGCAACATACGTCATCAGGTTAAGCGTCAACTGACTTGACGTCGCATCCCACATGGTCAGGCTCGCATTCATCATGGTGCTGGATGGCATCACGAACGGGAACATCGCAATGCCCGCAGTCAGGATGATGCACGCTAGCGTCAGAGAGGAGAATACGAATGCCCACGCGCCTTTTTCCAGACGAGAGGTCAGCACAGTCAGCAGCGGCAACAACACGCCCAGAGCCGGGATAGCCCACAGCGCAGGAGTATTGTTGAAGTTGACCAGCCATGCACCAGCCTGACGCGCCACTTCTTTGGTCAGCGGGTTAGACGGCGCGGCATGGTTGATTGCAGACGTCACAACATAACCGTCGATACCGTAAACCACCCAAACGCCAGCTAACGCGAAGCAGACCAGCGTCACCAGAGCCGCAACCTGAGCGGTTGCGCGGGAACGCAGATGCAGTTCACCCACAGTACGCATCTGCAGATAAGTCGCACCCTGAGTGATAATCATCGCAACGCTCACCACACCTGCCAGCAGACCAAACGGATTCAGCAGCTGGAAGAAGTTACCGGTGTAGTACAGACGCATATATTCATCGAGGTGGAACGGAACGCCCTGCAACAAGTTGCCGAACGCTACGCCGATCACCAGCGGTGGCACGAAGCTACCGATGAAGATGCCCCAGTCCCACATGTTACGCCAGCGGGTGTCTTCAATCTTAGAACGGTAGTCAAAACCGACCGGACGGAAGAACAAGGACGCCAGTACCAGAATCATCGCGACATAGAAGCCGGAGAACGCAGCTGCGTAAACCATCGGCCAGGCGGCAAACAGTGCGCCGCCCGCGGTGATTAACCACACCTGGTTACCGTCCCAGTGCGGGGCGATGGAGTTGATCATGATTCGACGCTCGGTGTCATTACGACCGAGGAAACGGGTGAGCATGCCCACCCCCATGTCGAAACCGTCAGTGACTGCAAAACCAATCAGTAAAATACCGACCAGCAGCCACCAGATAAAACGCAATACTTCATAATCGATCATTTGACGACTCCTGTCTTAGCGTGCCGGCTGAGTAGTCACAGTGGACTGCTCGTAGTGATAGCGACCGGTTTTCAGGCTGCTCGGGCCGAGGCGTGCGAACTTGAACATCAGGAACAGTTCAGCCACCAGGAACAGGGTGTACAGACCGCAAATCAGCAGCATGGAGAAAATCAGATCCCCTGCAGTCAGCGACGAGTTAGCCACTGCCGTTGGCAGCACCTCACCTATCGCCCAAGGCTGACGGCCATACTCCGCAACAAACCAGCCGGATTCGATAGCAATCCACGGCAGTGGAATACCGTACATCGCAGTACGCAGCAGCCATTTTTTCTGACCGATACGGTTACGAATCACGGACCAGAAGGACGCCGCGATAATCAGCAGCATCAGGATGCCGCAACCAACCATGATACGGAAGGCGAAGTACAGCGGAGCCACGCGAGGAATAGAATCCTTGGTCGCCATCTGAATCTGTGCTTCAGTCGCATCAGAAACGTTCGGCGTATAGCGTTTGAGCAGCAAACCGTAACCCAGGTCTTTCTTCACGTCGTTGAACTGATCGCGAACAGCCTGATCGGTCGAGCCTGAACGCAGCTGTTCCAGCAGCGCGTAAGCTTTCATACCGTTACGGATACGTCCTTCGTGCTGCACCATCAGATCTTTCAGGCCCGTTACCTGCTTATCAACAGAACGGGTGGCGATGATACCCAGCGCGTAAGGGATCTGAATAGCAAAACGGTTTTCCTGTGCATCCTGGTCAGGAATACCAAACAGGGTAAACGCTGCCGGAGCCGGCTGAGTTTCCCATTCGGCTTCAATTGCAGCCAGTTTGGTTTTCTGCACGTCGCCCATTTCGTAACCGGATTCATCACCCAGAACAATAACAGACAGGATTGCCGCCATACCGAAGCTTGCCGCGATGGCAAAGGAGCGTTTGGCGAAAGCGAAGTCACGACCGCGCAGCATATAGTAGGAGCTGATGCCCAGCACGAACATTGCGCCGCAGACATAACCCGAGGCCACAGTGTGAACGAATTTCACCTGAGCAACCGGGTTCAGGACCAGCTCGGCAAAGCTGACCATCTCCATACGCATGGTTTCGAAGTTGAAATCAGACGCGATAGGGTTCTGCATCCAGCCGTTAGCGACCAGAATCCACAGTGCGGACAGGTTGGAGCCTAAGGCCACCAGCCAGGTCACTGCCATGTGCTGAACTTTACCCAGACGGTCCCAACCGAAGAAGAACAGACCTACAAAGGTGGATTCGAGGAAGAAGGCCATCAGACCTTCAATGGCCAGCGGCGCACCGAAGATATCCCCAACGTAGTGAGAATAGTAAGACCAGTTAGTCCCGAACTGGAACTCCATGGTCAGGCCGGTCGCCACGCCCAGCGCAAAGTTGATACCAAACAACTTGCCCCAGAACTTGGTCATATCTTTATAAATCTGTTTGCCGGAAAGGACGTAGACCGTTTCCATGATGGCCAGCAGGAACGCCATACCGAGCGTTAGTGGCACAAAAAGGAAGTGGTACATCGCGGTCAAGGCAAACTGTAAGCGCGACAGTTCGACTATATCTAACATCATGACTCCTTGCTCATCGCATGAAGACTCCGAGAGTGAATCCCTTAGAAAGGGTTCACACACATGCCCCAATACAAAGTTATCTGTTTCCCTTCTTCGTGACCTATTCTTCAAAAGAGGAAAAAGCCATGATGAAAAGTTACAAATACGTTAAGAAAAAACTCTAATTGATCCCGCAAATATAATACGCTGCAAAGCCCTTACAATAAACAGGTTTTTATTGAACGAGATTTACGTTTTACGACGTTGATCAATATATAGCGAATTTACACCTTTTCAGCCAATTTGATCGCGGACAATTTAGCGTCTTTTGGGGTGCATTTCCAAGCATTAAACATTGATTTAAATCAAAAACGCGTGATTCTGTTAAAGGTGTTTAAATGCATTAGCCATAGTAAATACAATGTTAATGATATGTAGATTTGATCACTGCAATGGTTAGCGAATGCGGAATGAGATATAAATAATAGTGATTTTTTTTAACGCTGCTTGTCGTCTCGCTTTATAAAGCTGACAAACATTTAAGGATAGCGGCTTAGACTTCTTTTTCCATTTCGGCAATAGCTCAGCCAAAAATAACATTTATTTTACCCGTCACCACCTTCTAATTAACACCACGCCGTGACTATACCGTTAACGAAATGATCACCGGAACGTGTCCGCCAATCTGTTCGAGTGAATTTTAGACAGATTTGATACTGCGGAAGGTGGCTGCTGCATACTCAAGCAGGCAGAAGAACCGATGTTCATCGCGCATTCCTGCCCGGCAGCTCCGCCAGGCAGGTTTTGCCGCTGCTTAGAGCGTAAACGTCATACCGATGCGGTAACGCGACTCGGCGATACCGTCTTCTCCTTCGTAAAAACCCTGTTTATCCAGGTAATCGTATTCCACATACGGGCTGAACCAGCTGTTCCATTTATAACGTAGCGTAACGGCATTTTCCGTTGCCGATGATTTATCATTCTTATATTTATAATCATCATTAACATGTTTATATATCGTTCCCTGATAGAGTACGCTCCACTGTGGATTAATTTTATAACCCAAATACAGATCCAGACGGTTAACGCTATCCCGATGAGACTCACCGCTGCCATTTACCGTTTCATAAGTATTATAGTCATAGCGATAACGTAAACTTGTATTTAAATCGGCAGTGATTTTATAATTCAGGCGTAAATAGGGCCGGATTTGTGTACCATTGCTGCTCCAGTGATAAATGCCTCCAGGTTGAAAACTCCATTGTTCCGTTAACGGAATCGTGTAATTAGACTCTATTTCATTATAATCTGACTTACTGTCACCCAATGAATGAGCACCGTCCGATTTATCCCCACCATTTGCACCTCTGCCGTTACTTTTATTATTTTTGTTATCGGTTTCGATACTTCCCCACCAGCCACTCTTCCAGCTCTGGCTGACCTTATAGCGCGATTCATATGAGTGACTACCCGCTCTGTAGCCGCCTCTGACGTCAAACGTCAGTGCCTGACAAACAAGCGGACACGCTGTAACACAAGACAGTAATAACCATTGCCATTTTTTCTGCATAATCCATCCCTTGATACTTTATAAGCTGAGATACGCAATATTTACTGCGTTATCACACCGACACCAAACCACAGGGAGGCATAATATTCATTAATTAAAATCGGTCACTCTCATTATTTTAAAAACAAGATCATCCACACACTTTTTATTGAAATAGTGTTTTGTTTTTATATTAGCGAAAAATAGATCATTTTGATAAATGGTTTGAATGAATTAATTCATGGTGTTTATATATTTTTCATATTAATTAATTTTTACCGTATTTAAAAATCTGTGAGCATCATCAAGCACGGGCAGATATATTTCCAATAGCATTAATTGAAATTGCATTTCATTTTTAAAACAACAAAATTTCAACATACTCAAGGAAGGCACCGTGAAGATAAAAAAACTACGCTGGTATATTATTTCACTCGTTATGCTCGGCACCATTATCAATTACCTCGCACGCAGCACGCTCGGCGTTGCTGCCCCGGAAATGATGAAAACATTGCATCTTTCGAGCGAGCAATACTCGTGGATCGTGTCAGTGTTTCCGTTTACCTACGCCATCGGCGGGATCGCCTGCGGTTTCATCATCGATAAGTTTGGCTTGCGCTTCAGCTTTAGCATACTGGCCATGCTGTGGTCACTGTGCAACATGTTAACCGCGCTTTTCAGCAGTTGGTTACCGATAGCCTGCCTGCGCGGCGGCCTCGGTTTAACCGAAGCGGCATTTAACCCGGCTGGTATGAAAGTGACCGCCGAATGGTTCCCGGCAAAAGAGCGAGGGCTGGCCTGCGGGATCTACAGCCTGGGGACGTCACTCGGCGCGATGCTCGCCCCGCCGCTCGTGGTTTGGGCCATCCTTAATTACAATTGGGAAATGTCGTTTGTGGTTACCGGCGGGATGGGGATTCTTTGGAGCATTTTGTGGCTGGTGTGCTATCGATCGCCGGAAAGCCATCCGGCGCTGCTCAAAGCGGAATATGACGAAGTTCAGGCGGACAACGGTCTGGTCCTGACGACGGAAAAAGCGACCCTCAGCTCGATGATCAAAGACAAAAATTTGTGGGCTATCTCTTTACCCCGCTTTATGGCTGACCCGGCCTGGGGAACCCTGCACTACTGGATGCCGCTGTATCTCGTCACCGTGCGTCATATGAATCTGAGTGAAATCGCTATGTTTGCCTGGCTTCCGTTCCTGACGGCAGATTTAGGCTGTCTGGCAGCCGGATACATCTCGAAGTTTCTTAACAATCGAGGCATTCACATTATCAATGCTAAACGCATCACCTTTTCCTTCGCGGCGTTGCTGATGCTGGCGATGGCGGCTGTCGGCTACGTCGAAAACGTCTATGCTGCCATCGCGCTGTTTTGCATTGCGGGCTTTGCCCATCAGTGCTTGTCCATCACCGTCATCAGCATGTCGTCCGACCTTTTCCCCAAACAAAAAGTCGCAACTGCCACTGGCTTTGCAGCCTTCACCGGCAGCATGGGAAACTTCGCATTTAGCCTTTTCCTCGGCGCGATGGTTGCCGTGGTTGGCTACAATGCTTTCTTTATTGGACTGGGTGTTTTCGATCTTATTGGCGCTGCGTTCCTGTGGTTGCTCATCAAAAATCCTGCAGCGGCATTCAAACCTGCTGTCGCCTGAACAAGGAAACGACAATGAAATATCAAACACTGTTCTTCGCTTGCCTGCTGTGTTCTGCACCGCTGTATGCCCAGTCCGCTGCTGATTCCTGCCTGACTTACGACTGCCAGCAGATGCAGGAGATAAAAACGAAGATCGCCCAGAATGACGCCACCTACACGCCAGCCATTCAGGCACTGATGAAAAAAGCCGATGCTGCCCTGTTGCATCCTCCGTACAGCGTAACGCAGAAAAAGCTGATCCCGGCCTCCGGCAATAAACACGATTACTACAGTTTTGGCCCTTACTGGTGGCCGAACCCGGATACCAAAGACCACCTCCCCTACGTGCGCGACGACGGTAATATCAATCCGTCTTCCAAAACCGATGATACGGACAGCGCGAGAATGGCCCATTTTTCCGATGACATCCGCGCGTTGGCCCTGGCGGCGTTCTACAGCGGCGACCCTAAATATGCGCAAAAGGCGAATGCTCAGCTGCAAACCTGGTTCTTGCACAAAGAAACCCGGATGAACCCGAATCTCAACTATGCCCAGGCGATTCCAGGCATCGTGAACGGACGGGGGATCGGCATTATCGACACCCGCGTACTGATTGATGTCGCCGACAGCATTGTGCTGTTACACAACGCGAAAACACTTTCGGATCAGGATTTCAAACGCTATCAGCGCTGGTACGCTGACTACACTCGCTGGCTGAAAACCAGTCAGAACGGGCATGAAGAATCGAACTGGTACAACAATCATGGAGCCTGGTACGACACCCAGGTTACCGCGTTCTCGCTTTTCACCGGAGATAAAAAACAGGCGACAGAGCAGATTGAGATCTTTAAGCATCGCCATCTGATCTCGCAGATCAACAGCAAAGGTGAAATCACGGCAGAGCTTGAGCGCACCCGCTCCTTCCATTATTCGAATTTTGCCCTCGCCGCCTATGGCCGAATGGGGCGTTACGGGGAGCAGACCGGAAATGACGTGTGGAATTTCCAGCTCGACAGCCGCACTACCAAAAGCGCGTTTGCCTTCATCAGCGAGCAAATGGGCAAATCGGCCAGCAGCTGGCCGTATCCGGAGCTGAACTACACCCCGGAGGAAGCCACCGGCCCGATGCTGGCTGCGGCGAGAGCCTATAAAGATGCCACCTTTACGCAGAGCGTCGCCCTTCTGAGCAAAGAGAATGCCGATAATATCAACTTCTTAATGCCCGGCTCTCCGCTGGTGAAATAATCGGGTACAGGTGCACAGTGAAACAATTTACCGCAGAACAACTTACCGCCGCCCGTCAAAATGTCACCCCGGCGATCCTCGCCGGGCTGATTGAGAGCAACCGCGACGTCATCAACAACGACACGCTGGTGCCCGAAACCGGATGCGCCACCTGGAACCACTACTTCTTCTGCCCTGAGCACAGCGTGCGCTTGCTGTGGAACCGGCACTCGCCCAACAAACATCGCTGCCCCGTGGACGAGGCCGTTTTTACCGGCGAACCCTACTACGGCGCCTGGTGGCGCTGGCTAAACGGATTGAATGCGAAAGCAAGCTACGAGCTTAGCGTTCTCTGGCTACTGACCGGTGAAATACGCTATCGGGATAAAGTGATCGATATTCTGATGCAGTATGCTAAGTACTATCCCGACTATCAGGAACACGGCGGTATTCCCTACAACGGTCCTGGAAAAGCCAATGCTCAGACGCTCTGTGAAGCGAATTGTCACGCCGATTTTGCTCGTGGGTTTGACCTGATTCGTTCTGAGCTCACGACCGAACAGAATGAGTTTATTGCTACGCGCCTGCTGCGTTGTGGAGCTGATTTTCTGATGCAGCATCGCAGCAATCAGATTCATAACCATGAGGTTAAAATCAGTGCCACCGTCGGCATCATTGGCGCCGTGCTGGAAGAGAATGCTTATCTGGAGTTTGCCGTTAACAGCCCCTACGGCCTGCGTTATCAGCTGGAGAACGCCCTGCTGCCGGGCGGATTATGGTTTGAAGGCTCGCTGCACTATCACTACTACGCCCTGGAAGCCTTTTTCGCCTTTGAGAAACTGGCGAAAAACAGCGAATTTAGCCTGCTGGATCAACCGTTCTATCCGCAGATGCTCAGCCTGCCGATGCAATTCCTGCTACCAGATATGACGCTGCCGAAAGTGAATGATTGCGTAAACGGCCAGGAGCAGCTCGGCCATGCGGATATCTATGAATTTGCGTATTTATATTATGGCAAAGAGGTGTACGGGCAGTTGCTCTCCTGTCTCTATCGCACCACGCCGCGCAATCATATCGACGCGTTGTTTTACGGCCAACCGCTGCCCGCTGACGCCCTGCAAGCCCCGACCGCCAGCGAACACCACCCCGGCGCAGGTTTTACCTTGATCCGAAACGCACCGGGCCGGGCAGTATGCATCAAACATGGCCCGTACGGTGGGGAGCACGATCATTACGATCGTCTGAACCTGATGGTTTTCAATCAGGGAAAAGCGTTGTTTCCCGATCTCGGCACGACGGGCTACGGCGCACCGCTGCACTACGGCTACTACAAAAACTCATTTTCACACAATACATTATGCGTGAACGGGTTGAACCAGCCACCCGCCGTCCCGCGCGTGCTTCGGTATGATGAAACACCTGCTGCTACGCACCTGATTACCGAAGTGGACTGGAAAACCCAGGCCGCCCTGCCCGACAGCAAAACGCGCGTGGAGTGGGATGAGGAATCCTACCGCGATGTCGTTTTCCGCCGCAGCGTACAGGTTACGGAAAACCTGCTGATCGACAGGTGGGATATCGAGAATCCTCATGCCCAGTGCGTGGATGCGATCTACCTGATTCGCGGTGAATCCCGGCCTGATATGCCGCAAACCGGGATCAGCTTGTGTTATCCCTACGTCCACCAGGCCACACAAATGCCGCTGAACGGTCAGACTGACTTACGCTATCAAGCTGATAAACCCGTGACAATCAGCTGTTTTTCGCTCAGCAATGCGCACGTCATTCAGGCCAAAGGACCGGACAACCCCTCGACGTCCGAACTGGAGTATCTGATTTTGCGCAGCCATGACCTACGGGTTTGCTGGGTGTTTGTGACGGATTTAAGCGGCGAAAGTGAAGTGAGTATCGAAGCGCGCGAAGGGGAAATCATCGTGACGGATAAAGGGCTACATAAGGATTACCTGGCATAACTGCAGCGAAGTGCAGAAAATGAATGAACTGGTGGCGACCCATCCATGCCGCTGTTGCTGGTGCGCTTCGCTTTCCTGCACGTCATTCGGCCACGTCTCGCGACGGGTGAGATTGAGGTTTAATCGCAGGTGAAGCGCAACCGTCTTTAGATGTTTTCAAACATATCGCCACTGTGTTTAACGTTACGACGGGCTGGCTGATTTTTGAGGAAGATGAACGTGGACCCCAGGATATACTGATGATGATATTTGAGGCGGTTAAGCAAAGCCTGAGCTAAAAAACGGCTAGCAAGTGGGACTTTAACCGCACGGCATGCCGCTTTAAAGACTTTCCGGACTCGTTATTATTCGCGACACCCAAGCCTGAACCTTAAAGGCGACTGAGGTGGGATTTGATAACGGGTTACGGTGACAGTGAGATTATCGGAAGGATACCTGACTATTATTGTGACAGCAGCGAAGTTCAGGCACTGCGGACGGAACTTTGTCAGGTTAAGGGGATGAAGGGGGCTGGTTGCTTAGTGGATTAGATGGAGTTAAAGAATAATTAAAACCGGAAAGGAATGATGACATTTCCGGCTATTATAATAATTTAATGTTTAGCATACATAAAACTCAAACTATAAATGATTTAACATATCTTGCACTTCGTATAAAAAAGCTTTGCATGCAGATTCTTCATCATCAAAATACTCAGGATCAGTCCTCCCCCCCTTCTCACTATAGAAAACAATCCACTTTCCATTTTCCATTATTAAACAAAGAGTTTCATTATTCACCTCATCAATTGAATAAGTGTTTTCTGGGATATTCAGTTTTTTAAAGGCATTTATAAGATCTAGCTTATCCACAGCAGTCAACTCCTTCTATCATTTTTTTAAGATGGCCTGAATCTAAATAGGATTGAACGCTATACTCTAATTTATATTGCGTCCCCATACCCATTTCCCCAAACCAAGGTGCAATTTTGCTTTCCGCCACATTTGGAATGTGTTTCATAACTTTGTAAACAGTATAAGGTCCTGAATCCGTTCCTGGCGGTAACGCTCTCATAGGATAATGCGTTCCAACTGGAGAAACATATTTTCCTCTAGGTAAACCATACCTATCAATAGTCGTACCAGGCTCTAAAGTTGTAGAGCTTACTGGGCCATGTGCACCATCGTTCGGTGGATAGTAAGTTACAGGTAAATTACTTAAGCCTAGCGGATCAATATATTTCAGCGGATTTGATGCATATCCATATGGGTTTAATCCACCAAATAACCCAATCGGGTCGGCCGAGATGTACTGCCCCGTCTCAGCATCATAGTACCGGAATCGGTTGTAATACAACCCGGATTCATCATCCTCGTATTGCCCCGGAAAGCGCAGACGACAGACAGGTGCGCCTTCTTTGTTGGCGCCCTCTTCCCGGCCCCACAACTGCTGCTTTCCCCGCCAGACAATCGTGCCGTCTTCGGCCATCAGCTCCTGAACGCGCCCGGTGATATCCGTCACCGCATAATGCAGTTGCCCCTTTTCATAGCGCGCCAGCGGCGTAAAACTGCCGGGGGCATATATCCAGCGAATCGCCTTTTCATCATCCGGCGTGCCGTCAGGGGACAGCGGGATTTCTTCCGTTAACTGGTCGCCATTCCAGTGAAAATCCATCCCCGGTTTATCGTGACTGGTGCACCGCTTGCTGATGCGCCGGCCGGACGGGTCGTATCTGTATTCCCACGTTCACCCTCCGGGGTTTCAAGCCCGGTGAGCTGGCTTTTCGCGTCCCAGCGGTAGCGCCACTGTTGCGGGCGGTAACCGCCTTTGTCGACCCGCTTTTCCACCAGACGGCCATTCACATCGTATTTCCAGGTGATGCCGTGTGCATTTATCACCCGGACAAACGTCCCTTCCTCCGGCATGCCTGTGTCCGGGTTGATGCGACTGGTCGTGTGTCGCCAGGCCTGGTGCTCCCGGGTCACCACCCGGCCATGCTGCTGTTGCTGGTGCGCCTCACTTTCCAGCACGTCATTCAGCCACGTCTGACGGCAGGTGAGATTGAGGTTTTTGTCGTAGGTGAAGCGTTCTTCACGCACCGGCGTGGTGCCGCTGCCGGTCCAGGTGGCGTGGCTTATCTGGTCGTTCGCCGTCAGGGTGTGGACAGCGGTGCCGCGCAGCGAGTCGGTTATCATTGTCAGGTTGTATGCGTGGTCATACAGCCACTCGCGCTGCAGGCTTTTATTGCGCTCGTAAGGCCCGGCGCGGTGGTCCCCGGCTTTTTGCTGTGCGAGCATCCCGGCCGGGCTGTAGTCCTGTTGCTGGTAATAACCGGCATCGCTGCGGCGCAATGTTTCCTGGCCGCGCAGGTCGTGCTCAAACGTGAGTGGAGCATAGTCGTTAAGCTGCCATGCCTTCAGCTCGCCCATTAACCCGCGGGTGAAGTGTTCAGTGAGCCCGCCTGTTGTCCGCCGCGTGACAAAATCACGTTGTTCATCGTAGCCGTATTCCGTGCGCCTGCCGTTGAGGGTTTCGGCGGTGATACGCCAGGCATCATCGTACTCATACGTGACGGTGGCATTGTCATTTTTCGCCTCGACCAGGCGGCACAGGGTGTCGTAGCGAAAAGTGGTGGTGCTGATAACGCGGGTACTGTCGCCGTGGGTGACGTCTTCATTGGTGAGCTGGTCAGTCACATTGTAACGGCGGCTAAGACAGGTACTGTCCGGGAAGATAGTGCTGATACAACGACCCGCGGCATCGTACGTGTAGCGCAGTGTGCGGCCGGTGAAGTCAGTTTCTGCGATAAGCTGCCCGGCTTTATCGTATTCCAGCCGGTAGAGTTCACCTGCGGCGCTGATGATGCTGGTTAAGCGGGTAAGTTTGTCGTAGCGGCATTCCAGCCGCTCACCGTCCGGGCGGATGACGGCCGTCAGGACATCAAAAGCTCCATATTCATAGCGGGTGGTTCTGCCTTCGCCATCGGTGACACTTTCCGGCAGCTTTTCGCTGTTCTGGCGCATCAGCTCGCGCACGCCATCAGGGCGGTTGATTTCTTCCACACTGCCCTTCGGCCCGGCATGATTCTGGCTGTGGCGGAACCGGGTGGTGAAGCCCAGCGGGTCCTGAACGCTCAGCAGGCGCCCGAGAAAATCGGTCTCTGTGTGGGTGACGCCGCCATCGGGGGTCACGGTTTCCTGCACCTGATGCAGGGCATTATGATGCCATACCCAGGTGGCACCGCCTGGCAGGATGTGGGCCAGCAGGTCACCCTGCTCGCTGTGGCTGAACTGCTGCCTGCGGCCCTGAGGGTCAGTGAGGGTGACCACGCTGCCGTGGTCGTCATAGTCCCATACCCAGGTCTGGTCGCCTGGTGTGGTGAGGCTCGTTAACTGGCCATCATCATTGTACTCATACCAGAGACTGTACCCGCCGGGCAGGGCAACCTGACGAATATCGCCGTTACGGTGATAGTCATATTTTGTGGTGCGCCCGAGCGCGTCAGTACGGGACTGAAGCCGGGTGTTGTCCCAGACAGAGTGCTCTTCACGCCCCAGCGGGTCGATACTGCGGGTAACCAGGCCATCTTTGTTATACCAGAAGCGGGTTTCACCGCCTTCGGCATCGAGGTAGGTGGTACAGTGCCCTGCATCGTCGTAGACAAAGCGGTCATCGTAATAGCCTTCTGTCGACAGGGTGCTGATGGCGCGGCCCTGCGCGTCATAACCGATATCCACGCAGGTTTTATCCGTGTCCCGCCAGCGGGTCATAAAGCCGTCGGGTGTGTATTCATGCCACAAATGAGTGAACTGGAAGGTGTCACATTCGGCGAGAAAACCGTGCTCATCATACTGGCAGGTGACCAGGCGCTGGCGCTGCGGGGACACGAGGTCAATGCTCATCAGCTGCTGTTGCTGCCAGCCAAGTGCGAGCGTATAGCCATCGCTGTGACAAATATCCGTCAGCAAACCATCGGTGCGAATGAAGTCAATCTGATTGCCGTAACGATCATGGAGGGCGGAGAGCAGCCAGATGCCATTATCCGCCGGGGAAAAGAGTTGCGTTTGCTGTGAACGACGGTCGAAAACTTCCAGCCCGTCATGCAGTGTGCCGGAAAGCCGGTAGCGGGGCTGGCGGTCATTCACCGTATCACGGAACACTCCATCCTGCGGGACAGGAAAATACAGCACCACGCCTTCAGCGTCGGTAACGTGCAGATTATCACCGTGTATGCTCAGGGAGCACGACCACTCATCCGTCCATTTGGGGCCAAAGATGCCACCGCCTTTTGCCTGTGAGCGATAAAAGCGGGAAAGTGACAACGGGACTGAGCCTGGCAAAGAGAGGACACTGAAATGCTGGAGAAAATCGCCGGTTCCGGCGTCGACAGGTTCACCAGGTTTGGTGCACAACCCGCTAAAAACGCCGTCTCCTTCACCTTCCGGTGCTCTGGTTTTCCCCTTGATGTTGGCACCGTCCATCTCTGCAACCCCAGCGGTGTTTAGGGCAAACTCCATAACCACACTTTGCAGTGCAATCATCAGCGCCCTGTTTTGAGGGGTATCTGCTGCATTAAAGGTGTCAAGGGCTTCCCCACCGATTTGTTCTGCCGCGTTCCGTACAGCTTCCGGAGTGGTGTTGTAGTAACCGGATGCATAGAGCATTGCACCAATTTGCTGGCTGTTCATCACACCGTCAGGGGTATGGTCAGTCGTAAAATCCTTAACTGCCGCTTTAATTGCCTTTGCAGTGTCCGCCATTGCCTGCGCTTCCTGACGCCCGGAGTCCGCCTGATATGCATATAGATTTAACAGCTTATCCATGAAACCTTGTTCATTGGCGGTCTCAGGTATCACTGCCGGATCGGCCTGGCTGGCTGGCACGCTGGCGGCAGGAGGCTGGCCCAGAATAATCCCCGTCGTATTCCTGGCATTCATCCAGAACTTATCAAAGTGCCGGAGAACCGGTTGCCCGCTCACGTAAAAGGTGGTGCTGAACTCCAGTGGCTCGCAGATATCGCCCACCGTGCCACTTTTAATTCCTTTCGCCACACCCGGTTCATCACCTTTGGTTTTAGGAATGAAACTCTGATTCAGGATCAGCACCGGACGGTCGTTAGCCAGCACAGAGGGTACCGTCAGTACTGAGCTCACCATGTCGGCGGTGACTGGATAGGGAACGGGGGGCGTCGCCGGCCCCATCGGGGTTTTGCAGACATCCGGCGTAGTGCTAACCACCGTCCACAGCATGTCCTGACGTGCTATGTAATTCAGCGCCATGGTTATTCTCCTGCCATGCTGTAACGTGCTTCCGTCACCCGCACTGGCGAACCCACTGGCACCAGATAACGCCAGGTCTGCGCTACCGTGAGAGCACCGGTATCAATATGTAATGTGTCGACCCACATCATCTGCGGTACACATTCACCGGTATTCATCCGCAGCAGAATCCCGGCCCGGCTTGCGGGTAGCGTGAAGATGATATCGCCGTCAGGATGCAGTCCCTGGAGGGTGAGTGTTTTCATGACGACAACGCGATGACTCTCGTTATGCTTGTCGTCCATTGCATATTCCATCACTGAAAACGGCGTCAGATTACGAAATTCCATTTTTCACCCAAGGTGCATTTATCTCTTGGGTAAAATGTAATTCTGCTTAGGGATTAACAATAACTTTCTAAGAAATCATCGATGTTTAGGATTAAAACCCGTGTTAATAATCAAACACTTAATATATAGCGCTTCAAATATTCACTTTAAAAATATCAGGCATAAAAAAGGCCGCTTTTCAGCGGCCAACCATGTCGAAACGGACATTTATTATGTCAAAGCTCCCCTCATGGGGAGCAGAGAGGATTACTTGATGATAGCGCTCAGTGCTTCGCCGATATCGGCCAGGCTACGAACGGTTTTGACGCCTGCGGCTTCCAGCGCTGCGAACTTCTCATCCGCTGTGCCTTTACCACCGGCAATGATGGCGCCTGCGTGGCCCATACGTTTGCCTTTTGGCGCAGTCACACCGGCGATGTAACCAACAACCGGTTTGGTGACGTGGTCTTTGATGTAAGCAGCGGCTTCTTCTTCAGCGCTGCCGCCGATTTCACCGATCATCACGATCGCTTCAGTCTGCGGATCTTCCTGGAACAGTTTCAGGATATCGATGAAGTTAGAGCCAGGGATCGGGTCACCGCCGATGCCCACACAGGTGGACTGGCCGAAACCGTAGTCGGTAGTCTGCTTAACCGCTTCATAGGTCAGGGTACCGGAGCGAGACACGATGCCCACTTTGCCTGGCTTGTGAATGTGGCCTGGCATGATGCCGATTTTGCATTCGCCTGGGGTGATCACGCCCGGGCAGTTTGGCCCGATCATGCGCACGCCTGCTTCGTCCAGCTTCACTTTTACAGTCAGCATATCCAGGGTCGGGATGCCTTCGGTAATGGTGATGATCAGTTTGATGCCTGCGTCGATCGCTTCCAGAATGGAATCTTTGCAGAACGGAGCTGGAACGTAGATAACAGTCGCCGTTGCGCCTGTTGCTTCTACTGCTTCACGCACGGTGTTGAACACCGGCAGGCCCAGATGCGTGGTGCCGCCTTTGCCTGGCGTCACACCGCCAACCATCTGCGTACCGTAAGCAATCGCTTGTTCGGAGTGGAAAGTCCCCTGGCTACCGGTGAAGCCCTGGCAGATAACTTTAGTGTTCTTATCAATCAAAACGGACATTATTTCCCCTCCACTGCGGCAACAACCTGCTGAGCTGCATCCGTCAGACTTTTCGCTGCAATAATATTCAGGCCACTGTCAGCCAGTTTTTTCGCGCCGAGTTCAGCGTTGTTCCCTTCCAGACGAACCACAACCGGGACGTTCACGCCCACTTCTTCTACCGCACCGATGATGCCGTCAGCGATCAGGTCGCAACGCACGATACCGCCGAAGATGTTAACCAGAACGGCTTTCACGTTGTCGTCAGAGAGGATGATTTTGAACGCTTCGGTCACGCGCTCTTTGGTCGCGCCGCCGCCCACGTCAAGGAAGTTAGCCGGCTCGCCGCCGTGCAGTTTAACGATGTCCATGGTGCCCATTGCCAGGCCCGCACCGTTAACCATGCAGCCGATGTTGCCATCCAGCGCCACGTAGTTCAGTTCCCACTGTGCAGCCTGCGCTTCACGCGGATCTTCCTGAGACTGATCGCGCATTTCGCGCAGATCGGACTGGCGGAACAATGCGTTGCCGTCAGCGCCCAGTTTACCGTCGAGGCAGATCAGGTCGCCCTGAGTGGTGATCACCAGCGGGTTAATTTCGATCAGCGCCAGATCGCGCTCAAGGAAGATGTTTGCCAGGCCCATGAAGATCTTGGTGAACTGTTGAACCAGTTTACCTTCCAGACCCAGTTTGAACGCCAGCTCGCGACCCTGGTAAGGCATAGGGCCTGCCAGCGGATCGATAGCCACTTTGTGGATCAGGTGCGGGGTTTCTTCCGCCACTTTTTCGATTTCCACGCCGCCTTCGGTAGACGCCATGAACACCACGCGACGGGAGCTACGGTCTACAACCGCGCCGAGGTACAATTCTTTTGCGATGTCAGTCGCCGCTTCCACCAGGATCTGGTTAACCGGCTGGCCGTTCGCGTCTGTCTGGTAGGTCACCAGGCGTTTGCCCAGCCAGTGTTCAGCAAAGGCGCGAATCTCTTCTTTGCTCTTAACAACTTTCACACCGCCCGCTTTACCACGGCCACCAGCGTGAACCTGACACTTAACTACCCAAGGGCCGGAACCAATTTTAGATGCGGCTTCTTCAGCTTCACGTGGGGTAGTACAGGCATAACCCACCGGAGCCGGTAAGCCATACCGGGCAAACAGCTGTTTGGCCTGATATTCATGTAAGTTCATGTGTTCTATCCATCCTTCAGGTAATCGTTATTTCAATCCTATAGGCCGGTCGCGCAGCGCGTATCCGGCCTACAGTGCAGGTGAGGCTAAAACTACTACACGTCCAGCAGCAGACGCGTTGGATCTTCCAGCAGCTCTTTAATTGCCACCAGATAACCCACAGATTCACGACCATCAATCAGACGGTGATCGTAAGAGAGCGCCAGATACATCATTGGCAGGATCTCGACTTTACCGTCAACCGCCATTGGGCGGTCTTTGATGGCATGCATACCCAGAATCGCGCTCTGCGGCGGGTTGATGATTGGGGTAGACATCAGGGAACCGAATACACCACCGTTGGTGATGGTGAAGTTACCGCCGGTCAGGTCTTCAACGGTCAATTTACCGTCACGGCCTTTCAGCGCCAGCTCTTTGATTTTCTTCTCGATATCCGCCATGCCCAGGGTATCAACGTCACGCAGAACCGGGGTCACCAGGCCGCGCGGCGTGGAAACCGCCATGCTGACGTCGAAGTAGTTGTGGTAAACCACATCTTCGCCATCGATAGAAGCATTCACTTCCGGATAACGTTTCAGCGCTTCAACGACCGCTTTCACGTAGAAGGACATAAAGCCCAGACGGATACCGTGACGTTTTTCAAACGCGTCACCGTACTGCTTACGCAGGTCCATGATTGGCTTCATGTTGACTTCGTTGAAGGTGGTCAGCATCGCGGTGGAGTTTTTCGCTTCCAGCAGACGCTCAGCCACACGCTTACGCAGGCGAGTCATCGGCACGCGTTTTTCACTGCGTGCGCCAAGCGCAGGCTGTGCTGCCGCAGGGGCTGCAGCCGCCGGTGCTTTGGCTTCTTCTTTAGCAGGCGCTTTTGCCAGATGTTTTTCCACATCTTCACGGGTCAGACGACCGCCAACACCGGTGCCTTTAATGGCGCTGGCTTCGAGATTGTGTTCACCCAGCAGGCGACGGATCGCCGGGCTGAGCGCATCGTTGGTTTGTTCTTCCAGAGACGCTTGCTGACGCTGAGCCGGAGTGGACTCTTTGCTTTCAGACTTAGCGCTGGACTCTTTACCCGCGCTGTTGCCTTCACGCAGGCGACCGAGGATCTGACGAGAAGTCACGGTGGTGCCTTCGTCTTCCAGCACTGCATCCAGAATGCCATCCGCCGATGCCGGTACTTCCAGTACCACTTTGTCAGTTTCGATTTCTACCAGCACTTCATCGCGCTTAACGCTATCGCCCGGTTTTTTATGCCAGGTCGCTACCGTTGCGTCAGCGACGGATTCAGGCAGGTCGGGAACAAGAATATCTACGCTACTCATTATGTATCCTTAAATTATTCGACGTTCAGCGCGTCATTCACCAGATCTTGCTGTTGCTTCTGGTGAACGGACATATACCCTACCGCCGGAGAGGCGGAGGCCGGGCGACCTGCGTAACGCAGGGCGGACCCAAATGGAATCACATCACGGAAATGATGCTGGCTGCAGTACCATGCGCCCTGGTTAAGCGGCTCTTCCTGGCACCAGACAAAATCATGCACGTGTGCGTACGGTTTCAACGCTTCCTGCACCGACTGATGCGGGAACGGATAAAGCTGCTCGATACGCACGATGGCGACATCTTTCTGATCTTTCTTGCGGCGCTGTTCCAGCAGGTCGAAATAAACCTTACCAGAACACATCACTACGCGCTTCACGCCTTGCGGATCGAGATCATCAATCTCACCAATCGCAGGCTGGAAGGTGCCGTTCGCCAGCTCATCGAGGCTGGACACCGCCAGTGGATGACGCAGCAGCGATTTCGGTGACATCACCACCAGCGGACGACGCATCCCGCGCAGCGCCTGACGACGCAGCATGTGGTAAACCTGAGCCGGGGTAGATGGCACGCACACCTGCATGTTCTGCTCGGCGCAGAGCTGCAGATAACGTTCCAGACGCGCGGAGGAGTGCTCCGGGCCCTGCCCTTCGTAGCCGTGTGGCAGGAGCATCACCAGGCCACACATACGGCCCCATTTCTGCTCGCCGGAGCTGATGAACTGGTCGATAACCACCTGTGCGCCGTTGGCGAAGTCACCGAACTGCGCTTCCCAGATGGTCAGGGTGCGTGGTTCTGCAGTGGCATAGCCGTATTCGAACGCCAGAACCGCTTCTTCAGACAGCACGGAGTCCCAGACCTTGAACTGGCCCTGACCGTTGTGCACGTGCTGCAGCGGAGTGTAAGTGGAACCGTTGGTCTGGTTGTGAATCACTGCGTGGCGGTGGAAGAAGGTCCCACGGCCCGCATCTTCACCGGACAGACGCACCGGAATGCCTTCGTCAACCAACGTTGCGTAGGCCAGGTTTTCTGCGCCGCCCCAGTCGAACAGTTTCTCGCCTGCCGCCATTGACTGACGGTCGGAGTAAATTTTCTGCACGCGGGACTGCATCTCGATGGCTTCTGGCACGGTGCTGATGCGTTTTGCCAGCTCCTGCAGACGCTTCATCTCGACCTTGTTCGGGTAGCTCTCATCCCACTCGTGGTTGAGGTACGGCGACCAGGTAAAGGAGTGCATGTTCATCGGACGCAGCTCTTTCACCACGCACTCGCCGGCATCCAGCGCATCGCGGTAAAGGTTAACCAGCTCGGTGGCATCTTCGAGGGTCGCGATTTTGTCCGCTTCCAGTTTGTCGGCGTAGATTTTACGCGGCGTCGGATGCTTTTTGATTTTCTGGTACATCAGCGGCTGGGTTGCACTCGGCTCGTCCGCTTCGTTATGGCCGTGACGGCGATAGCAGAACAGGTCGATGAACACATCGCGTTTAAAGGTGTTACGGAAGTCCAGCGCCAGACGTGTCACGAAAGCGACCGCTTCCGGGTCATCGGCGTTCACGTGGAAGATCGGCGCCTGCACCATTTTACCGATGTCAGTACAGTACGGCGTGGAGCGCGCATCCAGCGGGTTAGAGGTCGTGAAGCCCACCTGGTTATTGATGACGATGCGAACGGTACCGCCCACTTCGTAACCACGCGCTTTGGACATGTTCAGGGTTTCCTGAACGACGCCCTGGCCGGTGACCGCCGCATCACCGTGAATGGTGATTGGCAGTACTTTATTGCTGCTTGGTTCGTCCAGTCTGTCCAGACGCGCACGCACGGAACCGATAACCACCGGGCTGACGATTTCGAGGTGCGACGGGTTAAACGCCAGCGCCAGGTGAACCAGACCGCCGTTGGTTTCGATATCCGATGAGAAGCCCATGTGGTACTTCACGTCACCGGTACCGAGATGTTCTTTATGTTTGCCCGCGAATTCGTCGAACAGGTCCTGCGGTTTTTTACCCAGCACGTTAACCAGTACGTTCAGACGACCACGGTGCGCCATACCCAGCACCACTTCACGGGTGCCGCTGTTGCCCGCATGACGAATCAGCTCTTTCAGCATTGGCACTAAGGCATCGCCGCCTTCAAGGGAGAAGCGTTTTGCCCCCGGGAATTTTGCACCGAGGTAACGTTCCAGGCCTTCTGCTGCGGTCAGTTCGCTCAGGAAGCGTTTTTTCTCTTCAACGCTAAAGCTGGCGTGGCCGGTCACCGATTCGATGCGCTGCTGGATCCAGCGTTTTTCGTCTGTGGAGGTGATGTGCATGTACTCTGCACCGATGGAGCCACAATAGGTTTGTTTGAGCGCCTCAAGCAGCTCTCCCAGCTTCATCGTGTCTTTGCCGCTGGCAAAGGAGCCGACGTTAAAGCTTTCCTGGAAATCCGCCTCGGTCAGATCGTGGTACGCCGGATCGAGATCCGCCACACGGTCTTGTTTCCACAGTCCCAGCGGGTCGAGGTTCGCATGCTGGTGACCACGGAAGCGATAAGCATTGATGAGCTGCAGGACTTTTACCTGCTTCACATTGGTGTCAGGGTCAGAGATCGAGGAAGAGTAACGTGAGGCATCCTTCGCCAGACGACGGAAATAATCACGTGTTTTGGAATGGAATTGATCCGGTTTGACCCCAGTGCCAGGTAACTGCTGGAACATGGAACGCCAGTTAGCGTCCACTGAGTCAGGATCGGTTAAGAAGTCTTCATAGAGCTGTTCGATCCAGCTTTGGTTTGCACCAGAGAGGAAAGAAGAGTCCAGCCAGGCTTTCATTGCGCCGTTCTGCATCGTGATCCCTTAAGCATTTTTATGCTTATTTCGCCGTAGAAACTACCACGCACACCTCGTGTACGTGCCGGGGTTCACCTGCGAGCTCTTGTCTCAGCTTGGCTCGCGAAGGAACCTTTAGAAACTGTCCGAGGGTTTCCCCTCACCCCGCCCCTCTCCCTAAGGGAGAGGGAGAAGGCGGGTCCGGCAGTTTTTAAAGGTTTCCTGCTATCTATCTTTGCTTTGCCCGGTGGCGCTCCGCTTACCGGGCCTACTGTTACGTAGGCCGGATAAGCGAAGCGCCATCCGGCGGTATTACTTAGGCACTGCGCTGCAACAGCATCGACTTAATATGGCCGATGGCGCGCGTCGGGTTCAGCCCCTTAGGACATACACTGACGCAGTTCATGATGCTATGGCAGCGGAATACGCTGAAAGCATCACTCAACCCTTCCAGGCGGCTGTCGGTTTCGGTATCGCGGCTGTCAATCAGGAAGCGATACGCGGCCAGCAGGCCAGCCGGGCCGATAAACTTGTCCGGGTTCCACCAGAACGACGGGCAAGAGGTCGAACAGCATGCACAGAGAATACATTCGTACAGGCCATCGAGTTTTTCACGCTGCTCTGGCGACTGTAAATGCTCGCGAGCGGGTGGATTCTGCCCATTATTCAACAAGTAAGGCTTAATCTTCTCATATTGTGCATAGAATTGCCCCATGTCCACCACCAAATCGCGAACGACCGGCAGGCCAGGCAGAGGACGGATCACAATTTTTTGTCCTGCACGCTGCAACGCCGAAATCGGGGTGATACAGGCCAGGCCATTTTTGCCGTTCATGTTCACGCCGTCGGAGCCACACACCCCTTCACGGCAGGAACGACGAAACGACAGTGTCGGATCTTTTTCTTTCAGCTGCATTAACGCATCAAGCAGCATCATGTCGCGACCTTCTTCCGCTTCCAGGGTGTAATCCTGCATATGCGGAGCGTCATCAACATCCGGGTTATAACGATAAACTGAGAATTCGAGTTTCATTATCCTGTCTCCGCATTAATAGGTACGAATCTTCGGCGGGAACGCCGGACGCAGTTTCGGTTCCATGTTGACTTCACGTCGCGTCATGGATTCCGACTCTGGCAGATACAGGGAATGGCACAGCCAGTTTTCGTCGTCACGATCCGGGAAGTCGAAGCGGCTATGCGCGCCACGGCTTTCGGTGCGGTAGTTTGCGGAGACCGCCGTTGCGTAAGCAGTTTCCATCAGGTTATCAAGCTCAAGGCACTCGACGCGCTGGGTGTTGAACTCGCTGGAAGTGTCGTCCAGACGGGCATTTTTGAGACGCTCGCGGATCACTTTCAGCTGCTCAAGCCCTTTGGCCATCGCATCGCCTTCGCGGAATACCGAGAAGTTGTGCTGCATACATTCTTGCAGCGCTTTGCGGATTTCCACCGGATCTTCGCCGTCGCGGTTGCCATTCCAGCGATTGAGACGCTCAAGGGACGCTTCAATGTTAGCTTCAGTCGCATCGCGCAGATCGCCTTGTTCAGCGATAGATTCTTGCAGATGCAGGCCAACCGCACGACCAAACACCACCAGGTCGAGCAGCGAGTTGCCGCCAAGACGGTTTGCACCGTGGACCGATACGCAGGCAATTTCGCCAACGGCGAACAGGCCAGGAATCACCACGTCTTCGCCCTGCTCGTTTACGGTCAGCGCCTGACCGGTCACTTTGGTCGGAATACCGCCCATCATGTAGTGGCAGGTTGGGATAACCGGAATTGGCTCTTTGACAGGGTCGACGTGCGCGAAGGTGCGCGACAGCTCCAGGATGCCCGGCAGGCGGGATTCCAGAACTTCTTTACCCAGGTGATCCAGTTTCAGTTTCGCGTGCGGGCCCCACGGACCATCGCAGCCGCGACCTTCACGGATTTCGATCATGATAGAACGCGCCACCACGTCACGACCCGCCAGGTCTTTTGCATTCGGGGCATAACGCTCCATGAAGCGTTCACCGTGTTTGTTCAGCAGATAGCCACCTTCACCACGACAGCCTTCTGTCACCAGAACGCCAGCACCGGCGATACCGGTCGGGTGGAACTGCCACATTTCCATGTCCTGCACAGGCACACCTGCGCGGATTGCCATGCCTACGCCGTCGCCGGTGTTAATGTGGGCGTTGGTGGTGGACTGGTAAATACGGCCTGCTCCGCCGGTCGCCAGCACCGTTGCGCGAGCTTTGAAGTAAACCACTTCACCGGTTTCGATGCACAGGGCGGTACACCCGACCACTGCGCCATCTTCGTTTTTCACCAGATCCAGCGCATACCACTCGGAGAAAATGGTGGTGTGGTTTTTCAGGTTCTGCTGATAGAGAGTGTGCAGCAGTGCGTGGCCGGTACGGTCAGCCGCTGCCGCAGTACGTGCCGCCTGCTCGCCGCCGAAGTTTTTCGACTGGCCGCCAAACGGACGCTGATAAATAGTGCCATCTTCCAGACGGGAGAACGGCAGGCCCATGTGGTCCAGCTCAAGAATCGCTTCCGGGCCGGTCTTACACATATATTCGATGGCGTCCTGGTCACCGATATAATCGGAGCCTTTCACCGTGTCATACATATGCCATTCCCAGTTATCTTCATGGGTATTACCGAGCGCCACGGTGATACCACCTTGCGCAGATACGGTATGGGAACGGGTTGGGAACACTTTAGAGAGCAGCGCACAGGTCTGGCCGCTCTGGGAAATTTGTAGCGCCGCGCGCATACCTGCGCCACCGGCACCAATCACAACAGCATCAAATTCTCTGACTGGCAGTTTCATCACACACCCCACACCACAACAAATCCATAAATAACGTAAACCACCAGCGCGACAACAATCAGCAACTGCAACGGCAGGCGAATCGCGAGAGGTTTAACGTAATCGGTCAACACCTGCCACATGCCAATCCAGGCATGAATAAGGATCGAGAACAGAGCCAGCAGGGTGAACACTTTGGTGAAGGCAGATCCGAAGAACCCGCTCCAGATCTCCCACGTCAGTTCGCCGCTGGTCGCGAAGAAACCGATCATGTAGATGATGTAAAGGGTGAGGACGATGGCGGTAGCGCGGACCAGAATGAAGTCATGTACGCCGTTGCGTCCTAATGCGGAGGCGTTGCTTACCATACGAGGACTCCTGCAAGAATTGAAAGCACGACAGTAATCACAAATGAAATATTGGCGGAACGTTTCCCTACTTCGAGGGTTTCTTCCAGATAGCCAAAGTCCATCAGCATATGGCGAACGCCCACAACAACGTGGTACGCCAGTGCAGTCAGAATGCCCCACATGATAAATTTCACGAAGAAGCTGTTCATGATGGCCGAGGCCTGGAGGAATCCTTCAGGAGAAGAGAGGCTGGTACCCAGTAACCACAGCAGAATACCCACTGCCACGAACGTAATCACACCGGAGACACGGTGGAGAATGGACGCTATTGCCGTTACAGGGAATCGGATCGTTTTGAGATCCAGATTGACAGGTCTTTGTTTTTTCACATTTCTTATCATGAATAACGCCCACATGCTGTTCTTATAATTCCCTTTGGACTTCGGATTACAGGAAGGCATTAAGGCCGGGTAAGCGGCACAGCCAACGCACTTGTAACCTGAAAGACGACGGGATTTCCTTCCTCCGGTCTGCGCGCGGGTCAAGCAGCGTCCTTATCTATAACTTCGCGTCATGCTAAACATTGCTTCCAAATGCTAAAACGACACGTTACAACGCTGGGTGGCTCGGGATTGCAGGGTGTTCCGGAGACCTGGCGGCAGTATAGGTCGTTCACAAAACCATTACAATTAACCTACATACAGTTTGTCGGGTTTTATGCGGAACAGTGATCAGAGTCACGATAACAACATTATTTTAAATTTTAATCATCGGATTTGACAAAGATTAAACATTATTGTTACAAACGATAGCAGAAAAGGCATATAATGCGCAAAAGTTATGAGGTCTCTCTTTCACCTGAGATTTAGTTATGTAACAGTGTGATGGTATTGACCGAAGTTATCAGGACAGTTATTAGTGGTATACAGGTTTGAATAATTCGGACTGCGAAGACACTGATTTGCTGTTATTTCTCTGATTTTTCATTCGTTTACCTGCAAGGCGCCATAGCTCTGTACCCTGGTTTCTCCTCGCGAGCTGAGCGGCAAGCCAAATAACAAACTGGTAACGATGTGATAAACAGCTGAATGCAAATCCGGTAAACCGTAGTCTTAAGCATAAGGCGCTAAGGAGACCGTAAATGGCTGATACAAAGGCAAAGCTCACTCTAAACGGTGACACTGCTATTGAACTGGATGTGCTAAAAGGCACGCTCGGTCAGGATGTTATTGATATCCGTACACTGGGTTCTAAAGGAGTATTCACCTTTGACCCTGGCTTCACCTCTACCGCATCTTGCGAATCCAAAATCACCTTTATCGACGGTGACGAAGGTATCCTGCTCCATCGCGGTTTCCCCATCGATCAGTTAGCCACCGAATCCAACTATCTGGAAGTGTGCTACATCCTGTTAAACGGCGAAAAACCGACGCAGGAACAGTACGATGAGTTCAGAACTACCGTCACCCGCCACACCATGATTCATGAGCAAATCACCCGTCTGTTCCATGCGTTCCGTCGTGATTCCCATCCGATGGCCGTGATGTGTGGGATCACCGGCGCGCTGGCGGCGTTCTACCATGATTCCCTGGACGTGAATAACCCACGTCACCGCGATATCGCAGCGTTCCGTCTGCTGTCCAAAATGCCCACTATGGCGGCGATGTGTTACAAATATTCCATCGGCCAGCCGTTTGTTTATCCGCGTAACGACCTCTCCTATTCAGGCAATTTCCTGAACATGATGTTCTCGACACCGTGCGAAACCTACGAGGTGAACCCGGTGCTTGAGCGCGCAATGGACCGTATTCTGATCCTGCACGCTGACCACGAACAGAACGCATCGACCTCTACCGTCCGTACCGCAGGCTCTTCAGGCGCGAACCCGTTCGCCTGTATCGCAGCCGGTATCGCCTCCCTGTGGGGACCGGCGCACGGTGGCGCTAACGAAGCGGCACTGAAGATGCTGGAAGAGATCAGCTCCGTTGAGCACATTCCTGAATTCGTGCGTCGTGCGAAAGACAAAAATGACTCCTTCCGCCTGATGGGCTTCGGTCACCGTGTTTACAAAAACTATGACCCGCGCGCTACCGTAATGCGTGAAACCTGCCACGAAGTGCTGAAAGAGCTGGGTACTAAAGATGATCTGCTGGAAGTGGCGATGGAGCTGGAACATATCGCGCTGAACGACCCGTACTTCATCGAGAAAAAACTGTACCCGAACGTCGATTTCTACTCTGGCATTATTCTGAAAGCGATGGGCATTCCGTCTTCCATGTTCACTGTGATCTTCGCGATGGCGCGTACTGTCGGCTGGATTGCACACTGGAACGAAATGCACAGCGAAGGTATGAAAATCGCGCGTCCACGTCAGCTGTACACCGGCTACGAGCAGCGTGATTTCAAGACTGAAGTAAAGAATAAGTAACAATTAGCCCGGCCATATGCCGGGCTAATGTACGAATGAAGGCCGGGTAAGGCGTAGCCGCCACCCGGCTTTTTTGTTTCTGCGCAAGCCTGTTGCCCTCACCCCAACCCTCTCCCGCAAGGAGAGGGAGATTTATTCCTGGTATTTTGGGCATCTGCATGTAGGCCGGGTAAGGCGCAGCCGCCACCCGGCTTTTTTGTTTCTGCGCCAGCTTGTTTCCCTCACCCAAACCCTCTCCCGCAGGGAGAGGGAGATTTATTCCTGGTATTTTGGGCATCTGCATGTAGGCCGGGTAAGGCGCAGCCGCCACCCGGCTTTTTCTATTTCTGACACGCCGGGCACCAGTAAAACGGTCTCGACGATAACATCGTTCGCTCAATCGCCCCGCCGCACCGCTCGCACGGCTTCCCTTCGCGATGAAACACCTTAAAACGGAACAACGCCCCGTGATGTTTATTATCATCCACCACACCGCGCGTGTTGTAGGAAAGACGTGGAATCTCCAGCAACGCGTGGGACAAAGCATCAAGCTGAACCTCGTTAAGCTGCGAGGCTTTACGTTGTCCTGCCAGCCCGACTTCCCACAAAATTTCAACGCGTAAATAGTTACCTAAACCGGCGAGAAACGCCTGGTCGAGCAGCAGCCCGGAGAACTGGCGATTGCGAAATGCGGGCGACAATAGCCGGGCTTTCACCGCTTCTGGCGTCAGGCTCATATCCAGCACATCCGGTCCAACGCGTTGCAGGAACGGGTGAGTGAGCAATTGCTCCGGCGTTAACATCTCAATATCCGACGCGCTATAGAGCAAAATGGCTTTATCCGCCGTTTGCAGCCTGACGCGCAGTACCCGATTGGTTTGTGGTTGCTCACCCGCATTAATCACTCGCCAGACGCCATAAAGCTGGTTGTGGCTATATAACGTCAGGTTATGATTGAAATGAGTCAGCAAGGCTTTGCCTCGCGTCTCGATCTGCGTCACGGTTTGGCCGATCAGCTGAGCTTCATAGGGTTTTAACTGAGGGAAAGCAAACCACGCATCGGTCAGTGGTTTGCCCTTAATCGCCGCCTCCAGGCTATCCGCCGCGCGGCGGATCTCCGGACCTTCTGGCATTTAAGCTCCTTGGTTAGTGCGTCGCGCCGCCCACGATTTTGACGTCAGCCGTCTGGCGCAATGCCACTTCAATCGCCACGATCAGCGCCGCTTTTACCGTCTGCGCCGCCATGCTTGGTGCGCCCGCATGAGCTGCGGCCTGTTCAGGCAGGTAAGGGATATGGATAAACCCGCCCTTCACCTCCGCGTTTTCGCTGATTTTATGCAGCAATCCGTACATCACGTGGTTGCAGACAAACGTCCCCGCCGTCTGCGACACCGACGCCGGAATGCCTCTCTCGCGCATCGCCGCCACCGTCGCCTTGATCGGCAGGGAACTAAACCACGCCGCCGGGCCGCCCGGCACAATGGCGACATCAATCGGCTGCTGACCGCGATTATCCGGGATACGCGCATCATCCACATTAATCGCAACACGCTCGACGGTCACATCCACACGCCCGCCCGCCTGCCCGACCGCAATGACCACCGCCGGATTGAGCTCGTCGATGGCGGCGTTGAGCACGCTTAATGATTCGCCAAACACGCAGGGAAGCTGGCGCGTCACCACGCGACAGCGGTCAATAATACTCCCCTCAAGCTGACTGACCACTTCCCACGAAGGGTTAACGGTCTCGCCGCCAAAGGGCTCAAAACCGGTGACTAATACATAACGCATCGTCTCTCCTTACAGGAACATCAGGAAGTACAACAGGAACACGTTGGCAATCAGGAGCAGCACGCCGGTTGGCACCTGCGCTTTGATTACCGCGTTTTTATCCGGCAGCTCCAGCAGCGCAGCGGGTACGATATTGAAGTTCGCCGCCATCGGCGTCATCAGCGTGCCACAGTAGCCGGAGAACATCCCAATCGCCGCCATCACCGCCGGATTACCACCGTGCTGGAGCACCAGAATCGGGATGCCGATCCCCGCCGTCACAATCGGGAACGCCGCGAACGCATTGCCCATTACCATGGTTAACAACGCCATGCCGATTGCGTACACCGCCACGGCGATAAAGCGGCTGTCCACCGCCAGATACGTTTTGGTCAGCCAGGAGATCCCGTCGCCCACACCCGCGGCGGTAAACAGCAGGCCCAGCGTCGCCAGAATCTGCGGCAGAATGAACGCCCAGCCGATGGAATCCAGCAGACGACGCGCCTCCTGCAACGGCTGATGCACTTTTTCGTGCGTCATTTTGACCGCCATCGCCAGACCAATCAGCGATCCGGCAGTCATTGAGAATAACGTCACCAGCGTCGAGTGATTGCCCGGCCCGAACAAGGTTTCCTGCAATCCAGGCACATGGTTGAACATCAGCACGCCTACCACGGTCACCACCGGAATGGCTAACGCCGGATAAAACAGTCGGTTACCGAGACGTTTGGCGCTAACTTCGCGCTCTTCGGGTTTGCGCTGATGATAGCTGCCCAGTTTCACGCCACCAAAACCGGCGATCAGCGCCAGGCCGACGACCGCCACACCAACAGCGATGTGCACGGTGCGCTTATCGCCCACCAGCTGATACGTCCAGTCACCGAGCAGGAAAATCAGACCATAAACGCCCCAGAACAGGCCAGTGGTGATACGGCGCGGGTTGGCTTTATCACGAAATGACATCACTGCGACGATCAGCAGGATCAGCCCCGCCAGCCAGTAGAGATAGCTTTGTTGAAAATTCATGATGCATCTCCCTGTGCGTGTGCCGATTTGCCCAGCTCGCGCTCAAGATGCTTGTCCAGGCGCCACAGGCGAGTCGCGTGGATGATAAACGCGCAGATCGCCGTCGGAATCCCCCACAGGGCAATGTGCAGCGGCTCGGTCTGAATGCCCCCGGACTCCAGCATAAAGTTATGCATGAAGATAATCGCCCCGAAGGCGACAAAGATGTCTTCGCCGAAGAACAGCCCGACGTTGTCCGTCGCCGCCGACATCGCCCTCAGGCGATAGCGGACCGTACCCGGCAGCTCACCGTATTTTTTCTCTGCCGCACCTTCCGCCATCGGGGCCAGTAACGGTCGCACCATTTGCGGATGCCCGCCCAGACTGGTCAGCCCCATTGCCGCCGATGCCTCACGCACGAAGAGATAAACGATCAGTAATCGCCCCGCCGTCGCGCTGTGGATTTTGGCAATCCACGCCTGAGCCCGCTCTTTCAGCCCGTGTCTTTCCAGCAGGCCGATAACGGCTAACGGAATCAGGAGGATATAGGGCAGGTTACGAGTATTGAGGAACCCTTCACCCAACTTTTCGAGGATGGTGGCGATCGGCATATGCGCCGCCACGCCGGTGACGATCCCGGCGACAATCACCACCAGCACCGGATTAAAACGTAAGATAAACCCGACCACGATCACCGCAATACCGATGAGTGGCCAGAGCGATAGCGTCTCTGCCATTTTTTCTGTCCTGTTGTTATGTTGTGTTTGCGTTTATTTTTTGTGCGTTATGCACTGATTTTAATATTATTTAACTCAAATTCTTTGCGCAAGCGACGGGCAAATTCCAGCGCGTGTTCCCCGTCACCGTGCAGGCAAACGGTTTGCGCACGCACGCTTGCCCATTCGCCGCTGATACTTTTCACCCTGCCGTGCTGCACCATTTCCAGCGTTTGCGCCAGAGCCTGTTCCTCATTATCAATCAGCGCACCCGGCTCGCTGCGCGGCACCAGACTGCCGTCAGCGCGATAACCACGATCGGCAAATACTTCTTCACGGGTAGCGAGTCCGTAACGCTCTCCGGCGCGAATTAATTCGCTCCCCGCCAACCCAACCAGAATCAAATTGCTGTCGACGGCATGTATCGCGCGGGCGATGGCATCAGCCAGCACCGCGTCTTTCGCCGCCTGGTTATAGAGCATCCCGTGCGGTTTGACGTGGCAAAGTTGCCCTCCTTCGGCGCGGACGATCGTTGCAAGTGCACCAATCTGGTACAGCATCTGGGCGTAAACCGTTTCCGGCGGCAGACTCATGGCCGTACGCCCGAAGTTTTCCCGATCGGGAAAGCTCGGATGCGCGCCAATCGCCACGCCATTTTTTAACGCCTCGCGCACGCTCTCAAGCATGGTTTGTGCATCACCGGCGTGAAATCCGCAGGCGATATTGGCCGATGAAACCAGCGTCAGCAGTTCGGCATCGGCTCCGCAGCCTTCGCCCAGATCTGCATTTAAATCAACGACGATCATTCAACCTCCATGCCAGTTGTTCGATAAATTGTTTCTGCACACGACGTGCTTCGAGCGCCTCTTCAAGCGTACAGGGAACAAAGTGGATCGGTTGGCCGAGGGGAATTTGCGCCAGATGGTACATGTCCGCCTCAATAATGCAGGCGATACGCGGATAACCGCCGGTGGTCTGGGCGTCATTCATCAGCACAATCGGCTGGCCGTTGTGCGGCACCTGAATCACGCCAGGTAACAGGCCGTGCGAGACCATTTCGCGATCGGTGGTGCGCGCCAGCTGCTGGCCTTGCAAGCGGTAGCCCATGCGATTACTCTGCGGGCTAAGCTGCCAGGGCAAACGCCAGAAGGCATCCTGCGAGGCCTGATCAAATTCGTGATATTCCGGCCCCGGCAAGGCGCGAATGCGGTTGCTCCACAGCAGTTGTTTGACGCCCTGTGCTTCAGCGAATTCGCGCTTGCTCTCGCCGAGCGGCAAGCTGTCGCCGTCTTTCAGCAGTCGTCCTTCAAATCCACCCATGCCGGTTTTGAGATCGGTGCTGAACGAATTCATCACTTCCGGCACATCAATCCCACCGCTGACCGCCAGATAGCTACGCATACCGCGCAGGGGACGATTAAGCGTCAGGCGCTGTCCGGCTTTTACCTGCAAACGCCAGCCGGTCCAGACCGCCGCACCGTCAAGCGTCGCGTCACAGCCCGCGCCCGTCAGGGCAAACCAGCCGTCGCGTTCAAACTCAACGCTGCACTGTCCGAGGGTGATTTCCAGCGCTGCGGCATTCGGATCGTTACCCACCAGCAGGTTGGCAATCTGCAACGCGGGTTTATCCAGCGCGCCGCAATAGCTGATTCCGGACTGTCGCAGACCCATTCGTCCACCATCCTGCACCGAGGTGTATAACCCCGCGCGAATCACCTTCAACATACCCCCTCCTTCTGCGGCACAAACCGCACGGTATCGCCCGGACGCAACAGCACCGGTTCTTCGCGTTTGGGATCAAACAGCGGCAGGCTGGTGTGGCCAATAAGCTGCCAGCCGCCCGGTGAGGCCAGCGGATAAATACCGGTTTGCGGCCCGCCAATCCCCACAGAACCCGCCGGCACTAACAGGCGCGGCTCCCCGCGACGCGGCGTGACAAGCTGTTCCGGCAAGCCGCCCAGATAGGGAAAACCTGGCTGGAAGCCTAAGAACCACACCACATAATCCACGGAGGAATGCAGCTCGACGACCTGCTTTTCAGATAACGCCGCATGACGCGCCACTTCGCCCAGATCCGGCCCCGCATCGTTGCCGTAGACTACCGGGATTTCAATAAAGCGCGATTCCGGCTCCAGCGCTTCGCTCTCTTCCCACCAGCGTTGCAGACGCTCGATGGCGTCCAGCGCCACCGACTGCGGATTACGCAACACCACGGTAATGTTGTTCATCCCCGGAATGGCTTCCACCACTTCCGGTATTTCAGCCAGTCGCTGTGTTAAGCGCCAGATTCGCTTTTGCGTAGTGATCGTCACCGGAGGTTCAAGCTCCAGCACCACCGCCGTTTCGCCTAATAAATAACAACGCGCTCGTTGCACTTACGCACCTCTCATCAGGCAGGATTCGGGATATCGATGAAGGTCACATCGAGATCGGTATTTTCTGTTAACCACTCGCTCAGGGCGCGAATACCACCGCGTTCAGTGGCGTGATGCCCCGCAGCGTAGAAATGCAGACCTTGCTCGCGGGCAGAGTGAATGGTCTGCTCGGACACTTCTCCGGTAATAAAGGCGTCCACGCCAAAGCGCGCGGCGTTGTCGATAAAGCCCTGACCGCCGCCGGTACACCACGCCACGCGTCTCACCAGATCCGGGCCAGTATCGCCACACCACAGAGGACGACGGCCCAAACGAGCCTCAATCCAGGATGCAAATTCCAGGCCTGGAACCGGCATCGAAAGCTCCCCCCACGGCACCAGCGCTTCGATTTCGCCCATCACGTTGATACCCAGTAGTTGGGCGAGCTGGACGTTATTGCCCAGCTCCGGGTGCGCATCCAGCGGCAGATGCCAGCCGTACAGGTTGATGTCGTTCGCCAGCAGCGTTTTAAGGCGGTTACGCTTCATGCCGCGAATGATCGGCGCTTCGTTTTTCCAGAAATAACCGTGATGCACGATCACCGCATCCGCCTGCAGACGCACCGCTTCATCCAGCAGCGCCTGGCTTGCCGTGACGCCGGTGACAATTTTTTGCACCGTTTCACGCCCTTCCACCTGCAGGCCGTTGGGACCGTAGTCGCTGAAGCTGGCGCTGTTCAGCTTTTCATTGATTAAGGTTTCCAATTCGCTGTTTTTCATCATCACTCTCTTACGCTTTGCGGGCAGCCTCATAGGCCGCCAGTGTGGCGACTCGCGCCTGTTTATGGTCAACAACCGGGCGCGGATAATCGAGGGTTTCGCCCGTTTTATCCGCCCACGCCCAGGGTTCATGAATCGATTTGCCCGGCACATCGGTCAATTCCGGCAGCCACTGGCGGATAAACTCGCCGGTCGCGTCAAATCGTTGTCCCTGGGTTGTCGGGTTAAAAATACGAAAATACGGCGCGGCGTCGGTTCCGGTCGAGGCCGCCCACTGCCAGCCGCCGTTGTTAGCCGCCAGATCGCCGTCGATCAGCTGCGAAATAAAATATCGCTCCCCGACGCGCCAGTCGATCAGCAGGTCTTTCACCAGGAAGCTGGCGACGATCATTCGCAGGCGGTTGTGCATCCACCCCGTTTCGTTGAGCTGCCGCATCGCCGCATCGACAATTGGATAGCCCGTCTGGCCGTTTTGCCATGCCTGTAGCAGTGCGTCATCCTGCTGCCACTGCACCTTATCCGTCCAGCGGATGAAGGGCCGATGTTTACATAAATCAGGATGATACGTCATTAGGTGACGGTAAAATTCGCGCCAGATAAGCTCGTTAAGCCATACCGCGCCCGCCCCGCCCTCCAACGCCTGTGGCTGTTCGGCCAGCAGGCGATGCAGGCACTGGCGCGGCGAAAGTACACCCAGCGCCAGACACGCCGATAACCGGCTCGTCCCTTCGACGGCAGGGAAATCGCGCTGTTCTTCGTATTCGGCGGCCTGCTGTTTGCAGAAGTGGCGTAATTGCGCAATGGCGGCTTTTTCGGTCGCGGGGAAGTGTTTCGCGTCGAAATCAGTCTGGGGGTAATCGAAATGAAGATCAGCGGAAACAGTCAGTGCGTTCTCTCTGGCAGCAGGTGCGGCGACACATTCCGGCAGCCCTTCTTTCAGCCGCTTAATGTAGGCATTTTTGAACGGGGTAAAGACTTTATACATCTCGTGATTGCCGGTCATTACACTGCCGGGGGCTAACATCACGCTGTCGTCAAATCCCTGACACACCACCGTATCCAGCATTTTTTCCAGCTGTCGGTCGCGCTGCTGTTCGTTGAATTCGTACTGATAATTATAAAAAAGATGGGTGACGTGATGCTCTTCGCAGAGCTGCTGCACTTTGTCGCTCTGCGCGGCAAAATCGCTCACCTCGTCATAAATGAGCGGAATGCCTTTCTGCGCCAGCCCCTGTTGCAGTTCATTGAGATGCGCGCGCAGGTACGCAGCTTGTCGCGGAGCCATGCCGTGTTCCCGCCACTGTTCGGGCGTGGCGATAAACAGGGCCAGCACGCGGACGTTGGGTGAACGACAGGCCGCAGCAAGAGCGATGTTGTCATGAAGGCGCAGATCCGCGCGAAACCAGACCAGATGCGTGGTCATAACACTCCTGAATAATTGTCCATAACCTAAGCGTTCTATAATGTTGAAGTTATGTTACGGGGGCAAGTGTAAGATTGCACGGAGCTGATTTGCGGAAAGTTACAGACACAAAAAAACCGCCACATCTCTGTGGAGGTCTCAGATAGCGTGCGGGAACGTGGCGGCGGCTATCTTACATCCGAAATCCTACCTTTTATAAAGTTATTAATATGGCAATCCCCGCTTATGATTTATGTTCCGATATGGAAGGGACGAAATGGTATGAGCGACATAATTTATCTGAAATTATGCGGCGAACAGCAGGGAGATATTTCGGCTGATTGCGGAACGCAAGCCTCAATAGGCAATCGGTTTCAATTGGGACATGAGAATGAAATATTCGCATTCAGTTTGTCCAACGGAATTACGGGTACGAGTAAAGGGGCTAATTTTAAGGCACTTAATTTTTGCAAGTTAATAGACAAAAGTAGCCCATTACTGATGACGGCCATCACGAATAACGAAAAACTTCAGTTAGAATTTAATCTTTACCGAATAAGTCGATACGGAATGTGGGAAAAGTATTTCTACATCGAATTACGTGGGGCTTCGATATCTGCTATTAACGTTAGTATCTCGAACAACAACCTTGATACAGAAGCGATCACGGTGCGTTATGATTACATCCGATGCAAGCACCTAACGGCGAATACAGAATTTAGCTACTTGGCACTTCCTGCGGATTACAATAGCTTGTTTAACCACACTGCGCAGACCGAAAAACCGCTTCAAACCATTAACAGCAAGGCCGCTGGTCAATTACTTGCAGCAGGGGGGATTTATAACGGGAATATTGAAGGATTTGGCAAAGCTGCCGAGCAACTCGGGGGCGACGCGCAAGCAGGTTACAAGCAGGTGATGGATAACAGAGGTTTGATTGTTGCAGGTGCTTCTCTTGCCGCTATTCTGACGATGGGCAAAATAAAGTTTCCAGAATTAGGGGAACCTGGAGAGTTAGAAGGGCTTGAGCGTTTTGGAGCGAGAGGGACATACACCGGCAGGGAATTTGAACCTGCACTTGCTGGAGGGCCGATAGAGAATCTTTCGACCGAAGGTGCAATTATCGATCAAGCAGGCATAGCAACCATTGAAAAACATCTTTCCAGATTTGCCGCTGATCCTGCAAATGATGTAATGGTAGAACGATTAAAGCGTATAGAACGCGGAGAAATCCCGCCTGAACAGATAGACTTGAACTACTACACGCATGAATGCCGTGAATTTGAACGCTATTGCATTTTGGGGTGGGAAACGGGAGAGCCTGAAGGTGTTGAAGGATATAAACTATGGAACCATGTCCACACCGCGACACTAGAAGACTTTAAACTCAAAGGCGAACTTGAAGATTTGTACCACCCGGAGGCCCTGGAATGATAACTACTATCGAATTAAATGTACTGAAAGTATTGGCGAGCAAAGATTATAAATGGACGTGGATGTCGTTGGATAGAACACTTCACGCGAAAAACATCCCCGGCTTTTGTTACGTGGTTGACATAGTTAATTCCTTAGAGAGCAAGGGGCTTGTTAATTTTGAGGATAGTGGGCATCCATCAATGCCTTACTATCGCGTATCAGAAAAAGGCCATCAATTACTGAGCGACGTTAACGAGAGTCAGGTAGATTAACCGGCCGGTGCCACAAACAACAAAGCCCCTAATCCGGGGCTTTATTGTTTGCTGTGTGAAATCTTATCTTAGTAAAAATCGCAGGTCGCTTTTTCGGCCTGATCCATCCATACCGGTTTCTCGCTGGTTTTCGCCCAGACGCGGTGCAGATAGCTGTAAAAACGGGCACGGTCTTTCCAGAACAACATCACTGGCAGCGCCACAATCCCGGCCACTACGGCGAAGGTGCGACGTAAAAAGACTACATGTGCTGGAAACTCTTTATACAGATCCATGATTTTCTCCCCTATAGCTGGCCGGAAACGTTATCCGGAAAATTCAAAAGTGGTTATCTGGCTAAAATAGTACCGCTTTGTTTGTAATTTTACCACTCATCCGACCACTTATTTTCGTCCGTTTAGTGAATATTTACATTCCACCTGTAATTAAGTTACATAAAAGTTAACAGGATACTTATCATTAGTTAAATCAGGGTTTTGTCATTTTTATACTTTTTTTACACCCACCCCGCTGATTTTTGCGAAATCTTTGCGCCATAAATCCTACCTTTTGCACAAAGACAAATGTCACCCGGAGGTGAATTGTGAGTGCAGGTCTGATTGCTGGCATCGTGCTGGTGTTCCTGTTGTTGGGCTATCTGATTTATGCCCTGATTAATGCGGAGGCCTTCTGATGGTGGCCCAGGCATTTTTACTGATCGCCAGCTTCCTGCTGGTGCTTTTCTTGCTCGCAAGGCCACTGGGAACCTGGCTGGCGCGGATGATTAACGGCGGCGCACTGCCTGCGGTTGGGGGCGTCGAAAAAGGAGTCTGGCGCGTTCTCGGTATAAACACCGAGGAGATGAACTGGCGTCAGTATCTGGTCGCCCTTTTGCTGCTGAATATCGTCGGGCTGGCGGCGCTGTTTGCGATGCTGATGTTGCAGGGCATCCTGCCGCTGAATCCGCAGCAATTGCCGGGCCTGTCCTGGCATCTGGCGCTGAACACTGCGGTCAGTTTTGTCAGCAACACCAACTGGCAGTCGTATGCCGGGGAAACCACACTGAGTTATTTCAGTCAGATGGTCGGGTTAACGGTGCAGAACTTCCTCTCTGCCGCCAGCGGTATCGCGGTGATCTTCGCCCTGACCCGCGCCTTTGCCCGTCAAAAAATTAACACGCTGGGTAACGCCTGGGTTGATCTCACGCGCATCACCCTGTGGGTGCTGCTGCCGATTTCTCTGCTGATCGCCCTGTTCTTTATTCAGCAAGGGACGTTGCAAAACCTCCTGCCCTACTCGTCTTACACCTCGCTGGAAGGGGTGAAACAGATGCTGCCGATGGGACCGGTGGCGTCACAAGAGGCGATCAAAATGCTCGGGACCAACGGCGGTGGCTTCTTTAATGCCAACTCGTCGCATCCGTTCGAAAACCCGACCGCGCTGACTAACGTCGTACAGATGCTGGCTATCTTCCTGATCCCCACCGCGCTGTGCTTTGCGTTCGGTGATGCGGTGAGCGATCGCCGTCAGGGCCGAACCTTGCTGTGGGCGATGTCCATTATCTTCGTGGTCTGCGCGGCGCTGGTGATGTGGGCGGAGTGGCACGGTAACAGCCACTTCCTGCAGCTGGGTGCTGATAGCAGTATCAATATGGAAGGCAAAGAGAGCCGCTTCGGTATTCTCGCCAGCAGTCTGTATGCGGTGGTCACAACGGCGGCCTCCTGCGGGGCGGTGAATGCCATGCATGACTCTTTCACCGCACTGGGCGGGATGATCCCGATGTGGCTGATGCAGATCGGCGAAGTGGTCTTCGGCGGCGTCGGGTCCGGTCTGTACGGCATGTTGCTGTTCGTCCTGCTGGCAGTGTTTATCGCCGGGCTGATGATTGGCCGCACGCCGGAGTATCTGGGTAAAAAAATCGACGTGCGCGAGATGAAACTGACCGCCCTCGCCATCCTGGTCACACCGGCTCTCGTCCTGATCGGTACCGCGCTGGCGCTGATGACTGAAGCCGGACGCAGCGGCATCTTCAACCCAGGCATCCACGGTTTTAGTGAAGTGCTGTACGCCGTCTCGTCTGCCGCCAACAACAACGGCAGCGCCTTTGCCGGGTTGAGCGCCAACTCACCGTTCTGGAACTGCCTGCTGGCGTTCTGCATGTTCTTCGGTCGTTTTGGGGTCATCGTGCCGGTGCTGGCTATCGCCGGGTCGCTGGTGAGTAAAAAAATTCAGCCCACCTCAACCGGTACGCTACCGACACACGGCGCGCTGTTTATTGGCCTGCTGATTGGTACCGTCCTGCTGGTCGGTGCATTGACCTTTATCCCCGCCCTCGCGTTAGGCCCGGTCGCGGAACATCTTTCTTTACGCTAACTGAGCGGAGATATCAGTCATGAGTCGTAAACAACTGGCCCTCTTAGAACCGACCCTGGTTCGCCAGGCGTTGATGGATGCGGTGAAAAAACTTAGCCCGCGCGTGCAGTGGCATAACCCGGTGATGTTTATCGTCTGGATTGGCAGCGTGGTCACCACTGCGTTAGCCATCGCCATGAGCACCGGACACCTGACGGGCGATGCCTTCTTTACCGGCGCGATCAGCCTGTGGCTGTGGTTTACCGTGCTGTTTGCCAACTTTGCCGAAGCACTGGCGGAGGGCCGCAGCAAGGCGCAGGCCAACAGCCTGAAAGGGGTCAAAAAGACCGCCTTCGCCCGCAAACTGCGTGAGCCGAAATATGGCGCGCAGATGGATCACGTCCCGGCAGATGAACTGCGCAAAGGCGACGTGGTGCTGGTGGAAGCCGGGGACATCATTCCGTGTGACGGCGAAGTGCTTGAAGGTGGCGCGTCGGTGGACGAAAGCGCCATCACCGGGGAATCTGCGCCAGTGATCCGCGAGTCCGGTGGCGATTTTGCCTCGGTCACCGGCGGGACGCGCATTCTCTCCGACTGGCTGGTGATCCAGTGCAGCGTTAACCCTGGCGAAACTTTCCTCGACCGGATGATCGCGATGGTCGAAGGCGCGCAGCGTCGCAAAACGCCGAACGAAATCGCGCTGACCATTTTACTGGTGGCCCTGACCATCGTCTTCCTGCTGGCAACCGCCACCCTGTGGCCGTTCTCCGCCTACGGCGGCGCAGCAGTGAGCGTCACGGTACTGGTGGCTCTGCTGGTCTGCCTGATCCCCACCACCATCGGCGGCCTGCTGTCGGCGATTGGCGTGGCCGGGATGAGCCGGATGCTCGGCGCGAACGTGATCGCTACCAGCGGCCGTGCGGTCGAAGCGGCGGGCGACGTGGATGTGCTGCTGTTGGATAAAACCGGGACCATCACTCTAGGGAACCGTCAGGCGTCGGATTTCCTGCCTGCTCCGGGCGTCGATGAAAAAACGCTGGCCGACGCGGCGCAGCTCTCCTCGCTGGCGGATGAAACACCGGAAGGGCGCAGCATCGTGATTCTGGCGAAACAGCGCTTCAATCTGCGTCAGCGCGACGTACAAAGCCTGCACGCCACCTTTGTGCCCTTCACGGCGCAGACGCGGATGAGCGGGATTAACATCCAGGACCGCATGATTCGTAAAGGCTCGGTGGATGCCATTCGTCGCCACATCGAGGCAAACAATGGCCACTTCCCGCCGCAGGTTGATCAGCTGGTCGAAAGCGTGGCACGTCAGGGTGCTACGCCGCTGGTGGTCGCCGAAGGGGCGAACGTTCTCGGGGTGATTGCACTGAAGGACATCGTCAAAGGCGGCATTAAAGAACGCTTTGCTCAGCTGCGCAAAATGGGGATCAAAACGGTGATGATCACCGGGGATAACTCCCTGACCGCCGCCGCGATTGCCGCCGAAGCGGGGGTGGATGATTTCCTCTCTGAAGCGACGCCGGAAGCAAAACTGGCGCTGATCCGTCAGTACCAGGCGGAAGGCCGTCTGGTGGCGATGACCGGCGACGGCACTAACGACGCTCCGGCGCTGGCTCAGGCCGATGTGGCGGTGGCGATGAACTCCGGGACTCAGGCCGCGAAGGAAGCAGGTAACATGGTCGATTTGGATTCTAACCCGACCAAGCTGATCGAAGTGGTCCACATCGGGAAACAGATGCTGATGACGCGTGGGTCGCTCACCACCTTCAGTATCGCCAACGATGTGGCGAAATACTTCGCCATTATCCCGGCGGCGTTTGCAGCGACCTATCCGCAGTTGAACGCCCTGAACGTAATGCACCTGCACTCCCCGGCCTCGGCAATTCTCAGCGCCGTCATTTTTAACGCCCTGATTATTGTCTTCCTGATCCCACTGGCGCTGAAAGGGGTGAGCTATAAACCGCTGACCGCCGCCGCCATGTTGCGCCGCAACCTGTGGATTTACGGTCTTGGCGGATTAGTGGTGCCGTTTATCGGGATCAAAATTATCGACCTGTTACTGACCGCGTTCGGGCTGGTTTAAGAGAGAAATCAAATGACTATGTTACGTCCCGCTATACTTCTGTTTATTCTGCTGTCTCTTGTCACCGGCGGGCTGTATCCGCTGGTGACCACCGCGCTGGGCCAGTGGTGGTTTAAGGATCAGGCAAACGGCTCGCTGATACTGCAAAACGGTGAGAACCGTGGTTCGCGCCTGATTGGGCAGAACTTTACCGACGCGGGCTACTTCCAGGGACGTCCTTCCGCCACCGCAGAAAGCCCGTATAATCCAATGGCTTCGGGCGGCAGCAACCTGGCCGGGAGTAACCCGGAGCTGGATAAAGCCGTGAGCGAGCGCGTTAGCGCCCTGCGCGCTGCCAATCCGCAGGCAAGCGCAAGCGTGCCGGTTGAGCTGGTTACCGCATCCGCCAGCGGACTGGATTACAGCCTGACACCTGCCGCCGTGGCGTGGCAAATTCCACGCGTCGTTGCCGCACGCGGGCTGACCACCGAACAGGTCACAAAACTGGTGGCCGAACACACGCAAAAACCGCTGGTCAGCTTTCTTGGCATGCCGGTCGTAAACATTGTTGAGCTGAATATGTCGCTGGACGCGTTAAGGAAAAACTAAATGACCGACGAGCCCCTGCGTCCGAATCCGGACAGGCTGCTTGAACAGACCGCTGAAGCGCATCGCGGCAAATTAAAAGTGTTTTTCGGCGCCTGTGCGGGCGTCGGGAAAACCTACGCCATGCTGACAGAAGCGCAGCGTTTACGGGCCCAGGGGCTGGATATTCTGATTGGCGTGGTGGAAACCCACGGACGCAAGGAGACAGCGGCGCTGCTGGAGGGGCTGGCGACACAGCCCGCTCGGCGCATCAACCACCGCAGCCGCCTGGTCACCGAGTTTGATCTCGACGCCGCCCTTGCCCGCCGTCCCGCCCTGATTCTGATGGACGAACTGGCGCACAGCAATGCGCCAGGCTCTCGTCACCCCAAGCGCTGGCAGGATGTTGAAGAGCTGCTGGAAGCGGGTATCGACGTCTTTACCACCGTTAACGTGCAACATCTGGAAAGCCTGAATGATGTGGTCAGCGGCGTCACTGGCATCCAGGTACGCGAAACCGTCCCCGATCCCTTTTTTGATTCCGCCGATGAAGTGGTGCTGGTCGACCTGCCCCCGGACGATCTGCGCCAGCGTCTGCACGAAGGCAAAGTTTATATCGCCGGGCAGGCCGAACGTGCCATCGAACATTTTTTCCGCAAAGGGAACCTGATTGCCCTGCGCGAACTGGCACTGCGGCGCACCGCCGACCGGGTGGACGATCAGATGCGCGCCTGGCGAGATCGACAGGGGCAGGATCGGGTCTGGCACACCCGCGACGCTGTTTTGTTGTGCATTGGGCATAACAGCGGCAATGAGAAACTGGTGCGCACTGCCGCCCGGCTGGCGGCAAAATTTGGCAGCGCCTGGCATGCAGTTTATGTTGAGACGCCGCACCTGCACGCCCTGCCAGAGAATCAGCGGCGCGCGATCCTCAGCGCCCTGCGTCTGGCGCAGGAGTTGGGTGCGGAAACCGCCACTCTGTCCGATCCGGCAGAAGATAAAGCCATTCTACGCTACGCCCGCGAGCACAATCTCGGCAAAATCGTCATTGGTCGCCGCCAGAACCGCCGCTGGTTCAGCCGCGAATCCTTTGCCGATAAACTGGCAAAACGCGCGCCGGATCTGGATCTGGTGATTGTCGCGCTTGATGAAAAACCCGCTCCCCTGCCCGGTCGCACCCCTGATGCGCGCACCTTTGGTGACAAATGGCGCATCCAGCTCAGAGGCTGTCTGGTGGCGACGGTGCTGTGCGCTTTAATTACCATTGTCGCCAGCCAGTGGCTGATTGCCTTTGACGCCGCCAACCTGGTGATGATCTATCTGCTCGGCGTAGTGGTAGTGGCATTGCTGTACGGGCGTTGGCCGTCGGTACTCGCCACGGTGATTAACGTCGCCAGCTTTGACCTCTTCTTCATCGCCCCGCGCGGGACGCTCGCCGTGTCGGATGTGCAGTACATTTTGACCTTCGCGGTGATGCTCACCGTCGGGCTGGTGATCGGTAATCTCACCGCCGGCGTGCGCTATCAGGCGCGTATCGCCCGCTACCGAGAACAGCGCACCCGGCACTTGTATGAGATGTCGAAATCACTGGCGGTCGGGCGCACGCCGCTGGATATCGTCCAGACTAGCGAGCAGTTTATTCGTTCCACCTTCCAGGCCAGCAGCCTGATTTTGCTTCCGGACGAGCACGGAAAATTACGCCCGCTGACCTCCGCCACTGGCATGACCCCCTGGGATGAAGCCATTGCTCGCTGGAGTTTTGATAAAGGTCTGCCTGCGGGAGCCGGCACGGACACCCTGCCCGGTGTACCGTATCTGATTTTGCCCCTGCGCAGCGCCGACAAAACGCTCGGGCTGGTGATTGTTGAGCCGTCGAATTTACGCCAGTTGATGATCCCGGAACAGCAGCGTCTGCTGGAGACCTTTACCCTGCTGGTCGCCAGCGCCCTGGAGCGTCTGGCGTTGACCACCAGCGAAGAACAGGCGCGGCTGGCGAGCGAGCGCGAGAGCATTCGTAACTCTCTGCTGGCGGCGCTGTCGCACGATCTGCGCACTCCGCTCACCGTGCTATTTGGTCAGTCGGAGATCCTGACGCTGGATCTGGCGGCGGAAAATTCCCCGCACGCACTGCAGGCCAGCGAAATCCGCCAGCACGTGCTGAACACCACCCGGCTGGTCAATAATTTGCTCGACATGGCGCGCATTCAGTCCGGCGGATTTAACCTGAAAAAAGAGTGGCTGACGCTGGAAGAGGTGGTCGGCAGTGCGTTGAAAATGCTGGAGCCGGGCCTGGGCGGGCGGCATATTACCCTCGATATGCCAGAACCGCTGACGCTGATCCACGTCGACGGGCCGCTGTTTGAACGGGTGCTGATCAACTTGCTGGAGAACGCTGCGAAATACGCCGGTGCAAAAGCGGAAATTGGCCTCAATGCGGGCGTCTACCATCAGGCACTCCGCCTCGAGGTGTGGGACGACGGGCCGGGAATTCCGGCGGGTCAGGAAGCCGCTATATTTGAGAAGTTTGCACGCGGGAATAAAGAGTCGGCGATACCCGGCGTCGGGCTGGGGCTGGCAATTTGCCAGGCGATTGTTGACGTTCACGGCGGGACCATTACCGCCCATAACCGCCCGGAAGGCGGGGCCTGTTTTTGTGTTACACTTCCGCTAGATGTCCCACCAGAACTTGATGAATTACCAGAGGATTTGTGATTAACGTCCTGATTGTCGAAGATGAACTCGCTATTAGTCGTTTCGTGCGCGCTGCGCTGGAAGGCGACGGCTTGCGCGTGTATGACGCCGGGACATTACAGCGGGGGCTTATCGAAGCCGCCACCCGCAAACCCGATCTGGTTATCCTTGATCTCGGCCTGCCCGACGGTGACGGCCTCGATTTTATCCGCGAAGTGCGCCAGTGGAGCCAGATGCCGATCATTGTGCTCTCGGCGCGCGCCGAAGAGACGGACAAAATTGCAGCGCTTGACGCCGGGGCCGACGACTATCTCAGTAAGCCGTTTGGTATTGGCGAACTTCAGGCGCGACTGCGCGTAGCATTGCGCCGCCACAGTGCGACCACGCCTTCCGACCCGGTGTATACCTTTGCGGATATTCAGGTCGATCTGCCTGCACGTCGCATCCTGCGCGGCGCAGAAGAGATCCATCTCACCCCAATTGAGTTTCGCCTGCTGGCGGTGCTCCTCAACAATCACGGCAAAGTCCTGACCCAACGCCAGCTGTTGAACCAAGTTTGGGGACCGAACGCCGTCGAGCATAGTCACTATTTACGCATATATATGGGCCACCTTCGTCAGAAGCTGGAGATGGACCCCGCACGCCCCCGCCATTTATTAACTGAAACCGGTATCGGTTATCGGTTCATGCTTTGAATATTTATTCAGAATTAACTCAATTCAATTAATACAACTTAATGTTACGTATTTAATTATTAAGTGGACGCATATATATGCTCCCTTTAAAATAAACAAACACATCAGAAATACATTGTATTAACATTATTAATACAAACCAGCATTATGCACTGCTCTATTCATGCAAAACGAATATTTATTTCTGATATGATCGGTTATTGGTGATCTTCTTCACGGTTTGCTGCCTTTTCATGGATAAAATGGCCTTGCTTTCAATTACTGAAAGGAAATGTACTCATGGAAAACAACAATCGTTTAATGCCTCATATTAGGCGGACAACACATATTATGATGTTCGCCCACCGCAATAGCTTTGATTTTCATTTCTTCAACGCCCGGTAGTCCTTCGACCCAGGGCGCGTCTGCTTACAGGTTATCCTGAAAACTCCTGACTTACAGGCACTTGCCTGTGGGCGCTGCGCTCCTTTCCCTTAAATCCGCTTTTTTCCGTCACCGGACGGCGTGGATTTATTTCATCTAAAAGCAATTAACTGATTTTTTATCAGCGGCCCCTCTTTGCTTTTTTTTTCCGGAATATTTCGATTTCATTTTTATACGAAGTCGAAGGACAAATATTGCCTAAAATAAAGAGATAATTATGAAGATGTTAAAAATCGCGGCCAGCCGCGCTTGCCCGGACTGCTTTACAACCACACGTGAAATGACTGATGTCACAGCGACGGATTATATTGATGTTGCAGCCGTTGTTCTGGCCGTTGGCGATATATTTAATGGCACCATAGAAGAAATAGAAGCCACCGGATTTGAGATTCCGGTATTTATCGCCACTCACAAAGAAGAGATTGTCCCAGCAGAATATTTACCGCGCATTCAGGGTGTTTTTGAGTGCAACGACACCAGCAACGATTTCTACGGGCGTCAGCTTGAAGCGGCTGCCCTGAAGTATGAAACCCAGCTGCGCCCGCCGTTCTTCCGTGCGCTGGTCGATTACGTTAAACAAGGCAATAGCGCCTTTGACTGCCCAGGGCATCAGGGGGGCCAGTTCTTCCGCCGTCACCCGGCCGGGAATCAATTCGTTGATTTCTTCGGTGAGACGCTGTTCCGCTCTGACCTGTGTAATGCCGACGTGGCAATGGGCGATCTGCTCATTCACGAAGGTGCGCCGTGCACGGCACAAAAACATGCGGCCAAAGTGTTTAACGCCGACAAAACCTACTTCGTGCTGAACGGAACATCATCGTCCAATAAAGTGGTGCTGAATGCCCTGTTGACGCCAGGCGACCTGGTGCTGTTCGACCGCAACAACCACAAATCCAATCACCACGGCGCACTGTTGCAGGCGGGAGCCACGCCGGTTTATCTGGAAACCGCGCGCAACCCGTACGGCTTTATCGGCGGGATAGATGCGCATTGCTTCGAAGAGAACTATCTGCGTGAACTGGTGGCTGAAGTGGCACCGGGCCGCACCCGCGATCAGCGCCCGTTCCGCCTGGCGGTGATCCAGCTTGGCACTTATGACGGCACCATCTATAACGCTCGTCAGGTTGTCGATAAAATTGGTCATCTGTGTGACTACATTCTGTTTGACTCCGCGTGGGTCGGCTACGAGCAATTTATTCCGATGATGGCGGATTGTTCCCCGCTGCTGCTGGAACTGAACGAGAACGATCCGGGGATCCTGGTTACCCAGTCGGTGCATAAACAGCAGGCCGGGTTCTCTCAGACTTCGCAAATTCACAAGAAAGACAGCCACATCAAAGGCCAGCAGCGCTACGTTCCACACAAACGCCTGAACAATGCCTTTATGATGCACGCCTCCACCAGCCCGTTTTATCCGTTGTTTGCCGCTCTGGACATCAACGCCCGGATGCACGAAGGCCAAAGCGGACGCAACATGTGGATGGACTGCGTGGTGAATGGCATCGAAGCCCGCAAATTGATCCTGCAAAACTGTCAGTTTATCCGCCCGTTTGTGCCAGATATGGTCGACGGAAAACCGTGGGAAAGCTGGCCGACGGCGGAGATTTCCTCTGACCTGCGCTTCTTCCACTTTGTACCGGGAGAAAACTGGCATGCGTTTGAAGGCTACGCTGAACATCAGTATTTTATCGATCCGTGCAAATTGCTGCTGACCACGCCGGGCATCAACGCCCGTACCGGTGAGTATGAAGATTTCGGCGTACCGGCCACAATCCTCGCCAACTTCCTGCGTGAAAACGGCGTAGTGCCGGAGAAATGCGACCTCAACTCAATCTTGTTCCTGCTGACCCCTGCTGAGGATATGGGTAAGTTGCAGCAACTGATTGCCCAACTGGTGCGTTTCGAGAAATTGCTGGAAACCGACGCGCCGCTCAAAGAAGTATTGCCGTCACTCTACAAACAGCATCCTGAACGTTACGCCGGTTATTCCCTGCGCCAGATTTGCCAGGAGATGCACGATCTCTACGCCCGCCACAACGTGAAACAGCTGCAAAAAGAGATGTTCCGCAAGGCGCATTTCCCGCCTGTGAAGATGAATCCACAGGAGGCGAATTACGCCTATCTGCGCGGCGAAGTGGAGCTGGTTTCCCTGCGTGATGCCGAAGGTCGTATTGCGGCGGAAGGGGCGCTCCCTTACCCACCGGGCGTGCTGTGCGTGGTCCCTGGCGAAGTGTGGGGCGATTCAGTGCTGCATTACTTCACCGCGCTGGAAGAAGGGATCAACCTTCTGCCGGGCTTTGCGCCTGAGCTACAGGGCGTTTACGTCGAAGAGTGTGATGGTCGTAAACAGGTCCGCTGTTATGTCATTAAGCAGCCAACCGCACAGCCCACGCTGCTGAAAGGGGAAAAACTATGAGTAAGAAATCCAACAAGATGGGTGTGGTGCAGCTCACCGTATTGACGATGGTGAATATGATGGGCTCCGGCATCATCATGCTGCCGACCAAACTGGCGGAGGTCGGGACGATCTCCATTATCTCCTGGCTGGTGACAGCCGTCGGCTCGATGGCGCTGGCGTGGGCCTTTGCCAAATGCGGGATGTTCAGCCGCAAGTCCGGCGGGATGGGCGGTTACGCGGAGTATGCCTTCGGTAAGTCGGGCAACTTTATGGCCAACTACACTTACGGTGTGTCACTGCTGATTGCCAACGTGGCGATTGCCATATCGGCGGTCGGTTACGGTACGGAACTCTTCGGCGTCGCACTGACGCCGGTGCAGATTGGACTGGCGACCATCGGCGTGCTGTGGCTGTGTACCGTGGCTAACTTTGGCGGCGCACGCATTACCGGGCAGATCAGCAGCGTCACCGTCTGGGGCGTGATCATCCCGGTGGTGGGTCTGTGCATTATCGGCTGGTTCTGGTTTAGCCCGACGCTGTACGCAAACTCCTGGAACCCACATCACGTGCCGTTCTTTACGGCGGTCGGGTCGTCTATCGCCATGACGCTGTGGGCGTTCCTGGGGCTGGAATCGGCGTGTGCCAACGCTGAAGTCGTTGAGAATCCGGAACGCAATGTGCCGATCGCGGTGCTGGGCGGGACGTTGGGCGCAGCGGTAATTTATATCATCTCCACTAACGTGATTGCCGGGATCGTGCCAAACATGGATCTGGCGAACTCTACCGCACCGTTTGGCCTGGCGTTTGCGCAGATGTTCACCCCGGAAGTCGGGAAAGTGATCATGGGCCTGATGGTAATGTCTTGCTGCGGTTCGCTGCTCGGCTGGCAGTTCACCATTGCGCAGGTGTTTAAATCGTCCGCTGACTCCGGTTATTTCCCAAAAATCTTCTCCCGCGTCAGCAAAGCAGATGCGCCGGTTCAGGGCATGTTAGCGATTGTGATTTTCCAGAGCGGTTTGTCGCTGATGACCATTAGCCCGTCGCTGAACAGCCAGTTCAACGTGCTGGTTAACCTGGCGGTAGTGACGAATATCATTCCGTACATTCTGTCGATGGCGGCGCTGGTGATCATTCAGAAAATGGCGAATGTCGATCCGCGCAAAGCCAAAATCGCCAATTTCGTCGCGTTGGTTGGGGCGATTTACAGTTTCTATGCGCTCTATTCGTCCGGGCAGGAAGCGATGCTGTACGGCGCGATGGTGACGTTTATGGGCTGGACGCTGTACGGGCTGGTGTCGCCGCGGTTTGAGTTGAAGAATAAGCACAGTTAAAAAAGGTAAAAGCAAAACGGCAACCCGAAGGTTGCCGTTTTTAGTGTTTTCTCCCTCTCCCTGTGGGAGAGGGTTGGGGTGAGGGCATCAGACCGCAGAGCAGTTTTGTAGGCCGGGTAAGGCGGAGCCGCCACCCGGCAAACAGACCGCAGAGTTATGCGTTCTTCAGCACTTCACTCACAATCTCTACCGCTTCTTTCTCAATCAGCTTACGGTGTTCGTCGCCGAGGAAGCTTTCGCAGTAAATTTTGTACGCATCTTCCGTACCGGAAGGACGCGCAGCAAACCAGCCGTTCGCCGTCATCACTTTCAGGCCACCGATAGACGCACCGTTACCCGGTGCCGCCGTCAGACGCGCGGTGATCGGGTCACCCGCCAGCGTATCCGCGCTCACCATCTCTGGAGAAAGCTTAGACAGCGCCGCTTTCTGCGCAGAAGTTGCACTGGCCTGAATACGATTGTAGCTCGGCGCACCAAAGCGAGCGGCCAGCTCGTTGTAGTGCTCCTGCGGGTTCTTACCGGTGACCGCGGTGATTTCCGCTGCCAGCAGGCACATGATGATGCCGTCTTTATCCGTGGACCACGGCGTACCGTCGAAACGCAGGAATGACGCGCCCGCGCTCTCTTCGCCGCCAAAGCCAAAGCTGCCATCGTGCAAACCATCAACGAACCACTTGAAGCCCACCGGCACTTCTACCAGTTTACGGCCCAGATCGTTCACCACGCGGTCAATCATCGCGGAAGAGACCAGCGTTTTACCGACGGCCACCTCTTTGCCCCACTGTGGACGATGCTGGAACAGATAGTTGATCGCAACGGCCAGGTAGTGGTTCGGATTCATCAGGCCCGCAGGGGTGACAATACCGTGACGGTCGTAGTCGGGGTCGTTAGCAAACGCCAGATCGAACTTGTCACGCAGGGCCAGCAGACCGGCCATCGCACACTCGGAGGAGCAGTCCATACGGATGGCGCCGTCTTTGTCGAGGTGCATAAAGCGGAAGGTCTGATCAACCTGATCGTTAACGATGGTCAGATCCAGCTTGTAGAATTCGGCAATGCGCTTCCAGTATTCGATACCGGAGCCGCCGAGCGGGTCCACGCCCAGCTTCAGGCCCGCTTTTTGAATCGCGGCGATATCAACGATATCGGCCAGCCCTTCGATAAACGGCTGAACCAGATCCACTTCTTTCACATGACCGGAAGCCATCGCGGCATCCAGAGAAATACGTTTTACACCTTTCAGACCATCAGCCAACAGCGCATTGGCGCGGTCTTCGACGACTTTGGTGACATTGGTATCAGCCGGGCCACCGTTTGGCGGATTGTATTTGATACCACCGTCGTCCGGCGGGTTGTGCGAAGGGGTGATGACGATACCGTCAGCCTGCGCGCCGCCTTTTTTGTTGTGCACCAGAATGGCGTTCGAGACCGCAGGCGTTGGGGTATAGCCGTTGTCTTCCTGCACGATAACGTCAACGCCGTTCGCGGCCAGCACTTCCAGCACGGAAATGAATGCCGGTTCGGACAGCGCATGAGTGTCTTTACCGACATAGCACGGACCGGTCACGCCATTTTTGGCGCGTTCTTCCGCGATGGCCTGGGCAATGGCCAGAATATGCGGTTCGTTAAAGCTGTGGCGCGCCGCGCTGCCACGGTGGCCAGACGTCCCAAACTTCACTGCGTGTTCTGCGTTACCCACTTCTGGCTTCAGTACATAGTACTGAGCGGTAAGCTGAGCGACGTTAATCAAATCGCTTTGTTGTGCAGGCTGACCCGCACGATCGTGATTTGCCATTGCCTGGTCCTTCCTGTGCAAGGGTTAAATGGTACCGCAAACCTTTTCAATCAATTCCGCCGGGAATTGCATCGACTGCATGATGTGTTCGACCATGCTGCATTTGCGTCCGGTATTGGTATTGGTGATCACCCAGTACGGCGTACCAGGGACATGTTTAGGCTTGGTTTGATTGCCGTTTGCAATCAGCGTTTGCTCGTCGATCGCGAAGTAGACGCGGGTACGGCCATGAAGCGAATCGGTGGCTTCAGCAAACGCTTTGTTATCCAGTGAATAGAGTGTAGACAGCACCAGCATAAAGCGGTTAACCGCTTTTTTCTGCTCGGCGTATTCATCGGAAAGCAGCAGTTCACGCACCGCGCGCACTTTATCTTTCACCGGGGCGACGGCTTTAACTTCAGCAACCGCATTTGGCTGACGAACCTCTTTAGAAACCGGAGTTGCAGGCTGTGAGGCGGCGGAAAATTTCAGCATACGCCGTAAAATGTCGGACGCACTCTCGCCAATATGTCGCGTGTGGCTGGCAATATACTGATAGAGCTCATCATCAACTTCGATTGTTTTCATCTTAATCCAGTGCAATATCTTATCTGAATACAAGTCGTTGGGATTATAAGGGCTAATCCCAACCGCGAATAGGGTCAAGCCCGGCCAGCGGCAAAAAGTCAGATTAAACTGGAACCTTGCAGCCGGGCGGCAGAATGGTCAACATAATACCCTAACCTGACACCTGTAAAAAAAGAACTTTGCCATGAAATTGAATAGCCGAGCGCAATCTGCACAATCGCCGAACAATAATTCCCCCATCGTACTGGTTCATGGCCTGTTTGGCAGTCTCGATAACCTGGGCGTGCTGGCGCGCGATCTGGTGGCCGACCACGATATCCTGCAGGTGGATATGCGCAACCACGGGCTTTCCGATCGCAGCCCGGAGATGACCTACAGCGTGATGGCGCAGGATCTGCTGGAAACGCTCGATGCGAACAGTATTGAAAAGGCGACGCTGATTGGCCATTCGATGGGTGGCAAAGCGGTGATGGCGCTGACGGCGCTGGCGCCTGAGCGTATCGATCAGTTGGTAGTGATTGATGTCGCGCCGGTGGATTATGACGTGCGCCGTCACGACGAAATTTTTGCCGCCATTAATGCCGTGACCGATGCTGGCGTGTCGACTCGCCAGCAAGCCGCTGCGGAAATGCGCGAGCATCTTGATGAAGAAGGCGTGGTGCAGTTTCTGCTGAAATCATTCGTCGATGGCGCATGGCGTTTTAATGTGCCGGTGCTGTGGGACCAGTATTCGGATATTGTCGGCTGGCAGAAGGTTCCGGCCTGGCCGCACCCTACCCTGTTCATTCGCGGGGGCAATTCTCCGTATGTGACCGACGCGTATCGCGACGCCCTGTTGGCGCAATTCCCACAGGCGCGTGCGCATGTGATTGCCGGAGCCGGGCACTGGGTTCACGCCGAAAAACCAGAAGCGGTGCTGCGAGCAATACGCCGCTATCTCTCTGATAACGCGATTTGATTAAAAAGCCAGCGACTGATTGCCCGCAGGCTACCAGTCGTTGGCGTGCAGGTTGACGTCATGTATGATGTCGCGCTCATCGCCCCGGCAATAGCAGGGCTGCTTGTTTTCCCCCGAAGTCTCTGAATCATGGCCAAAGAACAAACGGACCGCACGACATTAGATCTGTTCGCGACTGAACGTCGACCGGGACGACCAAAAACCAATCCGCTTTCGCGTGATGAACAGTTGCGCATCAATAAGCGCAATCAGCTGAAACGCGACAAGAGTCGTGGGCTTAAACGCGTCGAGCTAAAACTCAACGCGGAGGCTGTCGACGCCTTAACGGAGCTGGCCGATGCGCGCGAGATCAGCCGCAGTGAGCTGATTGAAGAGATGCTGATGGCACAACTTCAGGCATGGCGCAGCACCAGGTGATCGTCCGAAAATCCACCCAATAGTCCTTTTCATGTAGCACAGAGTGCAGTCCCGCGTGATAGCTGTTTCCGCAGACTTCCCTGTTCTGCTATGATTGCCCTTATCCGTGGACAAATTGCGCCACCATACCATTAAGTTTCAAGAGGTTATTTCACTCATGGCAATCATCGGCATTTTTTTCGGCAGCGATACCGGTAATACCGAAAACATCGCAAAAAACATTCAAAAACAGCTTGGTAAAGACGTTGCCGACGTGCATGACATTGCTAAGAGCAGCAAGGAAGATCTCGAAGGCTACGATATTCTGCTGCTCGGCATTCCGACCTGGTACTACGGCGAAGCGCAGTGTGACTGGGATGATTTCTTCCCGACGCTGGAAGAAGTCGATTTCAACGGCAAGCTCGTGGCCCTGTTTGGCTGCGGCGACCAGGAAGACTACGCGGAATACTTCTGTGATGCGCTGGGGACTATTCGCGACATCATTGAACCACGCGGTGCCGCGATCGTCGGCCACTGGCCAACGGCGGGCTATCATTTCGAAGCCTCTAAAGGCCTGGCGGACGACGATCACTTTGTCGGACTGGCGATTGACGAAGACCGTCAGCCAGAATTGACCGCAGAGCGCGTCGACAAGTGGGTAAAACAGATCCGCGAAGAACTGCACCTCGACGATATTCTGAACGCCTGATCAAATCTGTGAGGCATGGCGATTTACGCCATGCCTCATTGATAGATAATTCCAATCAAAATAATTGCTACAAATTTTTAACTTTTGTGTTCATACCTGTACAATGTCCCAGGGTTACAGTGGATGCCATCGAACAAGTTTGTTGGTGATACCACGTTTTTATAAGCATACTTTGCTTGAGACTTGCAGTTTTCATTTAGGCATGGCAGTTCTATAATGAGACGCATTATCCCAACTGCATTTTCTTTCATTTCCTCTAAAGAAGTGAACCGTTTAGCAACAGGACAGATTCCGCATGACTGACAACAATACCGCATTAAAGAAGGCTGGCCTGAAAGTGACGCTTCCTCGTTTAAAAATCCTGGAAGTTCTGCAAGGACCGGACAACCATCACGTCAGTGCGGAAGACTTATACAAACGTCTGATCGACATGGGCGAAGAGATTGGACTGGCGACCGTATACCGCGTTCTGAACCAGTTCGATGACGCCGGAATTGTCACCCGCCACAATTTTGAAGGCGGTAAATCCGTTTTCGAACTGACGCAGCAGCATCACCACGATCACCTGATTTGCCTCGACTGCGGCAAGGTGATTGAGTTTAGCGATGACTCTATCGAAGCACGTCAGCGTGAAATTGCCACTCGTCATGGCATCCGTCTGACCAACCATAGCCTGTATCTGTATGGTCACTGTGCTGAAGGCGATTGCCGCGAAAACGAGCACGCTCACGATACAAAATAATCGTGTTTTCATACTCTGAGCCAACCTGACGGTTGGCTTTTTTTTGCCGGAAATAAATGCAAAAACGCCCGGCGAGCTTTCGCTGCCGGGCGTTAATCAACGCGAATTACTGCGCGTTATTGTTGCGAATCTCCTGCCAGAGCTGACCGCAATCGGCTTTCACCGCTTCGCCATTACCCGTCTTACGCGCCTGGATACAGGCCTGGTAATCCATCACGCGGACGTTTTCCTGCGTGGCGAATTGCTCATGTGCCTTCTCTTTCTTCAGCACCGTCAACACGCTCTGACAGGCCTGGATTTTTTCCGGCGAGCCTTCAGCGGTATTGATACAGGTGCTGTAAGCCTCTTTGAGACGAGAATCTTCTTTGGGGGCCTGAGGCTGAGCGCACGCAGCCAGTCCTGATGCCAGTACTGCGACAATGACTAATTTCTTCAACATGTCGGTCTCCATTCCGGCGGGAATGTCCCGCCGGACAGTTCATCAGAAGATGGTAAATGGCGCGATAACCATGAATTTCACGTCACGCTCATCCTGGAAGATGTTGCCGTAACCACCTGCATAGCTTGGAATGTCGGAATGGTTGTCATACTGCGTGAAGTGCAGTTTGAACATGGTGCCTTTAGCGCGACCGTCCTGCAGGGTGTACATCGCATCGAGACTGTAAGAAGACTCTTTCAGGCGATAGTTAGGATCGTAGTAAGCGTCTGGCGTCGCCATGTCACCCGGCTTCGCATCCCATGCGTAAGCGTAGGAAGCACCCACTGCCCAGCCCGGAAGATTCCAGTTTTTCAGGTCATACATCGCACCGAAGAAGAGTGCTTTTTCGCCGTCGGCGTTGAAGTCAGAGCGGTTATCCCACCAGATATCCAGACGACCGTTGGACGATGCATAGGTTGGCGTCATACGCTGAAGGAAGTAGCCCTGCTGCCCTTCGGCTTTGACGTAAGTCCCTTCGAGGCGTAAATCCACCTGCCCGATTTTGTAGCCAAAAGTCAGCGCCTGCAGCCATGCGGTGCCGTCATACAGATCGTTCACGCTGCCATCGCTGACTTTGTCGCGTGTGCCGTAGAACTGGTAGCTGGTGGTCAATGGGCCACCAACGATATCAAATTTGTAGCTGGCTTTGGCGAAGTACTGATCGACATAACCTTCAGCCTGACCAAACGCCGCTTCCAGCACGAGATCGTTTTTGAAGTCATATTTCGCGCCGAGAGAGTGGAGATATTCCACGCGGGTCTTTTTATCGTTTTGGTAGAACTTGTCCATCTCGATGTGCCACGGCGCTTTGTACTCGTTGGTCCACATGTAGGAGAAGCTCAACGCGCCCGCATCGCCGTAATCAAAGTTTGCCCCAGCTTCAGCACCCTGATAGGTACCCGGCATAAAGCTCCAGTGTGGTGCTAACAGCGTCTGGCCGGTTGGCTGAATGTAACCGCCACGCGCCCATACTGGTCCGTATTTGAATTTCGCGGCCGCTTTATACAGGCTGATCCCGCTCTTATCGCCAGACCAGTCTTCTTTGTAGGCTTTATTACTGGAGGAGAACGCGATTTCGTTCGGGTGCGCGCTATCGCCGTTTTCCGCCATTTCGATAGCGGTGAACGCAGCAATATCCAGACCGAACATATCAGCGGCATAACCCGACTGGAAATCCAGGTTGGCGTTCCAGGTGGAGTGAGAAAGGTTTACTTTGTATTTGTCGCCATCGGTGACGTCTTTACGGTCACGTTCACGTTGCCAGTAATAGATACCGCCCGTGAGTGTCGAATCATCGATAAAGCCTGCTGCCTGAGCCTGCGGAGCTGCAATAAAGCCCGACATTGCTGTCACACCGGCGATAGCCAGCGCCAGCGCACTACGTTTGCCACTGAACGTACGCATAGATTGTTCCTCTTTGACGAATAAAAGCGCCTTAAACGGCGAAAAATCTAAAAGACCTAATGGTCAGGGGTAGTCAGAAATACCCTCGAATTAACTACCGCCTTTAGACTATTTTTCGCGACGCGAATTATCAATGCTTTTCAGTGAGCAAAATGCAGGATTATGACGAAGTGCACATAATTGGTAGCGATTTGAAACATATCGCTTCCGACAAGGCTTAAGCGGAAAAAATCGGTAAAATTCAGTAGGTAAACTTATTTGATAGCGCTTACATCTCTTTATTCGACTTAATTCAAGTTACTCGAAACTTTATTAAAAAAAATAAGTAGCAGCTCATTGACGCACTATTTTTACGTCAAAAATATTCACTTCAAGTAATCGCATGATCGATAAGCAAAAAAAACGCCGCGTTAAGCGGCGTTTGTCTCTCATTGACCAGGCTTACTCGCCAGCTTTGGCCCAGGTATCACGCAGACCAACGGTACGGTTAAATACCAGTTTGGTAGCGGTTGCATAACGGCTGTCAAGGCAGAAGTAACCTTCGCGCTCGAACTGATACGCTTTACCCGCTTCGGCTGTTTTCAGGGAAGGTTCTGCATAACCCTGCTTGATAACCAATGATTCCTGGTTGATGGTCGCCAGGAAATCTTCCGCCGCGCCAGGGTTCGGAATGCTGAACAGACGATCGTACAGACGAATTTCGACCGGCAGCGCGTGTGCTGCGCTCACCCAGTGAATCACGCCTTTCACTTTGCGTCCGTCGGCAGGGTCTTTGCTCAGGGTCTCTGCGTCGTAGCTGCAGAAGATAGTGGTGATGTTGCCTTCGGCGTCTTTCTCAACGCGCTCAGCTTTAATCACGTACGCATTGCGCAGGCGAACTTCTTTTCCCAGCACCAGACGTTTGTACTGCTTGTTCGCTTCTTCGCGGAAGTCAGCGCGATCGATCCAGATCTCAGCGCTGAACGGCACTTCACGGCTGCCCATTTCCGGTTTGTTCGGATGGTTCGGCATGGTGACCTGCTCGCTTTCGCCCTGCGGGTAGTTTTCGATAACCAGTTTAACCGGATCGATAACTGCCATAGCGCGCGGCGCGTTTTCGTTCAGATCTTCGCGAATGCAGGATTCCAGAGACGCCATCTCAATGGTGTTGTCCTGCTTGGTCACGCCGATACGTTTGATGAACTCGCGAATAGCCGCTGCGGTATAGCCACGACGACGCAGACCAGAGATAGTCGGCATACGCGGGTCATCCCAGCCTTCAACGTGCTTGTCGGTCACCAGCAGGTTCAGCTTACGCTTGGACATCACGGTGTATTCCAGATTCAGACGAGAGAATTCGTACTGACGCGGATGCACAGGGATGGTGATGTTATCCAGAACCCAATCGTACAGACGACGGTTGTCCTGGAACTCCAGCGTACACAGAGAATGCGTAATGCCTTCCAGCGCATCGCTGATGCAGTGGGTGAAGTCGTACATCGGGTAGATGCACCACTTGTTGCCAGTCTGGTGGTGCTCGGCAAATTTAATGCGATACAGCACCGGATCGCGCATCACGATGAACGGTGATGCCATGTCGATTTTGGCACGCAGACAGGCTTTGCCTTCTTCGAAGCCACCTGCACGCATTTTCTCGAACAGCGCGAGGTTTTCTTCGACGCTGCGATCGCGGAACGGGCTGTTTTTACCCGGCGCCGTCAGCGAGCCACGGTATTCGCGGATTTCGTCAGCAGACAGCTCGTCAACGTAGGCCAGGCCTTTGTTGATAAGCTCTACGGCGTACGCGTGCAGCTGATCGAAATAGTCCGAGGAGTAGCAGATATCGCCAGACCAGCTGAAGCCTAACCATTGCACGTCGTTCTTAATGGACTCAACGTATTCGATGTCTTCTTTAACAGGGTTAGTGTCATCGAAACGCAGGTTGCATTGGCCCTGGTAGTCTTGCGCAATGCCGAAGTTCAGGCAGATGGATTTCGCATGACCGATATGCAGGTAGCCGTTTGGCTCCGGCGGGAAACGGGTATGAACTGTGGTGTGCTTACCACTGGCCAGATCTTCATCGATGATCTGGCGAATAAAGTTACTCGGGCGGGCTTCAGCCTCACTCATCGTGGATTCCTCAAAGCGTCAACAACGTATAACGGGATATGATCTTATAAGCCGGACGTAGTGACAACCTTTAGTTATGCAAAAAATGGCTTTGAAGTGAATATTGGGGAGGATTGCTGCAAAAAAAAGCGGCGGAGGATTACCCCCGCCGCTTAAGGCATGACTCTACTCAGGAGCGATTACTTGCCTTTAATCTCGTACAGTGGCGTTTGACCGGCAACGACCTGACCTTTCGCCTGGAGAACCAGACCGCTAAAGTCGTCGATGTTGCTGCAAACAACCGGGCTAATCATGGAGCGCGCATTGGCGTTCAGGAAGTCCAGATCCATTTCCAGAATCGGCTGACCTGCCACCACTTCGGCACCCTCTTCAACCAGACGCGTGAAGCCTTGACCACCCAGGGCAACGGTGTCGATACCCATGTGGACCACGATCTCAGCACCCTTCTCAGTTTCGAGGCAGAACGCATGGTTGGTGTTGAAGATTTTCACGATGGTGCCGGCTGCTGGAGAAACCACGGTTTTTTCCGTTGGTTTCACTGCTACGCCGTCACCGACCGCTTTGCTGGCGAATGCTTCATCAGGAACCTGTTCCAGGGCAACGACTTCACCGGTGACTGGAGAAACCAGCGCCGCGATGGTGGTAGCGTTAGGAACCGCCTGAGGTTTAGCCGCAACAGGTGCAGCGGCGACAGGAGCAGCTTCAGAAGCCGCTACCGGACCGGTGGTTTTCATGGCGTTAGCGATTTTTTCCGCCACGAAGCCTACGATAATCTGCACGCTGGTTTTGTTCAGACGAATCACACCAGATGCACCCAGGCGTTTTGCCAGCGCTTCGTTAACCAGAGAAGAATCTTTCACGTTGAGGCGCAGACGCGTGATACAGGCGTCGATGCCGGTCAGGTTGTCAGAACCACCAACAGCGGCGATGTACTGACGCGCCAGGCCTGCAACGTCCTGCTCTTTATCACCACTCACATTCACGTCCTGGCCATCAGCTTCGCTACCGGCAACAGCCAGCTCGCGACCCGGAGTCATCAGGTTGAATTTGGTGATAGTGAAGCGGAACACCACGTAGTAAATCACGAAGAACACCAGACCCTGAGGGATCAGCATCCACCAGTGAGTCGCCAGCGGGTTACGGGACGACAGCACCATATCCACCAGACCCGCACTGAAGCCGAAGCCTGCAATCCAGTGCATCGATGCAGCGATGAACACGGAGATACCGGTCAACACAGCGTGGATCACGTACAGAACCGGCGCCACGAACATGAAGGAGAATTCCAGCGGCTCGGTGATACCGGTGAAGAAGGCCGCGAATGCGCCCGCCATCATGATACCCAGAACTTTCGCTTTGTTCTCTGGACGTGCGCAGTGGTAGATGGCCAGCGCCGCACCCGGCAGACCGAACATCATAATCGGGAAGAAGCCCGCCTGATAACGACCGGTAATACCGACAATGCCTTTACCTGTTTCGATGGACTGTGCGCCGCCGAGGAAGTTAGGGATATCGTTAATACCTGCAACGTCAAACCAGAACACGGAGTTCAGGGCGTGGTGCAGACCGACCGGAATCAACAGACGGTTGAAGAAGGCGTAAATACCTGCGCCCGCAGAACCGAGTTTCTGAATGTGCTCACCGAAGTTTACCAGACCGTCGAAGATAACCGGCCAGACGTACATCAGGATGAACGCCACAGCGATCATGACGAAGGAGGTCAGAATCGGCACCAGACGACGGCCGCTGAAGAACGACAGCGCCTTCGGCAGCTCAACGCCGCTGAAGCGGTTGTACAGTTCTGCAGAGATGATACCCACGAGGATACCGACGAACTGGTTGCTGATCTTACCGAACGCAGCAGGCACCTGGTCCACTGGGATCTTCTGAATCATGGCAACCGCTGCCGGAGAACAGAGTGTGGTCAACACCAGGAAGCCCACAAAACCGGTTAATGCTGCTGCACCGTCTTTATCTTTGGACATACCGTAAGCGACACCAATCGCAAACAGTACAGACATATTGTCGATGATCGCGGAACCGGACTTGATGAACAGCGCCGCAAGTGCGTTATCACCACCCCAGCTTACTGGGTCAATCCAGTAGCCCACACCCATCAGAATTGCTGCCGCTGGCAGCGTGGCAACCGGCACCATCAGTGCGCGGCCAACCTTTTGTAAATAACCTAGAATACTCACTTGTGCTTCCCCCTATGAGACCCCGTTTAAGGCACGTTCTCAGCTGTTTTTTATTGTGTCACTAACTTATCGATACAGTTGATGAATCACTGGCATTCTGAGTGTGTGAGAAATTAATTCGTATCGCAAATTAAATGCATACTTTTTGTGAGTTTTGTCACCAAATTCCGTTATTAACCCTCCCTTTTGCTGGCTAACAGTGAAAACTTATTTTATCATTCAAAAAATCAAGTCGGATTGACCCCTGCCCTGCGTGATCCAGGTTACGCTTATTTAAGGTCAAGGCGCGCCATCCGCCCACTTTTTTTAACTTTAACTTTAGAGGTGAACAATGAGACTGATTCCCCTGGCTACAGCTGAACAAGTCGGTAAATGGGCTGCACGCCATATCGTTAACCGTATCAACGCGTTCAAACCTACTGCCGATCGTCCTTTCGTTCTCGGCCTGCCAACCGGTGGCACCCCGCTGACCGCGTATAAGGCTCTGGTCGAAATGCATAAATCAGGCCAGGTTAGCTTTAAACATGTTGTGACCTTCAACATGGACGAATACGTAGGCTTAGCGAAGGAGCATCCGGAGAGCTACCATAGCTTCATGCACCGCAATTTCTTTGATCACGTTGATATTCAACCTGAAAATATTAACCTGCTGAATGGCAACGCGCCTGATATTGACGCAGAATGCCGTCAGTACGAAGAAAAAATCCGCTCTTATGGCAAAATTAACCTGTTCATGGGCGGCGTGGGTAATGACGGTCATATCGCGTTCAACGAACCGGCTTCTTCACTGGCCTCTCGTACCCGTATTAAAACCCTGACCCATGACACCCGCGTGGCAAACTCTCGCTTCTTCGACGGCGACGTAAATCAGGTGCCAAAATACGCCCTGACCGTTGGCGTGGGCACCCTGCTGGATGCCGAAGAAGTGATGATTCTGGTGCTGGGCAACGTGAAAGCGCAGGCGCTGCAAGCCGCCGTTGAAGGCAACGTGAACCACATGTGGACCATCAGCTGCCTGCAGCTGCATCCTAAAGCGGTGGTGGTATGCGACGAGCCATCTACGATGGAACTGAAAGTGAAGACGCTGAAATACTTCAACGAGTTAGAAGCTGAAAACATTAAAGGTCTGTAATTGACTAGCCGCCTCTTCCCAAAGAGGCGGTTGAATTTTTAAACCGGGGGTCTTATGTACGCTTTAACCCACGGTCGGATTTATACCGGCCATGAAATTCTGGATGACCATGCGATTGTTATCGCCAATGGCCTGATTGAACGTGTCTGCCCGCAGGCTGAACTGCCGCCGGAGATCGAACAGCGCTCACTCAATGGAGCAATCATCTCCCCCGGTTTTATCGACGTCCAGCTGAACGGCTGCGGCGGCGTGCAGTTCAACGACTCGCCAGAGGCGGTCACTGTTGAAACGCTGGAGATCATGCAGAAAGCCAATGAGAAATCGGGCTGCACCAGCTATCTGCCAACACTCATTACCTCCGACGACGAATTAATGAAGCAAGGTATCCGCGTGATGCGTGAATACCTGGCGAAATATCCGCATCAGGCGCTGGGTCTGCACCTTGAAGGTCCGTGGCTGAACATCGTCAAGAAAGGCACGCATAACCCGAATTACGTGCGCAAGCCGGACGCCGAGCTGGTCGATTTCATGTGCGCCAACGCGGACGTGATCACCAAAGTAACGCTGGCGCCTGAAATGACCGGGCCAGAAGTGATAAGTCAACTGGCAGCCGCGGGTATCGTGGTTTCTGCGGGTCATTCCAACGCCACGCTCGCCGAAGCCAAAACCGGTTTCCGTGCAGGTATTACCTTTGCAACGCACCTTTATAACGCGATGCCGTACATTACCGGTCGTGAACCAGGGCTGGTCGGTGCGATTCTTGATGAGCCAGACGTTTACTGTGGCATTATCGCTGATGGCCTGCATGTGGATTACACCAATATCCGCAACGCGAAACGCCTCAAGGGCGATAAGCTGTGCCTGGTGACTGATGCCACGGCGCCAGCAGGGGCAAACATTGAGCAGTTCATTTTTGCTGGTAAAACAATATACTACCGCAATGGACTGTGCGTGGATGAGAACGGAACGCTGAGCGGCTCGGCGCTGACGATGATCGAAGGGGTACGTAACCTGGTTGAACATTGCGGTATTGCGCTGGATGAAGTGCTGCGTATGGCAACACTCTACCCGGCTCGCGCTATCGGCGTGGATAAAGAGCTGGGCGGTATCGCACCGGGCATGGTGGCCAACCTCACCGCCTTCACACGCGATTATAAAATTATTAAGACCATCGTTAATGGTAACGAGGTCGTCACTGAGTAAGTAAAAGTATGACATCTGGCGGACAAGCTCAAATTGGTAATGTTGACCTCGTTAAACAACTTAACAGTGCGGCGGTGTATCGCCTGATTGACCAGCATGGTCCAATCTCGCGCATACAGATTGCCGAACAGAGCCAGCTTGCACCCGCCAGCGTGACTAAAATCACGCGTCAGCTTATTGAGCGCGGCTTGATTAAAGAAGTCGATCAGCAGGCCTCCACCGGGGGCCGCCGCGCCATCTCTATCATTACTGAAACCCGCAATTTCCACGCCATTGGCGTGCGCCTGGGTCGTCATGACACCACGCTCACTCTGTATGATTTGAGCAGCAAAGTAGTGGCAGAAGAACACTATCCCCTGCCGGAACGCACGCAAGAAACGCTGGAACACGCCCTGCTGAATACCATTGCGCAGTTTATTGAAAGCTGCCAGCGTAAAATCCGCGAGCTGATCGCCATCTCGGTTATCCTGCCTGGCCTGGTCGACCCGGAAAGCGGCGTGATTCGTTATATGCCGCATATTCAGGTTGAAAACTGGGGGCTGGTCGGTGCGCTGGAAAAACGTTTCAACGTCACCTGTTATGTCGGGCACGATATCCGCAGCCTGGCGCTGGCGGAGCACTACTTTGGTGCGAGTCAGGATTGCGAAGACTCTATTCTGGTGCGCGTACACCGAGGAACAGGTGCCGGGATTATCTCCAACGGACGCATTTTTATTGGCCGTAACGGCAACGTCGGTGAGATTGGACACATTCAGGTAGACCCGCTTGGCGAGCGCTGCCACTGCGGCAATTTTGGTTGTCTGGAAACGGTCGCCGCCAATGCTGCGATTGAACATCGTGTGCGCCATTTGCTTGAACAGGGCTATCAAAGCCGCATCACGCTGGAAGACTGCAAGATCAACACCATCTGCAAAGCCGCCAACAAAGGCGACGCCCTCGCCTGCGAAGTGATTGAGCAAGTGGGCCGTCATTTGGGCAAAACCATCGCCATTGCCATCAACCTGTTTAACCCGCAGAAAGTGGTGATCGCCGGTGAGATCACCGAGGCTGAGAAAGTGCTGCTTCCGGCGATCGAAGGCTGCATTAATACTCAGGCGCTGAAAGCCTTCCGTCAGAATCTGCCGGTGGTGCGCTCGACGCTCGATCATCGCTCCGCCATTGGCGCTTTTGCGCTGGTGAAACGCGCCATGCTTAACGGTCTGCTGCTCCAGCGTTTGCTGGAAAGCTAAGAGCGCTTTATAGTGACGCCTTCTTTTTTTGAGATGCCAGGTAGTTCATGACCATTCAGAATGTGATTTGTGATATTGACGGCGTGCTGATGCACGATAACGTTGCGGTGCCCGGTGCCGCTGAGTTTCTGAACCGTATTCTGGAAAAAGGAATGCCGCTGGTTCTGCTGACCAACTATCCGTCGCAGACCGGGCAGGATCTGGCCAACCGCTTTGCCACCGCGGGCGTCGACGTGCCGGACAGCGTGTTTTACACCTCCGCGATGGCGACCGCCGACTTCCTGAAACGTCAGGAAGGGAAAAAAGCGTACGTGGTCGGGGAAGGCGCGCTGATCCACGAGCTGTATAAAGCAGGCTTTACCATCACCGATGTGAATCCTGATTTTGTGATTGTCGGCGAGACCCGCTCCTTTAACTGGGAAATGATGCACAAAGCGGCCTACTTCGTGGCTAACGGCGCGCGCTTTATTGCCACCAACCCGGACACTCATGGCCGTGGCTACTACCCGGCGTGCGGTGCGCTCTGTGCCGGTATCGAGAAAATATCTGGCCGCAAACCCTTTGTAGTGGGCAAACCGAGCCCGTGGATTGTCCGCGCGGCGCTCAACAAAATGCAGGCCCACTCCGAGCACACGGTGATTGTCGGCGATAATCTGCGCACCGATATTCTGGCCGGTTTCCAGGCCGGGCTTGAAACGATCCTTGTGCTCTCGGGTGTGTCGACGCTCGACGACATCGACGCCATGCCGTTCCGACCGAGCTGGATTTATCCGTCGGTGGCTGAAATCGACGTTATCTGACAAAAAACCACGCCCTCGAGCGTGGTTTTTCATTTTTAAGCCGCAAAAACATCACCTAATCTAACAAAAATCGTCATTCATTGAATAATCGTCAATAAAACTGCTCTCGACATACTCTTTTTTCAACATTCGGCAATAGCTATTGCGTTATTTTCTTTTCCGTCCGTAAAAGTGTTGCGCGAACACCCTGTTTTGCGGCATTTTCATAAGCAAGCAACATCACACTGCAACAGGGTTAACGGAGAAGGTTATGTGTTCAATTTTTGGCGTACTGGATATTAAAACTGACGCGGGCGAACTGCGTAAAAAGGCACTGGAGCTTTCTCGCCTGATGCGCCATCGCGGCCCAGACTGGTCCGGCGTGTACGCAAGCGATAAAGCCATTTTAGCTCACGAACGTCTGTCGATTGTCGACGTCAACGCCGGTGCCCAGCCGCTGTATAACGAGAAAAAAACGCACGCGCTGGCCGTTAACGGTGAAATCTACAACCATCAGGCGCTGCGCGCAGAGTATGGCGACCGCTACGCCTTCCAGACCGGTTCCGACTGCGAAGTGATCCTTGCCCTGTATCAGGAAAAAGGGCCTGAGTTCCTCGACGATCTGCAGGGCATGTTTGCCTTCGCGATGTACGATAGCGAAAAAGACGCCTACCTGATCGGCCGCGATCATCTCGGTATTATTCCGCTGTACATGGGCCACGACGAACACGGTAACTTCTACGTTGCCTCTGAAATGAAAGCCCTGGTCCCGGTTTGCCGCACCATTAAAGAGTTCCCGGCCGGCAGCTATCTGTGGAGCAAAGACGGCGAAATTCGCCATTACTATCAGCGTGACTGGTTTGATTTTGACGCAGTGAAAGACAACGTCACCGACAAAAACGAACTGCGTCAGGCGCTGGAAGACTCCGTCAAAAGCCACCTGATGTCAGATGTGCCGTACGGTGTGCTGCTTTCTGGTGGGCTGGATTCCTCCGTTATCTCTGCCATCACCAAGAAATTCGCCGCACGTCGCGTGGAAGACGGTGAACGCTCTGAGGCCTGGTGGCCGCAACTGCACTCCTTCGCCGTAGGCCTCGAAGGTGCGCCGGATCTGAAAGCCGCGCAGGAAGTGGCAAACCATCTGGGCACCGTGCACCATGAAATTCACTTCACCGTGCAGGAAGGTCTGGATGCGATTCGCGACGTTATCTATCACATCGAAACTTACGATGTGACCACCATTCGCGCCTCGACGCCGATGTATCTGATGTCGCGTAAAATCAAAGCGATGGGCATTAAAATGGTGCTGTCGGGCGAAGGTTCTGACGAAGTGTTTGGCGGATACCTGTATTTCCATAAAGCGCCAAACGCCAAAGAGCTGCACGAAGAGACGGTGCGTAAACTGCAGGCGCTGCACATGTTTGACTGTGCTCGTGCGAACAAAGCGATGTCTGCGTGGGGCGTTGAAGCCCGCGTGCCGTTCCTGGATAAATCGTTCCTCGACGTGGCGATGCGCATCAACCCGCAGGATAAAATGTGCGGCAACGGGAAAATGGAAAAACATATTCTGCGTGAATGTTTTGAATCTTACCTGCCAGCAAGCGTCGCATGGCGTCAGAAAGAGCAGTTCTCTGATGGCGTGGGCTACAGCTGGATCGATACCCTGAAAGAAGTGGCGGCGAAGCAAGTGACCGATCAACAGCTGGAAACCGCCAGCTTCCGCTTCCCGTACAACACGCCAGGCTCGAAAGAAGCATATTTGTACCGTGAAATTTTCGAAGAGCTGTTCCCGGTACCGAGCGCTGCGGAATGTGTTCCTGGCGGCCCGTCAGTGGCCTGCTCCTCGGCGAAAGCCATCGAATGGGATGAATCGTTCAAATCCATGAACGATCCATCAGGACGCGCGGTGGGTGTTCACCAGTCAGCGTATAAGTAATCGCAGAGATCGCATGAAGGCCCTTCGGGGCCTTTTTTATTGCTCACGTTTTGCTGAACAAAAGCGATTAATAACCAATAATTGCCGATTATTCGGCCACGCTGTTCGCAACCTAACCAAACAGTCACAATCCAGCGATTTTCATTGAAAAAGATATTGACGCTGCAAGGCTCAATACGCATAATGCGCCCCGCAACGCCGATAAGGTAACGCGAAAAAAAGATGGCTACGTAGCTCAGTTGGTTAGAGCACATCACTCATAATGATGGGGTCACAGGTTCGAATCCCGTCGTAGCCACCATCTTTTTTGCGGGAGTGGCGAAATTGGTAGACGCACCAGATTTAGGTTCTGGCGCCGCAAGGTGTGCGAGTTCAAGTCTCGCCTCCCGCACCATTTCCAGGTCAGCGTTGTACGGATGGGGTATCGCCAAGCGGTAAGGCACCGGTTTTTGATACCGGCATTCCCTGGTTCGAATCCAGGTACCCCAGCCATATTCTTCGATTTAGCGGTTCTCCGCATTATTGGGGTATCGCCAAGCGGTAAGGCACCGGTTTTTGATACCGGCATTCCCTGGTTCGAATCCAGGTACCCCAGCCATCGAAGAAAGCAGTTTGGCTACGTAGCTCAGTTGGTTAGAGCACATCACTCATAATGATGGGGTCACAGGTTCGAATCCCGTCGTAGCCACCAAATTAGAAATTTATCGATTATTTCGGTAAACTAGGAAAAATTGTTGGGGTATCGCCAAGCGGTAAGGCTCTGGTTTCTGATACCAGCATTCCGAGGTTCGAATCCTCGTACCCCAGCCACTTTCAAAAAGTCGTTAGATGTTTAACGCACCCTGTTGGGGTATCGCCAAGCGGTAAGGCTCTGGTTTCTGATACCAGCATTCCGAGGTTCGAATCCTCGTACCCCAGCCACTTAACAGCAAAAAAGCCCGCTCTGCGGGCTTTTTTGTTTTTGTGCTTTGTTCGGTGCGGCTTGTTTCCCTCATCCTGGCCCTCTCCCAAAAGGAGAGGGGAAAAGCTGCCTAGAGTCCGAGCGCATACTTCAATGCCTGACGTTTCAGGCCGCCTGCGCGTTCTGCTGCCATCAGGCCGATATTGCGCAGAACACGCACCGGTGCGAGATCGTTGCTGAACCCCGCGTAAAACAGATCCATCCCCGACTGCATCAGGAAATTATCCGCCATGCGCCGCGTCTGGTAGCGCTTAAGTACAGCGGCACTCGCCCAGGGTTCCGCATGGCCGCGCGCGCTGCTCATCACCGACAACAACGCTTCCACGTCACGATAGCCCAGGTTCACACCCTGCCCCGCCAGTGGATGAATGGTATGCGCCGCATCCCCCACCAGCGCCAGCCCTTCGCGCGCGTATTGCAGGGCATGGCGACGGGTCAACGGGAATCCACCCGCCGCCACCGGAGTGACTTTGCCAAGACGCGCCGGGAAGTGTTTCTCGATTTCACGCTGTAACTGCTCCATCGACAAACTCTGTAACTGGCGAATACGCGCCGGAGTGTCGTACCACACCAGCGACGCCCAGCGGTCAAACAGCGGTAAGAAGGCGTGCGGACCGTTGGGGGTAAAATGCTGCCAGGTGCTGTCGCCCGGATCGTTTTCGCACTTAACGGTAATCAGCATGCAGGATTGTTGATACTGCCATGCATGAATGCCAATCCCGGCCATCTGCCGCACCTGTGAATTTGCACCATCAGCACCAACCACCAGCTTTACAGCCAGCTCATCACCGTTATCCAGCGCCAGCACATATCCGCCCTCATGGCGATGCAGTGCTTTCAGGGAATCCGGCACCCGCAGCGTCACGTTGTCGTGCGCCTCCAGCGCCTGCCAGAGCGCTAACTGCAGCACGTTATTTTCCACCATGTAACCCAACAGCGGCAGCTTGAGCTCTGAGGCGTCAAACTTCACGTGTGCGTTTTCCCACTCCCATGTCTCCAGACGGCGATACGGATGGGCGCGCATCGCCAGGATCGCCTCCCATACACCCAGACCGCGCAGCAGATCGACCGACGCGGCACTGATCGCCGAGATCCGCACATCCGGCTGCTGAGCATCATCAAACGCGGGCGGCGCAGCCTGCTCGATAACCGTTACCTGAAATCCCTGTTGTGCCAGTCCGAGCGCCAGTGCGCCGCCGACCATCCCACCGCCGACCACGGCGATTTCGGTTTTCTGGAGTGTCATGGTCAATAATCCTTTCTAAGAGAATCCCTTAAGTTTACCGGATTTTTTCGCCCTTGAGGCAGCCAACCTTCATACTGGTCACAACCCCACCAAACCATTACAATACGCGGCTTGCAATCCTGAGCCTGAGCAAGTCGATGACTAAAAAACTCCATATAAAAACCTGGGGCTGTCAGATGAACGAATACGATTCATCGAAGATGGCCGATCTGCTGAATGCCACCCACGGGTATCAACTGACTGAAGTGGCAGAGGAAGCCGATGTCCTGCTGCTTAACACCTGCTCAATCCGTGAAAAAGCGCAGGAAAAAGTCTTCCACCTGTTAGGTCGCTGGAAACTCCTCAAAAAGAAAAATCCGGACCTGATTATCGGCGTCGGCGGCTGCGTGGCCTCACAAGAAGGCAAAATGATTCGCCAACGCGCGCATTATGTCGATATCGTGTTTGGCCCGCAGACCCTGCACCGCCTGCCGGAGATGATCAACTCGGTTCGCGGCGATCGCAGCCCGGTGGTTGACGTCAGTTTCCCGGAAATCGAGAAATTTGATCGTCTGCCCGAGCCGCGCGCCGACGGCCCAAGCGCGTTCGTCTCCATCATGGAAGGCTGCAACAAATACTGCACCTACTGCGTCGTGCCTTATACACGCGGTGAAGAGGTCAGCCGCCCGTGCGACGATATTCTGTTCGAAGTGGCCCAGCTTGCCGCCCAGGGCGTGCGTGAAGTGAATCTGCTCGGTCAGAACGTGAACGCATGGCGTGGCGAAAACTACGACGGTTCTACTGGCACGTTCGCCGAGTTGCTGCGTCTGGTGGCTGCTATCGATGGTATCGACCGCGTCCGTTTCACCACCAGCCATCCGATTGAATTTACCGATGACATCATCGATGTCTATCGCGATACGCCTGAACTGGTGAGCTTCCTGCATCTGCCGGTGCAGTGCGGTTCCGACCGCGTGCTGAATCTGATGGGTCGTACCCATACGGTGCTGGAATACAAAGCGATTATCCGCAAACTGCGTGAAGCGCGCCCGGATATCCAGATAAGCTCCGATTTTATCGTCGGCTTCCCTGGCGAAACCACCGATGATTTCGCCCGCACCATGAAGCTGATTGGTGAAGTGAATTTTGATACCAGCTTTAGCTTCATCTTCTCTGCGCGTCCAGGCACGCCTGCCGCCGATATGGTGGACGATGTGCCGGAAGAAGAGAAAAAGCAGCGTCTGTATATTCTGCAGGAGCGTATCAACCAGCAAGTGACCGCCTGGAGCCGCCGTATGCTCGGCACCACGCAGCGTATCCTGGTGGAAGGCACCTCGCGTAAAAGTCTGATGCAGCTGTCAGGGCGCACCGAGAACAACCGCGTGGTGAACTTCGAAGGTACGCCAGATATGATCGGTAAGTTTGTTGATATCGAGATTGAGGAAGTGCTGACCAACTCCATGCGCGGCAAACTGGTGCGCACCGAAGCGGAAATGGGGCTGCGCGTGGCCGAAACGCCGGAGTCCGTTATCGCCCGTACCCGTAAAGAGAATGATTTAGGTGTCGGTGTTTACCAGCCTTAATTCCTTCAGGCCTGTCGCTCTGGCAGGCCTTGTATTTCCCCTCGGCGTCCCCAATATGCAAGCATAAGCTTGCGCCTTTTTTCTGTGGCGTAAATAATTTCTTGTAAGACGACACTCAAATTAAGAGGAACAGTTTGAATACAGAAACGCGTGAACTTACCCTTGAGCCAGCAGACAACGCTCGCCTGCTGAGTCTGTGCGGGCCGTTTGATGACAACATCAAACAACTGGAGCGACGTCTGGGTATCGAAATCAATCGTCGCGATAACCATTTCAAACTTACCGGACGCGCCATCTGCGTCAACGCCGCTGCCGATATTCTGCGCAGCCTGTATGTCGATACCGCCCCGATGCGCGGCGAGACTCAGGACATTGAGCCTGAACATATCCACCTCGCCATCAAAGAAGCGCGCGTGCTGGAGCAGAGCGCCGACAGCGTGCCTGACTACGGTAAAGCCATCAATATCAAAACCAAGCGTGGCGTCATCAAGCCGCGAACACCAAATCAGGCGCAGTACATCGCCAATATTCTCGACCACGACATCACCTTCGGCGTGGGCCCGGCGGGTACAGGTAAAACTTATCTGGCCGTCGCCGCTGCTGTCGATGCGCTGGAGCGCCAGGATATTCGTCGTATCCTGCTGACCCGCCCGGCGGTAGAAGCCGGTGAAAAGCTGGGCTTCCTGCCTGGCGATTTAAGTCAGAAAGTGGACCCGTATCTGCGCCCGCTGTATGACGCTCTGTTTGAAATGCTCGGCTTTGAGAAAGTCGAAAAGCTGATCGAACGTAACGTCATCGAAGTAGCGCCGCTCGCCTACATGCGCGGGCGCACGTTAAACGACGCGTTCATCATTCTCGACGAGAGCCAGAACACCACCATCGAACAGATGAAGATGTTCCTGACGCGTATTGGCTTTAACTCGAAAGCGGTCATTACTGGCGATATCACTCAGATCGACCTGCCGCGCAGTACTAAATCCGGTCTGCGTCACGCCATCGAAGTGCTGGCGGAAGTAGACGAAATCAGCTTCAACTTCTTCAACAGCGAAGATGTCGTGCGCCATCCAGTGGTCGCCCGCATCGTTAACGCCTATGAAGCATGGGAAGAAGCAGAACAAAAACGTAAAGCAGAACAGGCCGCGGAACGTAAACGCGAAGCCCAGGAGCAAGAACACAAATGAGTCAGGTAATTCTCGATTTACAGCTGGCCTGTGATGACAATTCCGGTTTACCGGAAGAAAGTCAGTTTCAAACATGGCTGGATGCGGTGATTCCGCAGTTTCAGGAAGAGTCAGAAGTCACGATTCGCCTGGTTGACGAAGCGGAAAGCCACGAGCTGAACCTGACCTATCGCGGGAAAGATAAGCCGACCAACGTGCTCTCTTTCCCGTTTGAAGCACCGCCGGGCATCGAAATGCCGCTGCTGGGTGACCTGATCATCTGCCGCCAGGTGGTTGAACAGGAAGCGAAAGAGCAACAAAAGCCGCTCGACGCACACTGGGCGCACATGGTTATCCACGGCAGTCTGCATCTGCTTGGCTATGATCATATTGAAGACGAAGAAGCGGAAGAGATGGAATCCCTCGAGACAGAGATAATGCTTGCTCTGGGCTATGAGGATCCGTACATTGCCGAGAAAGAATAGTCAGTTAAGCATCTTGCGACACTGACCGACCATGCCGTCGCACAAGGAACATTGCGGCGGCGAGCTTGACACTCACAAGAGAACCCTAAACTTACGCCATGAGCGACGACAATTCACACAGTAGCGACACGACAACCAGCAAGAAGGGATTTTTCTCCCTCATTCTGAGCCAGCTTTTCCACGGTGAACCGAAAAACCGTGATGAACTCCTGGAGCTGATTCGTGATTCCGGGCAGAACGATCTTATCGACGAAGATACGCGCGAAATGCTCGAAGGGGTCATGGACATCGCCGACCAGCGCGTTCGCGATATTATGATCCCCCGCTCGCAGATGATTACCCTGAAACGCAACCAGACTCTGGACGAGTGCCTCGATGTGATCATCGAATCGGCCCACTCGCGTTTCCCGGTAATTAGCGAGGACAAAGATCACATCGAAGGGATTCTGATGGCGAAAGATCTGCTGCCGTTTATGCGCAGCGATGCCGACGCTTTCAGCATGGAAAAAGTGTTACGCCAGGCGGTGGTGGTTCCGGAAAGCAAGCGCGTTGACCGCATGCTCAAAGAGTTCCGCTCCCAGCGCTACCACATGGCGATTGTTATCGATGAATTTGGCGGTGTTTCCGGCCTTGTGACTATCGAAGATATTCTCGAACTGATCGTCGGTGAAATCGAAGATGAGTACGACGAAGAAGACGATATCGAATTCCGTCAGCTGAGCCGCCACACCTGGACGGTGCGCGCTTTGGCGTCCATTGAAGAGTTCAACGAGACCTTTGGCACCCACTTCAGCGATGAAGAGGTGGACACCATTGGCGGGCTGGTGATGCAGGCCTTTGGCCATCTCCCGGCGCGTGGCGAGTCCGTTGACATCGATGGTTACCAGTTCAAGGTCGCTATGGCCGACAGCCGACGTATTATTCAGGTTCACGTCAGAATGCCGGACGACTCCCCGGTGCCAAAACTGGAAGATTAATGTAAATGGCATTTGCCCCATTACTTGAGCGCCAGCGCGTCCGTTTGCTGCTGGCGCTGTTGCTCGGAGCCAGCGGAACGCTGGCTTTTTCTCCTTATGATATCTGGCCTGCTGCCCTTCTCTCTTTGATGGGGCTGCAAGGGCTGACGCTGAATCGTCGCCCGGTTCAGGCTGCGGCTATCGGCTACTTCTGGGGTCTGGGCCTGTTTGGTTCCGGCATTAACTGGGTGTACGTCAGCATCGCGCAGTTTGGCGGAATGCCTGGCCCGGTGAACGTCTTCCTGGTGGTGCTGCTGGCAGCGTATCTCTCGCTGTATACGGGTCTGTTTGCGGGCATTCTGTCGCGCCTGTGGCCGAAAACCACCTGGCTGCGCGTCGCTATTGCCGCTCCCGTGGTCTGGCAAATTACCGAATTCCTGCGCGGCTGGGTGCTAACCGGCTTCCCGTGGCTGCAGTTCGGCTACAGCCAGATTGATGGCCCGCTGAAAGGCCTGGCCCCGGTGATGGGTGTGGAGGCGATCAACTTCCTGCTGATGGTGGTGAGCGGCCTGCTGGTGTTGGCGCTGGTTCAGCGAAACTGGAAACCGCTGGTAGCCGCCGTTGTACTGTTCGCCCTTCCCTTCCCGCTGCGCTTTATCCAGTGGTTTACCCTGGAGCCGGAACGCGCGACGCAGGTGTCGATGGTGCAGGGAGACATTGCACAATCGCTGAAATGGGATGAGAACCAGCTGGTTAATACGCTGAAAATCTATCTTGATGCGACGCAAAAAGAGATGGGTAAATCCAGCCTGATCATCTGGCCGGAGTCTGCGATTCCGGATCTGGAAATCAATCAGCAGCGTTTCCTGAGCATGATGGACGATCTCCTGCGCGCCAAAAACAGCACGCTGATCACCGGGATTGTCGATGCGCGTCTGAACCAGCAGAACCGTTACGACACTTACAACACCATTATCACGCTCGGAAAAGACAATCCGTACAGCTACGAATCGGCGAATCGCTACAACAAAAATCACCTTGTTCCTTTTGGTGAGTTTGTACCGCTGGAATCGATTCTGCGCCCGCTGGCACCGTTCTTCGACTTGCCGATGTCGTCCTTTAGCCGGGGTTCCTACGTTCAGCCGCAGCTTCATGCGCACGGTTTTGCACTGACGCCGGCGATCTGCTACGAAATCATCCTGGGCGAGCAGGTGCGCGATAACTTCCGTCCGGATACGGATTATCTGCTGACCATCTCCAACGACGCCTGGTTTGGTAAGTCGATCGGCCCGTGGCAGCACTTCCAGATGGCACGCATGCGCTCGCTTGAGCTGGCACGTCCGCTGCTGCGCAGCACCAACAACGGGATTACGGCGGTGATTGGTCCGAAAGGCGAAATCCAGGCGATGCTCCCGCAGTTCACCCGCGCGGTGTTGACCACCAAAGTCACGCCAACGACCGGCCTGACGCCATATGCCCGCACCGGCAACTGGCCGCTGTGGATCCTGACCGCGCTGTTTGGTTTTGGCGCACTGCTGATGAGCCTTCGTCAGCGTCGTAGATAGTCCTTTCTGCCCGGCGGCGCTTCGCTTGCCGGGCCTACAAAACCCATCCCTGTAGGCCGGGTAAGGCGCAGCCGCCACTCGGCAAATCCCCTCTCAAATTCTATTTCTGGCACGCCTATTGCTTTGTTAAATCACAGATTCAGTGGTTTGGCTTAACGTGCAACTTTGTCGCACCATCGCAGTTCATCGGTAGCACCCAAACGGTGCAACGAGATATTTTTGCCTCTGAATGGTGCGGCGCGCTTCGCAAAAATAAACAATAACGCAGCAAAATCTTTACATTAAGCCAGACTAAATGTTAACAAGCTTGCATAACACTGCACTCGCATCGCGCGAGATATAACAACATCACAATGGGTATCAATGCGTCATTGGCGCAGATAATAAAGGAGTTGGGTATGCAATTACGTAAACTGGCCACAGCAATGCTGGTAATGGGCGTGTCCGCAGGCGTCGTTCACGCTGAAGACGCACCGGCTGCCGGGAGCACTCTCGACAAGATTGCCAAAAATGGCGTGATCGTGGTCGGCCACCGTGAATCTTCCGTCCCGTTCTCATACTACGACAACACGCAAAAAGTCGTAGGCTACTCTCAGGACTACTCCAACGCGATCGTAGAAGCGGTCAAGAAGAAGCTCAACAAACCTGACCTGCAGGTGAAGCTGATTCCAATTACGTCGCAAAACCGTATTCCCCTGCTGCAAAACGGCACCTTCGATTTTGAGTGTGGCTCCACCACTAACAACCTCGAACGTCAGAAACAAGCGGCCTTCTCCGACACCATCTTCGTGGTTGGTACGCGTCTGCTGACCAAAAAAGGCGGCGAGATTAAAGACTTCGCAGACCTGAAAGGCAAAGCGGTCGTTGTGACTTCCGGTACCACCTCTGAAGTGCTGCTGCACAAGCTGAACGACGAGAAGAAACTGGATATGCGCATCATCAGCGCCAAAGACCACGGTGACTCTTTCCGTACTCTGGAAAGCGGCCGCGCGGTGGCATTTATGATGGATGACGCACTGCTGGCGGGTGAACGTGCGAAAGCGAAGAAACCAGACAACTGGGAAATCGTCGGCACGGCGCAGTCGAAAGAAGCGTACGGCTGTATGCTGCGTAAAGACGACGCAGGCTTCAAAAAACTGATCGATGACACCATCGCTCAGGTACAGACCTCCGGCGAAGCGGAAAAATGGTTCGATAAGTGGTTCAAGAATCCGATTCCACCAAAAAATCTCAACATGAACTTTGAACTGTCTGACGACATGAAAGCCCTGTTCAAAGAACCTAACGACAAAGCACTTAACTAATTAGAACCATTAAGGGGCGGGATCTCCTGCCCTCTCGATTGTCGGGAAGCGCGGACAGACTATACGTTGAGTGGTCGTTCCCCACTCAGCGCGAACATTGAGCTTCTCACCAATCTTCGAGGGTAGCGCTGCTACCCTTTTTTTTCTGGAGTTTATTATGTCAATAGACTGGAACTGGGGCATTTTTCTGCAACAGGCCCCGTTCGGCAACACCACCTATTTAGGCTGGCTGTGGAGCGGCTTTCAGGTCACCGTCGCGTTATCGATAACGGCCTGGATTATCGCGTTTCTGGTCGGTTCGCTGTTCGGTATTTTACGTACCGTTCCCAACCGTTTTCTCTCTATGCTCGGCACGCTGTACGTCGAACTGTTCCGTAACGTTCCGTTAATCGTGCAGTTCTTTACCTGGTATCTGGTCGTTCCTGAACTGCTGCCGGAAAATCTCGGCATGTGGTTTAAATCGGAGCTGGACCCGAACATTCAGTTCTTTGTCTCCTCGATGCTGTGCCTTGGGCTGTTCACTGCTGCGCGCGTGTGCGAGCAGGTGCGTGCCGCGATTCAGTCTCTGCCGCGCGGGCAAAAAAACGCCGCGCTGGCAATGGGCCTGACGCTGCCGCAAAGCTACCGCTACGTGCTGCTGCCGAACGCCTATCGCGTGATCGTTCCGCCGATGACCTCCGAGATGATGAACCTGGTGAAAAACTCGGCCATCGCCTCCACTATCGGTCTGGTCGATATGGCGGCGCAGGCGGGCAAGCTGCTGGATTACTCCGCACACGCATGGGAATCCTTCACTGCCATCACCGTGGCCTACGTGCTGATTAACGCATTCATCATGCTGGTGATGAACCTGGTTGAACGTAAAACTCGCCTGCCGGGCAATCTGGGGGGTAAATAATGTACGAGTTTGACTGGAGTTCCATTGTTCCTGCCATGCCCTATCTGCTTGATGGGCTGGTCATCACCTTAAAAATCACCGCCATTGCTATCGTCATTGGTATTGTCTGGGGCACGATCCTCGCCGTCATGCGCCTGTCGAGCTTCAAGCCTTTCGCCTGGTTCGCGACCGCCTACGTCAACGTTTTCCGCTCCATTCCGCTGGTGATGGTGCTGCTGTGGTTTTATCTGATTGTTCCAGGCCTGCTGCAAAACGTACTGGGACTTTCGCCTAAAACGGATATCCGCCTGATCTCGGCGATGGTGGCATTCTCGATGTTTGAGGCCGCTTACTATTCAGAAATTATTCGCGCGGGTATTCAGAGTATCTCCCGCGGACAATCGAGCGCGGCGTTGGCGCTAGGCATGACCCACTGGCAGTCGATGAAGCTCATTATTCTGCCACAGGCGTTTCGCGCTATGGTCCCGCTGCTGCTGACGCAGGGTATCGTTCTCTTCCAGGATACATCGCTGGTGTATGTGCTGAGTCTGGCGGACTTCTTCCGCACCGCCTCCACTATCGGTGAGCGTGACGGTACGCAGGTCGAGATGATCCTGTTCGCAGGGGCAGTTTATTTTGCAATTAGTTTAAGCGCGTCGCTGTTGGTGACCTGGCTGAAGAAAAGGACGGTCTCATGATTTCCCTGAAAAATGTTTCTAAATGGTATGGGCACTTTCAGGTGCTGACCGACTGCTCAACCGAAGTGAAAAAAGGCGAGGTGGTCGTTGTGTGCGGCCCTTCCGGCTCCGGTAAATCGACGCTGATTAAAACCGTCAATGGCCTTGAACCCGTGCAGCAAGGCGAGATCGTGGTCGATGGCACCAAAGTGAACGACAAAAAAACCGATCTGGCAAAGCTGCGTTCCCACGTTGGGATGGTGTTCCAGCACTTCGAGCTGTTCCCGCACCTGTCGATTATTGAAAACCTGACGCTGGCGCAGGTAAAAGTGCTGAAACGCGACAAAAAAGCCTCGCGTGATAAGGGCTTAAAACTGCTGGAACGCGTTGGGCTGTCGGCTCATGCTGATAAATTCCCGGCGCAGCTTTCCGGTGGCCAGCAGCAGCGCGTGGCGATTGCGCGTGCGCTCTGTATGGACCCGATTGCTATGCTGTTCGATGAGCCAACTTCCGCGCTCGACCCAGAAATGATCAACGAAGTGCTGGACGTTATGGTTGAACTGGCGCACGAAGGGATGACCATGATGGTGGTGACGCACGAAATGGGCTTCGCCCGCAAAGTCGCCAACCGCGTGATCTTTATGGACGAAGGCAAAATTGTCGAAGATTCGCCGAAAGAAGATTTCTTCGCCAACCCGCAGTCCGACCGCGCCAAAGACTTCCTCGCCAAAATCCTGCATTAATCAATACGGTGCGTAATCTTCGGATTGCGCACCACTTCACGCTTTACGTCTCTGCTTCTCGTCTGCTTCATCTTGCGGCGTTAACCTTGTCACAAAATAACGCCAAAAATGGAGTTTGCTATGCCACAGCCAATTATTCTCGATTGCGATCCCGGTCATGATGACGCCATCGCTCTGGTCCTTGCCCTCGCGTCACCGGAATTAGACCTCAAAGCGGTCACCTCTTCTGCCGGCAACCAGACGCCGGATAAAACCCTGCGTAACGTTTTGCGCATGTTAACGCTGCTTAAACGTACGGATATTCCGGTGGCGGGCGGTGCGGTAAAACCGTTGATGCGCGATCTGATCATCGCCGATAACGTTCACGGCGAAAGCGGCCTGGATGGCCCGGCGCTGCCTGAACCGGGCTTTAAACCGCAGGATTGCACTGCCGTTGAGCTGATGGCGAAAGTGCTGCGCGACAGCCGCGAGCCGGTGACGCTGGTGGCAACGGGCCCGCAAACTAACGTCGCGCTGCTGCTCAACAGCCACCCGGAACTGCACGCGAAGATCGCGCGGATCGTGATCATGGGCGGTGCGATGGGGCTGGGGAACTGGACGCCAGCGGCGGAGTTCAACATTTTCGTCGACCCGGAAGCCGCAGAGATTGTCTTCCAGTCGGGCATACCGATTGTGATGGCCGGTCTGGATGTCACCCACCGGGCGCAGATCATGGCGGAAGATATTGAGCGTTTTCGCGCCATCGGCAATCCTGTCGCGACCACCGTCGCCGAGCTGCTCGACTTCTTTATGGAATACCATAAAACCGAGAAATGGGGATTCCAGGGCGCGCCGCTGCACGATCCCTGCACTGTCGCCTGGCTGCTAAAACCGGAGATTTTTACCACGGTGAATCGCTGGGTCGGCGTAGAGACGCAGGGGAAATATACCCAGGGGATGACGGTCGTGGATTACTACTCCCTGACCGGCAATACGCCAAATACCACGCTGATGGTGGATGTCGACCGGGAAGCGTTTGTAGATTTAATCGCAGAACGGTTGAAGTTTTATAACTAGTGCGGTCTGGTGCCCTCTCCCACAGGGAGAGGGCGAAAACCACGCCGATCTGATCCCCTCGCCCTGTACGGTCCGGGGACATCATGAACACTTGTTCGGGGACATGGTAGACACTTACAACTAAGGCATACGAACCCGTTTTTGGAGTCGCTTATGCCCTGGGATGCGAGAGATACCATGTCATTACGTACCGAGTTTGTTCTGTTCGCCTCGCAAGACGGGGCGAACATCCGTTCTCTTTGCCGTCACTACGGCATTTCGCCCGCTAC